>DASZVN010000001.1:0-3643 GCA_035547055.1 Hyphomicrobiales bacterium
CCCCCCCCCCAACACGGGGATTGCCTCAGGCCGAGCCGCGCGGGCCGCTCAGGGCGAACGTGACGCCCTGCGGGTCGGCCCCCTCCACCATCCAGGCGCCGCCCGGCACTTCCATCGGCCCGTTGAGGATCTTGCCGCCGCCGGCGGCGATGGCCTTGGCGGCGGCGCCGATGTCGGCGACGTTGAAATAGATCTTCCAGAAGGGCCGGCCCTCGAACCTCATCATGCCGCCGATGTCGCCGGCGCCGGCGGCGAAGAGCTGGTAGGGACCCGCCGGCCCCATGTCCATCGCCGTCGTCTTGGTCCAGCCGAACAGCTTGGCGTAGAAGTCCCAGGCTCCGTCGAGATCGCTGGTGCGGAGCTCGTGCCAGCCGCCATGGCCCGGCGCAGCCGTCGAGGCCGGCGATTCCATGCCGGGGCCCGACGCCTGGAACAGGACGAAGAGCGCCCCCTGCGGATCGGCCGCCATGGCGAACCGGCCGATGTCGGGGATGTCGCTGGGCTCCAGATAGATCGCGCCGCCGGCCGCGCGGACCGCCTTCGCGGCGGCATCCACGTCGTTCGTCGAGATGTAGCAGACCCAGCCGGGCGCGCCGCCGTCGGCTTGCATCTGCCTGGTCAGCGTCATCAGCCCGGCGACGCCGGTCTCGCCGGCGAGAAAGGTCGTGTAGGGCATTCGCGGGTTGTCGGTGCGCCGGATACCCCAGCCGACGACGTCGCGGTAGAACCGCTCGGCCGCTGCGGCGTCGGTGCTCATCAGCTCGTACCAGACGAACTTTCCAGGATCGGGCATGACGCGTCTCCGTTTGCGGGAGGATCGATGATGGCGTGGCGGTGCGGCAGCGGCGTGACGGCGGCGGCCGATTCAAACCGGCCGTCGTCACGATGGCGGGACGCCGTTCCTCACCCTCCCGCGGCCGCGGTCTCGTACTCGTCGTGGCGGCGGACGAAGTTCATGGTCCGCGACTCGTTCCGCCCCAGGGGCGCACGATCGAGGATCATCAGCGTGCCGATCAGTTGCTCGGATCCGCGGGCGTAGCTCGAATAGGTGTGGCAGACCTCGCCGTTCTCGTCCTTGGCGAAGGCGCTGAGGCCGGGCAGTTCGTCGTTCCCCTGCGCGACGTCCATCTCGTTGAAATTGTAGAAGATGGTGCCGTCCGCCAGATCATCCTCGGTGAAGGAGACGTGGTAGTCGAAATTGAAGTCGTTGCCGAACGAGGACGCCCACGGGAAGCGCCAGCCCATGCGGCGCTTGTAGGCCTCGATCTCGGCGAGCGACGCCCGCGACACCGCCGTGAGCGTCACGTCGTGGTGCTCCAAATGCGGGAGCGCCCCGTCGAAGTGGTCGGCGAGGAAGGAGCAGCCGGGACAGCCCGCGCTCCAGCCCGGCCCGAGCATGAAGTGATAGACGAGAAGCTGGCTGCGGCCCGCGAACAGCTCGGCGAGCGAACGCGGCCCGGCCGGCGTATCGAACACATAGCCCTTCTCGACCCGGACCCACGGCAGCGCGAGCCGTTCCGCGTTGACCCGGTCGCGCAGCCGCGTCTCCTCCTTCTCGCGCGCGAGAAGCGCGCGCCGCGCCTCCAGCCATTCGTCGCGGGACACGATGCGATGGTTCGGCATGGCCTTCTCCCTGCGTCCGCGTGCCCGCCCAGGCCCTTGACGTAATGAGTTGATATCAACATTATCCGGTCATGTCAAAGCGGGCTGCGGTTTCCTACGAGACGACGCATTTCGTCCGCGACACCTGCCTGTGTTTCCAGGCCCAGCGGGCGGCCCGGTCGCTCGCGCGCCGGTTCGACGAGGTGCTGCGCCCGCTCGGGCTGACCAACGGCCAGTTCTCGCTCATGAACGCTGTGAACCGGCCCGCGCCGGCACCGCTCGGTGCGATCGCGCGCCTGCTGTCGTTGGACCGCACCACGCTGACCGCAGCGCTGAAGCCGCTGGAGCGGCGCGGCCTGATCGCCGTAGCGGGCGATCCTCGCGACCGGCGGAGCCGCCTCCTCGCGCTGACGCCGGCGGGGCAGGCCTTGCTCGCCGAGGCGGTGCCGCTGTGGCGGCGCGCCCACGCGGCACTCGAGAAGGACCTCGACGACGCCACGGCGCTCCGCCGCGGCCTCGCGACGCTGGCGGAGACGGCTCGGAACGGCTCGCGCGACGCCGGCCAGAAAGGCGATGCAACGCGAGCGGGATCGCGCTAACGGACAAAGGGGTTGGCGTCGCGCGCGGGTTGGCGGAAAACGGGCTCCTTTGAGCACGCGGTTCACGAGGCGATCGGATGAAGCCCTGGCGCTGGCTGCTCCTGCCGCTGTGGGCCGCCGCGATCCTGACGAGCCGCAAGGGCTTCGGCCGCAACCCGATCCTCGGCAGCGAGCGGCTCAACCGCCGCGGCCTCCACGTCTGGCGCATGGCGACCGCGCACCGGATGGCCGACTGGCGCCGCCGTCGCCTCGCCCATCGGGTCACGCCCGGGGATGCCGCCGCCTTCGCCCGGGACGGGTTCGTTGCCAGAGGGGAGTTCCTGCCGGCGGCCGAGTTCCAGGCCGTCGCCGCCGAGATCGCCGCCCTCACCGCCCCTGCGCACGAGATGCAGGAGGGCGGCGCGGTCACCCGCCGCATCGCGCTGACGCCGGCGGTGCTGAAGGCGCTGCCGGCGACCCGCGCCATGCTGTCCGCGCCGGACTGGCGCGGCCTCCTCGCCTATGTCGCGAGCTTCGATGTCGAGCCGATGGTCTATGTCCAGACCATCCTCGCCGGCGCCGCGGGCGAGGACCCGGACCCGCAGACCGCGCTCCATGTCGACACCTTCCACCCCACCATGAAGGCGTGGTTCTTCCTGCATGACGTCGCGGAGGCGAGCGGCCCCCTCACCTACGTGCCCGGCTCGCACCGCCTGACGAAGCGGCGCCTCGCCTGGGAGAAGCGGCGGAGCGTCCTCGCCTCCCGGAAAGGCGCGCGCAAGGGCGGCGCCTTCCGCATCGGCGCGGACGACCTCACGCGGCTGCATCTGCCGCCGCCGCATCGCTTCGCCGTCGCCGGCAACACCCTGGTCGTCGCCGACACCGCGGGCATGCACGCCCGCGGGCGGAGCGAGGGGCCGTCGGTCCGGATCGAGATCTACGCCCACAGCCGGCGCAATCCCTTCGTGCCGCTGGTCGGGCTCGACCCATGGTCGCTGCCCGGCCTCAGGGGCCGCAAGGTGCCGCTCTATTTCTGGCTCCACGACCGCCTCGCGCCGCTCGGCGTGATGCGCGAGGCCTGGCGCCGCGCCGGCCGCCTCGCGCCCGGCGCCCCGTTCGCCAAGCGGAGCTGACGCCGCGCGCCCCACCAAAGAAAAAAGGCCGCTTGGGAGACTCGCCGCAGGCAGTCCCGGGGGCGGCGATGCGGGCCAAGCTCGTCCCGCGACCCTAGTCATGTCTGCAGCGGCGGGCATCGGACGTTCGTTCCATGCCGCGATGTCTATCTGAAGTCGAAGCCGCCGCCGCTGCGCGGCGCCGTTACGGCCTCTCTGGACTTGCAGCGACCCGGCGCCGCGATGCCGTCCCCATCCTGACAAGACGGCAACACGAGTTCGTGTTGACGGCCCTCGACGGCCCACCTAGCATCGCCGCAAAACAAGCTTGGGGTGCGTCGCAGCGTCGAT
>DASZVN010000002.1:0-23515 GCA_035547055.1 Hyphomicrobiales bacterium
CAGGTCGGCGCCGCCCGCTTCGGGAACCGCCTGCCGCTCGCCATCATCGCCGGTCCCTGCGCGATGGAGAGCCGCGCCCACGCGCTCGAGGTCGCGGCGGCGCTGAAGGAGATCGCAGGCCGCCTCGGCATCGGCCTCGTCTACAAGACCTCGTTCGACAAGGCGAACCGCACCAGCGCCTCGTCGGCCCGCGGCGTCGGCATGGATGCGGCGCTGCCGGTCTTCGCCGAGATCCGGGAGAGCCTCGGCCTCCCGGTCCTGACCGACGTCCACGACGCCGGCCAGTGCGCGCCGGTCGCCGAGGCGGTCGACGTGCTCCAGATCCCGGCCTTTCTCTGCCGCCAGACCGACCTCCTGGTCGCGGCGGCGGAGACCGGGCGCGCGGTCAACGTCAAGAAGGGCCAGTTCCTCGCGCCGTGGGACATGGCGAACGTCGTTGCCAAGCTGGTCGGCGCCGGCAATCCCAACGTGCTCGTGACCGAGCGCGGCGTCTCGTTCGGCTACAACACGCTGGTCTCCGACATGCGGGCGCTGCCGGAGCTCGCCAAGACCGGCGCGCCGGTAATCTTCGACGCGACCCATTCGGTGCAGCAGCCGGGCGGGCAGGGGACCACGTCCGGCGGCCAGCGCGAGTTCGTCGCGGTGCTGGCCCGCGCGGCGGTGGCGGTCGGCGTCGCCGGCGTCTTCATCGAGACGCACCCCGATCCCGACCATGCGCCGTCGGACGGCCCCAACATGGTGCCGCTGCGGCAGATGGAGGCGCTGCTCACGCGCCTGATGGCGTTCGACCGGCTGGCCAAGGAAGCGTGAGGCGCGCCGTGGGACTGCAGAACGCGACCGACCGCATCCTCACCACCCATATCGGCAGCCTGCCGCGGCCGCACGCGGTGCTCGACCTGATGAAGGCGAAGGCCGAGGGCCGGCCCTACGACCGGGCCGCCTACGATGCCGCGATCGCGGCAACGTGGCGCGGCAGGCCGCCGGCGGCATCGACTTCGTGACCGACGGCGAGGTATCTAGCGCGGCCGATAAGGCGGCACGCCCTGGTCGGGGGCCCAGGTGCCCTCGGGCAGGGTGCCGTGCTGCCAGAACACGTCGATCGGGATGCCGCCGCGCGGATACCAGTAGCCGCCGATGCGGAGCCAGCGCGGCTCGAGCAGCGCGGCGATGCGCTTGCCGATCGAAACCGTGCAGCCCTCGTGGAACGCGCCGTGGTCGCGGAAGGCGAAGAGGTAGAGCTTCAGCGATTTCGATTCGAGCAGCCAGCGGTCGGGCACGTAGTCGATCACCAGCGTCGCGAAATCGGGCTGGCCGGTCACCGGGCAGAGCGAGGTGAACTCCGGGCAGGTGAAGCGGGCGACGTAGCTGGTGTCGGGGTGCGGGTTCGGCACCCGGTCGAGCACGGCGTCCGCGGGCGAGGCCGGCACATGGCTCGCCTGGCCGAGATGGTGGAGCGCCGGCGTCGCCGGCTTCCGCGCCGCCATCCTCAGATGCCGGTGACGTGGCTGCGGAAGTCGAGCGGGTCGGCGATCCGGGTCAGCGGCTCCCAGCCCGTGCCGGTGCCGATGAAGGTGATGTCGCCGTAGTTCAGGAGGCGGCCCCAGATCGACTGGTTGACGTCGACGCTCTCGACCTTGTCGATGTGCATCTCGCGGGTCTGCCGCCAGATGATGCCGCGCTTGTAGATGACGCGCCGGTCGGTCACCGCCATCTCGGTCGACCACCGCGTCAGCCAGGCCGACAGGAGCTGGATCAGCGCGGCGAGGCCGCAGAGCGCGGCGAGCGCGTAGACGATGAGCTGCCAGTTGTCCATGCCGCTCGCCGCGATGGCGATGATGATCGCGAGAATCAGCAGGAGAACGCCGGGGACGAAGATGATCCAGTGCAGATGGGCCTGGGCGCGCACGTCCTCGCCCGGCTGCAGCACGCGGCTGACATAGCTCATCAACTATCCCCCGGGCGGCCGATCGCGACAGGTCTATCGGCTCAGGAATTCGCGGGCGCGGCAAGCCTTTTCCCGCGCGCGGCCTTCCTGTAAAGCCCGCGGCGGGCGGCGGGCAAGCGGACGGGCCGAGGGGCGAGGGGTCATGACAGCGATCGTCGACATCATCGGGCGCGAGATTCTCGACAGCCGCGGCAACCCCACGGTCGAGGTCGACGTGGTGCTGGAGGACGGCACCGAGGCCCGCGCGGCCGTTCCCTCCGGCGCCTCGACCGGCGCGCACGAGGCGGTCGAGCTGCGCGACGGCGACAAGGCCCGCTACGGCGGCAAGGGCGTGCTGAAGGCCGTCGCCGCGGTGAACGGCGAGATCTTCGAGGCGATCGGCGGGATGGACGCCGAGGCCCAGGCCAAGATCGACGAGACGCTGATCGCGCTCGACGGCACGCCCAACAAGAGCCGGCTCGGCGCCAACGCCATCCTCGGCGTCTCGCTCGCGGTCGCCAAGGCGGCCGCCGCGGCCGCCGGCCTCCCGCTCTACCGCTATGTCGGTGGAACATCCGCGCGGGTGCTGCCGGTGCCGCAGATGAACATCGTCAACGGCGGCGTCCACGCCGACAATCCGATCGACTTCCAGGAATTCATGATCCTGCCGGTCGGCGCGCCGAGCTTTGCCGAGGCGCTGCGGATGGGCTCGGAGATCTTCCAGGCGCTGAAGGCGGCGCTCAAGGCCGGCGGCCACAACACCAATGTCGGCGACGAGGGCGGCTTCGCGCCGAACCTGCCGTCGGCGGAGGCGGCGCTCGACGTGGTGATGAAGGCGATCGGCGACGCCGGCTATCGCGCCGGCGACGATGTCGTGCTCGGGCTCGACTGCGCCGCGACCGAATTCTACCGCGACGGCGCCTATCGCTACGCGGGCGAGGGCACGGTCCGCCAGGCGGCCGAGCAGGTGCGCTACCTCGCCGAGCTGGCGGGGCGCTATCCCATCGTCTCGATCGAGGACGGCATGGCCGAGGACGACTGGGAGGGCTGGAAGCTCCTGACCGAGGAACTCGGCGGCCGCTGCCAGCTCGTCGGCGACGACCTTTTCGTCACCAACGTCACGCGGCTGTCGCGGGGCATCGCCGAGGGCATCGCCAACGCCATCCTAGTGAAGGTCAACCAGATCGGCTCCCTGACCGAGACGCTGGCCGCGGTCGACATGGCCCACCGCGCCGCCTACCGCGCAGTGATGTCCCATCGTTCCGGTGAGACCGAGGACACGACGATCGCCGACCTCGCCGTCGCGACCAATTGCGGGCAGATCAAGACCGGCTCGCTGTCGCGCTCGGAGCGCCTCGCCAAGTACAACCAGCTCCTCCGCATCGAGGAGGAGCTGGGCCCGCAGGCGCGCTACGCCGGACGCGCCGCGCTGCGCATGCGGAGCTAGCCTCCGGGCTCGCTCCGTCTTTTGACGGAAGGCCCCTGGATGGGAGCGGGTGGGAAAATCCGCCCTGCAACCCCCCGTTAACCTTCATTCGGCAAGAATCACAACGGTTTCGCCGGGCAGAGGACATCCTTTGCGCGTCGCGGGCGCCGTGCCCGCGGCTGTGGAATCTCGGTTACCGGTTCGTTGACGCCCATCATTTCCCATGGTATCCCAAATCATCCCTTACGGATCGTTCGGCGCCGGGACGCACCAGTCCGGCGGAGGCGGCGATGCGCCGTCGCCCGCCTTTGTTTCTGCGCGCCGTCCGAACGTTCCGAAGTCGCGGCCGCGGGGGGTCGCGACGGTCGCCGCAGCGGCCGGGACGGGGAGGGGCGATGGACCGCTTCGTGTCCAACTTCACCAACCGGCTGGACGCCAAGGGCCGCGTCTCGATCCCGGCGTCGTTCCGGGCGGTGCTGGCGCGGGACGGCTACGAGGGCCTCTGCGTCCTGCCGGCGCTGGACCAGCCGGCGCTGGACGCGGGCGGGAACGCCCTTCTCGGCGAGATCGACCTTCTGCTGCAGAGCTTCGCGCCCTATTCGCAGGAGCGCGACCATCTCTCGACGGCGCTGCTCGGCACCTCGGAGACCTTGAAGGTCGACGCCGAGGGGCGTGTGATCCTGAGCGACGGCCTGAAGAGCTTCGCGAAGATCGGCGATGCCGTGACCTTCGTGGGCCATGGCCACAAGTTCCAGATCTGGGAGCCGGAGACATTTCGCGCCCATCTCGAGGAGGCTCGCGCCGCGGCGCGCGATCTCAGGCATCGGGCCGCCGGCGCCGGGACGGCGGCGGCATGAGCGCGCTCGCGCCCGTGCTCGACCGTGCCGGCACCCAGGCCGACGCGCGCCATGTCCCGGTGCTGCGCGACGAGGCGATCGACGCGCTCGCCCCGGTCGACGGTGGCCTCTACGTCGACGGCACCTTCGGCGCGGGCGGCTACAGCCGCGCGCTGCTCGACGCCGCCGACTGCCGGGTGGTGGCGATCGACCGCGATCCCGAAGCGCTGGCCGCAGGCGCCGTGCTCGCCGCCGAGGCCGGCCAGCGGCTGGTGCTGGTGCGCGGCCGCTTCGGCGATCTCGCCAATATCCTCGCCGGGCGCGGCCTCGGCACGGTCGACGGCGTCGTGCTCGACCTCGGCGTCTCCTCGATGCAGCTCGATTCGGCGCATCGCGGCTTTTCGTTCCGCTTCGACGGACCGCTCGACATGCGCATGGGCGGCGACGGCCCGAGCGCGGCCGACCTCGTCCACGACCTTGCCGAAAAGGACCTCGCGGCGCTGATCCGCACCCTCGGCGAGGAGCGCCGCGCCGGCGCCGTCGCCCGCGCCATCGTCGCCGAGCGCGCCAGGGCGCGGATCGAAACGACGCTGCACCTCGCCCGCACCGTCGAGGGCGTGGTCGGTCGTGCCACCGACGGCATCCACCCTGCGACGCGGACGTTTCAGGCGCTTCGGATCGCGGTGAACGACGAGCTCGGCGAGCTCGCCCGTGCCCTGTTCGCCGCCGAGGCGGTGCTGGCGCCGGGCGGCCGGCTCGCGGTGGTGAGCTTCCATTCGCTCGAGGACCGCATCGTCAAGACCTTCCTCGCCGACCGCTCGCGCACCACGAGCGGCGCCTCGCGCCACGTGCCGGCGACCTTCGCGGCGGCACCGACCTTCATCCTGCTGGGTCGCCGCGGCGAGACCGCGGGCGAGGGCGAGGTCGCGGCCAATCCGCGGGCGCGCTCGGCGCGGCTCCGCGCCGCCGAGCGCACCGATGCGCCGCCGCGGGGGCCGAGCGATCCGCTCGCCTACGGCGTGCCGCATTTGCCCACGCTGTCGCGACTGTTCGAGCAGCCATGACGATCTGGCGCATCCTCAACGTGCTGGCGGTCTGCGCCCTCGTCGCCGCCGCGGTCGTGGTCTATCGCATCAAGTACCAGGCGACCTGGCAGGCCGAGGAGGTGGTGCGGCTGCAGTCGACGATCGGACGCGAGAAGGCCAACATCGCGCTGCTCCAGGCCGTGCTCGCGCATCTCGAGCGGCCCGACCGGATCGAGCTGCTCGCCGCCAAGTATCTCGACCTCAAGCCGTTCGACGTCCATCAGCGCGAGAGCATCGGCCAGCTCCCGATGCGCCCGCCCGAGGTCGACCTGATCGGCAAGACCATCGCCTCGCTCGACCTCGATGCCCCGATCAAGGCCGTGCCGCACGACGACCCGATCGCCCGCACGATCGAGTCGCTCGGCCTCGCCGGGCCGACCCGCGACCGCTCGATCGAGCGCTCGCTGAAGGCGCTTGGCATGACGAAGAAGGCGGCGCAGCCATGAGCGACGACGTTCCCGGCGCGCCGCCGCGGCCGCGCGGCATCTCGCGCCACCGCATCCGCCTCGCGACGATCGGCTTCGCGGCGATCTTCCTCCTGATCGCGGGACGGCTGGTGCAGCTCGGCATCGCGCCCGACCCGCAGGCGCGCGAGCGGGTCGACGCCGAGCATGCGCTCTCGATCCGCCGGCCGGACATCGTCGACCGCAAGGGCCGCCTGCTCGCGACCGACATCGAATCCGCCTCGGTGTTCGCCGATCCCAAGCAGATGCTCGACATCGACACCGCCGCCGACAAGCTCGGCAAGGTGCTCGGCCTCGACCCGGTGAAGCTCCGCTCCCGCTTCGCCAAGAACCGGGGCTTCGAGTGGCTCGCCCGCGAGCTGACCCCGCAGCAGCGCGACGCGGTGTTCCGCCTCGGCATCCCCGGCATCGACTTCATGACCGAGGACCGCCGCATCTATCCCAACGGGCCGATCGTCTCGCACGTGCTCGGCTCGGTCGACGTCGACGGCCACGGCATCGCCGGGATGGAGAAGTACATCGACCAGATCGGCGACGTCGCCAAGGCCGGGGACCAGAAGGTCCTGAAGCCGGTGCGCCTGTCGCTCGATCTCGACGTGCAGAACGTCGTGCGCGAGGAGCTGGTCGAGGGGGTCCAGCACTACAAGGCGATCGCCGGCGCCGGCCTCGTGATGGACCCCAACACCGGCGAGGTCATCGCGCTGGTGTCGATCCCCGACTTCAACCCCAACGATCCGGCCGCGGCGCTGAAGCCCGATACCATCGACCGCATCGCGGTCGGCCTGTTCGAGATGGGCTCGACCTTCAAGGCGCTCACGGAGGCGATGGCGCTCGACTCCGGCAAGATCAAGATGAGCGACCGCTTCGACGCCAGCAAGCCGCTGCAATATGGCCGCTTTCGCATCCATGATTTCGAGCCGATGCACCGGGCGCTGAACCTCGCCGAGATCTTCAAGTACTCGTCGAACATCGGCGCGGCCCGCATCGCGATGGCGATGGGCGTCGACGCCCACAAGGCGTTCCTCGGGAAGATGGGCCAGCTCACCCGCCTCAAGACCGAGCTGCCCGAGAGCGCGAGCCCGATCGTGCCCCATCCCTGGGGCGAGCTGAACACCATCACCATCGCGTTCGGCCACGGCCTGTCGGTGACGCCGCTCCAGACCATGATGGCGGTGAACGCGCTCGTGAACGGCGGCAAGCTCATCACCCCGACCTTCCTGGTGCGCGACCAGGCCGAGGCCGATGCCGTCGGCAAGCAGGTGATCAAGCCTTCCACCTCCGCCGACATGCGCTACCTGATGCGCCTGAACGCGGAGGAGGGGTCGGCCAAGATGGCCAACGTCCCCGGCTACGCCATCGGCGGCAAGACCGGCACCGCCAACAAGGTCGTCAACGGCCGCTATGCCGAGCACAAGGTGCTGACCGATTTCACCGGCGTCTTCCCCTATTACGCGCCGCGCTACGTCGTGCTGGTCCTGCTCGACGAGCCGAAGGGGCTGCCGGAGACCCACGGCTTCCACACCGCCGCGTGGAACTCGGGCGTCATCACCGGCAAGATCATCCAGCGCATCGCGCCGATCCTCGGCGTGCCGCCCGACATGAGCCCGCCGCCGAACGTCCCGCCGGGCGGCATCACGCTGGCGGAACGCACCCCATGAATGCGGCCGCCGGTCCGCCGCGCGGCATCTCTCTCGGCGCGCTGTTCCCGGATGCGAGGCTGCCGGCCGAGCTCCGGGCGCGGCGCATCAGCGGCCTTGCCGCCGACAGCCGGCTGGTGCGGCCGGGCTTCCTGTTCGCGGCGATCCCCGGCACGAAGGCGGACGGCCTCGCCTATGCCGCGGCGGCCGTCCGCGCCGGGGCGGTGGCGCTGCTCGCGACGGCGCGCCCGGCGGATTTGCCGCCGCACATCGGCTTCGTCGAGGCCGCCGATCCGCGCGCGGCGCTGGCGCGGGCGGCGGCCCGGTTCTATCCGCGCCAGCCCGCCGTCCTCGCCGCCGTCACCGGCACCAACGGCAAGACCTCGGTCGCGTCGTTCCTCCGCCAGATCTGGACTGCGCTCGGCCATCCGGCCGCGAGCATGGGCACCGTGGGGCTGGTGAGCCCGCTCGGGGTCGAGCCGGGGAGCCTGACCACGCCCGACCCGATCGCGCTGCACGAGACGCTCGACCGCCTCGCCGGCGCCGGCGTGACGCATCTCGCCTTGGAGGCCTCCTCGCACGGGCTGGTGCAGCATCGGCTCGACGGCCTGCGCCTCGCGGCGGCGGGCTTCACCAACCTCACCCGCGACCACCTCGACTACCACGGCAGCTTCGAGGCCTATCGCGCCGCCAAGCTGATCCTGTTCGAGACGCTGCTGCCGTCGGGCGGGATGGCGGTGGTCTGCGCCGACGGCGCCGAGGCCGATGCCTTCCTCGCGCTGATCCGGCGGCGCGGGCTGCCGTGCCTCACGGTCGGCCGCGCCGGCATCGACCTCAGGCTGGTCGAGGCGGAGCCGGAGGGGTTCGGCCAGCGCCTGGTGGTCGACGCGCGGGGCCGGCGCTTTCCCATCCGTCTCGCGCTGCCGGGCGCGTTCCAGGCCGACAACGTCCTGGTCGCGGCAGGCCTCGCCATCGCGACCGGCGCCGACACCGAGGCGGTGATGGCGACGCTCGGCGATCTCGAGGGCGCGCCGGGACGGCTCGAGAAGGTGGCGGAGACCAACGGCGCGCTGGTGGTGGTCGACTACGCCCATACGCCCGATGCCCTGACGAACGTCCTCGCGACGCTGCGCCCCTATGCCAAGGGCCGGCTGATCGCGGTGTTCGGCGCCGGCGGCGACCGCGACGCCGGCAAGCGCCCGCTGATGGGCGCGGCCGTCGCCGCGGCGGCGGATCTCGCGATCGTCACCGACGACAACCCGCGCTCCGAAGACCCGGCCGCGATCCGCCGTGCCGTCCTCGCCGCGGCGCCGGGCGCCCGCGAGATCGGCGACCGCGCCGCGGCGATCGCCGCCGCGATCGCAGAGCTTCGCCCCGGCGATGTCCTGTTGATCGCCGGCAAAGGCCACGAAACCGGCCAGATTGTCGGCGACCGGACCCTCCCGTACGCGGACCACGACGCGGTCCGGGCGGTGCTGGAGGGCAGGCGATGACCAATCCGCTGTGGACCGGGCAGGCGATCCGCGCGGCGACCGGCGGACGGGTGGTCGGCACGCTGCCGGACGCGGTGACCGGCGTCTCGATCGACAGCCGCAGCCTCGTGCCGGGCGACGCCTTCTTCGCCATCGCCGGCGAGCGGCTCGACGGCCACGCCTTCGTCGCCGCCGCGCTGAAGGCCGGCGCCGCGCTCGCCGTGGTCTCGGCCGACCGGGCGCCCGAGCTCGGCGATGCCGCCCCGCTCGTCGTCGTGCCCGACGTTCTCGAAGCCCTGCGCGCGCTCGGCCGCGCGGCGCGGGCGCGGGCGGAGGCGAAGATCGCCGCGGTCACCGGCAGCGTCGGCAAGACCGGCAGCAAGGAGATGCTGCGCCTGGTGCTCGGCAGCGCCGGCGAGACCCACGCTTCGGCGGCCTCGTTCAACAATCATTGGGGCGTGCCGCTGACCTTGGCGCGCCTGCCGGCCGCCGCCGCCTTCGCGGTGTTCGAGATCGGGATGAACCATGCCGGCGAGATCACCCCGCTGGTCGGCCTGGTGAAGCCGCACGTCGCGATCATCACGACGGTCGAGCCGGTGCATCTCGAGTTCTTCCCCTCGGTCGAGGCGATCGCCGACGCCAAGGCCGAGATCATGTCCGGGCTGGTCGAGGGCGGCACCGTCGTCCTGAACCGCGACAACGGCCAATACGGCCGGCTCGCCGCCAAGGCCAAGGCGTCGGGCGTGAAGGCGATGAGCTTCGGTGTCCATCCCGGCGCCGACGCCCGCCTCCTGACCCACGCCGCGCTGCCGGAGCGCTCGGTCGTCACCGCCGCCATCGCCGGCACCGAGATCGTCTACACGCTCGGCGCGCCCGGCCGCCATCTGGTGCAGAACAGCCTCGGCGTGCTGCTCGCCGCCAAGCTTCTCGGCGTCGACGTCAAAGCTGCGGCGGATGCGCTGCAGGCGTTCCGCGCTCCTCCGGGCCGCGGCGAGCGCCACGTCCTGCCGGTCGGCGCCGGGCAGGCGATCCTGCTCGACGAGAGCTACAACGCCAACCCGGCCTCGATGCGCGCCGCGCTCGAGCTGCTCGGCGCGACCACCGTGGTCGCCGGCGGCCGCCGCATCGCCGTGCTCGGCGACATGCTGGAGCTCGGCCCCGGCGCCGAGCTGCTCCACCGCACGCTGGCGCGGGTGGTCCTGGAGAACCGCATCGACCTCGTCTTCGCCGCCGGCCCGCTGATGCGCGCGCTCTACAACGCGCTGCCGGTGCAGCGCCGGGGCGGCTGGGCACCGACCTCGGCCGACCTCGAGCCGCGCCTCCTCGCCGCGATCGGCCGGGGCGACGCCGTCATGGTCAAGGGTTCGCTCGGCAGCCGCATGGGTCCGCTGGTCAAGGCCCTGATCCGACATTTCGCCGGGGCGACGGCCTCGGGCGACAACGCCGCCTGAGGTTTCCCGTCGATGCTGCCGTTCCTCGCCGACTTCTCGCACAGCGTACCGCTGGTCAACGTCTTCCGCTACATAACCTTCCGCACCGGCGGGGCGATCGTCACGGCGCTCCTGTTCGTCTTCCTGTTCGGCCCGGCGATCATCGACGCCTTGCGGCTGCGCCAGGGCAAGGGCCAGCCGATCCGCGAGGACGGGCCGGCGACCCACCTTCTCACCAAGAAGGGCACGCCGACGATGGGCGGGCTGATGATCCTGTCGGGGATCGTCGTCGCCACGCTGCTCTGGAGCAACCTCTCCAACCCCTATGTGTGGGCGGTGCTGGCGGTGATGCTCGGCTTCGGCGCGATCGGCTTCTACGACGACTACCTGAAGATCACCAAGCAGAGCCACAAGGGCTTCTCCGGCCGCTCCCGCCTCGCGGTCGAGTTCGTGATGGCGGCGACCGCGACGCTGATCCTCGTCCTGGTCAGCCCGCCGGCGCAGTCGACCGTGCTGGCGATGCCGTTCCTCAAGAACGTCGGGCTGAATCTCGGCTGGTTCTTCATCGTCTTCGGCGCGGTGGTGATCGTCGGCGCCGGCAACGCGGTGAACCTCACCGACGGGCTCGACGGCCTCGCCATCGTGCCGGTGATGGTGGCCTGCCTCAGCTTCGGCGCCATCGCCTATCTCGCCGGCAATGCGGTCTTCGCCGACTATCTCGAGATCCATTTCACGCCCGGCACCGGCGAGCTCGCGGTGCTGTGCGGTTCGGTGCTCGGTGCGGGGCTCGGTTTCCTGTGGTTCAACGCGCCGCCGGCCCAGATCTTCATGGGCGACACCGGCTCGCTTTCGCTTGGCGCCTTCCTCGGCGCCGTCGCGGTCGCGACCAAGCACGAGATCGTGCTGGCGATCGTCGGCGGCCTGTTCGTGGTCGAGGCCGCCTCCGTCATCATCCAGGTCGCCTCGTTCAAGATGACCGGCAAGCGGGTCTTCCGCATGGCGCCGATCCATCACCATTTCGAGCAGATGGGCTGGACCGAGCCGCAGGTCGTGATCCGGTTCTGGATCATCGCGGTCGTGCTGGCGCTGCTCGGCCTGTCCTCGCTCAAGCTGCGGTGAGGACGCGATGGACGCCTCTTTCGTCATTGCGAGCGCGGCGAAGCAATCCCGGGGACGCGCCCGTGCCCCCTGGATTGCTTCGCCGGCGCTCAGATCGGGCTTGCCCGATTTGAGCGGGCAAAAGTGCCGAACGTGGACACGCCCAAATTCGGTGCCTTCTCGCAATGACGGCGGGGCGCGGCGATGACGCCCGTCACCGCCTTTCGCGGCAGGCGCGTCGCGCTGTTCGGGCTCGGCGGCTCGGGCCTTGCGACCGCGAAGGCGCTCGCGGCGGGCGGGGCGGCGGTGGTCGCCTGGGACGACGCGGCGGCGCGTCGTGATGCGGCGACGGGGCAGGGGATCGTCGTCGGCGATCTCGCGAGCGCCGAATGGAGCGGGTTTGCCGCGCTGGTGCTCTCGCCCGGCGTGCCGCTGACCCATCCGAAGCCGCACTGGACCGTCGAGAAGGCGCGCGCGGCGGGGGTCGAGATCATCGGCGACATCGAGCTGTTCGTGCGCGAGCGGCGGGCGGGCGCGCCGGGCGCGCCGCTCGTCGCGATTACCGGCACCAACGGCAAGTCGACGACGACCGCGCTGATCGCTCACATCCTTGCCGCCGCCGGCCGCGAGGTCGCGCTCGGCGGCAATATCGGCACGCCGATCCTGGAACTGCCGCCGCCGGCGCCCGACCGGGTGCACGTGATCGAGTGCTCCTCGTTCCAGATCGACCTCGCGCCATCGCTCGATCCGACCGTCGGCGTCCTCCTCAACCTGTCCGAGGACCATCTCGACCGCCACGGCACGATGGAGCACTACGCCGCGATCAAGGAGCGGCTGGTCGCTCGTGCCGACACCGCGATCGTCGGCGTCGACGATGCCCTGTCCGCCGCGATCGCCGATCGGCTCGACGCCGCGGGCGTCGCGGTCCGCCGGATCTCGGCGGAAGGCCCCGTGAACGGCGGCGTGTTCGCCCGCGACACCACGCTGATCGAGGCCGCCGACGCCCACCAGACCGTCGTCGCGGATGTCGCTGGCATCCGCTCGCTCCGCGGCCGCCACAACGCGCAGAACGCCGCGGCCGCCGTCGCCGCGACGCTGGCGCTGGGGCTCGATCCGGCCGCGATCGCGCAGGCGCTGCCGGGCTTCCCCGGCCTGCCCCACCGCATGGAGGAAGTCGGCCGCGACGGCCGCGTGCTCTTCGTCAACGATTCCAAGGCCACCAACGCCGACAGCGCCGCCCGCGCGCTGGCCAGCTTCCGCGGCGTCTTCTGGATCGCCGGCGGCCGGCCGAAGACCGGCGGCATCACCAGCCTCGCCGCGTTCTTCCCCCGTGTCGCCAAGGCCTATCTGATCGGCGAGGCGGCCCCGGATTTTGCCGCGACGCTGGCAGGCGCGGTCCCGGCGGAGATCGCCGGCACGCTGGAAGCGGCGCTCGAGCAGGCCGCCGCCGATGCCCTGCGATCCGCCGCGCCGGAGCCGGTGGTGCTGCTGTCGCCGGCCTGCGCGTCCTACGACCAGTTCAAGAATTTCGAGGAGCGGGGCGACCGCTTCCGGGCGCTCGTCGCCCAGCTCCTCGCACGATCGCCCCAGGAGGCCGTGCCATGATGTCCCGCGCCGAACGCACCGTCGTCTCCGAATGGTGGTGGACGGTCGATCGCTTCCTCCTGTTCGGCTTCTCCGCGCTGATGGTGCTGGGCGTCGTGCTGTCGCTCGCCGGCAGCCCGCCGGTCGCCGAGCGCATCGGCCTGCCGCCGTTCCATTTCGTCGACCGCCAGGTGCTGTTCCTGATCCCCTCGGCGGTCGTCATGGTGGCGATCTCGTTCCTGAACGCCCGCCAGGTGCGCCGGCTCGCGCTGGTCGCCTTCGCCGGCAGCTTCGTCCTGATGATGGCGACGCTGGTGATCGGCCCCGAGATCAAGGGCGCCCACCGCTGGATCGCCTTCGGCCCGCTCGCGATCCAGCCGTCCGAATTCGTCAAGCCGGCCTTCGTCGTGCTGGCCGCGTGGCTGTTCGCCGAGGGCTCCAAGCGGCGCGACATGCCGGGGCACCTGCTGTCGATCGGGCTCTTCGTCGCCGTCGTCGGCGTCCTGGTGATGCAGCCGGACTTCGGGCAGACGCTCCTCATCAGCCTGGTCTGGGGGCTGATGTTCTTCATGGCCGGTTTGCGCTTCCGCTGGATGGTCGGGCTCGGCGGCGTCGGCCTCGGCGGCCTCTTCTTCGCCTACAAGCTGGTGCCCCACGTCCGCGTCCGCATCGACCGCTTCCTCAATCCGGATTCGGGCGACACCTTCCAGGTCGATCGCGCGCTGGAATCGTTTCTCTCCGGCGGCTGGCTCGGCAAGGGACCGGGCGAGGGCACGGTGAAGCGCGTCCTGCCCGACGCCCACACCGATTTCATCTTCGCCGTCACCGCCGAGGAGTTCGGCATCATCGCCTGCCTGCTGCTCCTGATGCTGTTCGGCCTCATCGTGATGCGCGGGCTGAACCATGCGCTCCGCGAGGAGGACGGCTTCGTCCGCCTTGCCACCGCCGGGCTGACGATGCTGTTCGGCCTCCAGGCCGCGATCAACATGGCGGTCAACGTCCACCTGATGCCCGCCAAGGGCATGACGCTGCCCTTCATCTCCTATGGCGGCTCCTCCCTGCTGTCGCTCGCGCTCGCGACCGGGATGCTGCTGGCGCTGACGCGCAGGCGCCCGCGGGCGGAAGCGCTGGCGGCCGAGATCGGCGCGGGAGCGGCGCTCGGGCAGCCGGCGTGAGGGAGAGGCCGTCATTGCGAGCGAAGCGAAGCAGTCCAGGGGTCGTGCCCGTGGTCCCTGGATGGCGTCGTCGCTGCATTCCCCGCAACGACGGCGAGGCGTCGGTACACCCATGACCGACAGGCGGCCGATCCTGCTCGCGGCCGGCGGCACCGGCGGCCACCTGTTCCCGGCCGAGGCGCTGGCCGGCGAACTGATCCGCCGCGGCGCCGAGATCGAGCTCGTCACCGACGCGCGCGTCGCCGCCCACGCCAGGGATTTTCCGGCGCGGGCGGTCCATGCCGTCGCCTCGGCGACGATCGGCGGCCGCTCGCCCCGGGCGGTGGCGCGGCTGGCAGGCGGGCTCGGCTATGGCTTCGGCCAGTCGCTGCGCCTGATGCGGACCGTGCGGCCGCGCGCGGTGGTCGGCTTCGGCGGCTATCCGACGGTGCCGCCGCTGGCCGCCGCCGAGCTTCTCGGCATCCCCGCCGTCATCCACGAGCAGA
This sequence comes from Hyphomicrobiales bacterium, assembly GCA_035547055.1. Taxonomy (GTDB): domain Bacteria; phylum Pseudomonadota; class Alphaproteobacteria; order Rhizobiales; family Methylopilaceae; genus DASZVN01. The sequence goes on from DASZVN010000002.1 coordinate 14,617, forward strand.
ACGGCGTGATGGGCCGCGCCAACCGTCTGCTGGCCCCGCGCGCCACGGCCATCGCGACCGGATTTGCCAAGCTCGACAAGGTCTCGGCCCGGATCGCTGCCAAGGCGGTTCATGTCGGCAATCCGGTGCGTCCGGCGGTGCTGGCGGCGGCTTCGCCCTACGAGCCGCCTGCGGGCGGCAGCCCGATCCGCCTCCTCGTATTCGGCGGGAGCCAGGGTGCCCGGGTGATGTCGGAAGCGGTGCCGGCGGCGCTGGCCGCGCTCGACGCGGCGCTTCGCGCGCGGCTCCGCGTGGTCCATCAGGCCCGCGCCGAGGACACCGAGACGGCGCTGACGGGTTACGCTGCCGCCCGCATCGAGGCCGACATCGCGCCGTTCTTCCGCGACCTGCCGATGCGGATGGCGGCAGCACATCTCGTCATCGCCCGCGCGGGCGCTTCGACCGTCGCCGAGCTGGCCGCGATCGGCCGGCCGGCGGTGCTGGTGCCGCTGCCGAACTCGCTCGACCAGGACCAGCTCGCCAACGCCCGCGCGCTCGCTGCGGCGGGCGGCGCCACGGTGATGGTCCAGGCCGAATTGACGGCCGCCTCGCTCTCTGGCCTTCTCGCGCGGCTGCTGACGGCGCCGGCAGCGCTCGCCGCGCAGGCCGCCGCCAGCCGCGCCTTCGCCGTTCCCGATGCCGCGGCACGGCTCGCCGACCTCGTGCTCGGCGTCGCCCGTCCCGCCGGAGCCGAACCATGAAGATCCCCCGCGACATCGGCCCGGTCCATTTCATCGGCATCGGCGGCATCGGCATGTCCGGCATCGCCGAGGTGCTGGTCAATCTAGGCTACCGCGTGCAGGGCTCGGACCAGGCCGAGAACGCCAACGTCAAGCGCCTGCGCGAGAAGGGCGTGAAGGTCGCGATCGGCCATGCCGCCGACAATCTCGACGGCGCCGAGGTGGTGGTGGTCTCCTCCGCGATCCGCCGCGACAACCCCGAGCTCGCCGCCGCCCGCATCCGCCGCCTCGCCGTGGTGCGCCGCGCCGAGATGCTGGCCGAACTGATGCGGCTGAAAACTTGCGTCGCGGTCGCCGGCACCCACGGCAAGACCACGACGACCTCGCTGGTCGCGACGCTGCTCGACGCCGGCGGCTTCGACCCGACCGTCATCAACGGCGGAATCATCAACGCGTACGGCACCAATGCCCGCCTCGGTGGCGGCGACTGGATGGTGGTCGAGGCCGACGAGTCGGACGGCACCTTCCTCAAGCTTCCGGCCGACATCGCCGTCGTTACCAATATCGACCCCGAACATCTCGACCATTTCGGCACCTACGATGCGGTCAAGGCGGCGTTTCGCTCCTTCGTCGAGAACGTGCCATTCTACGGCTTCGCCGTGATGTGCCTGGACCATCCGGTGGTGCAGGATCTGGTCGGCCAGATCGAGGACCGCCGCGTTGTCACCTATGGCGAGAACCCGCAGGCCGACGTGCGCCTCCTCGACGTCGACCTCCGCGGCGGGCGCTGCCGCTTCGCGGTCGAGCTGCGCGGCCGCGGCAGCGAGAAGGCCGAGACCATCGCGGGGCTCGAGCTCCCGATGCCGGGCCGCCACAACGCGCTGAACGCGACCGCCGCGGTCGCGGTCGCGCATCATCTCGGCATCCCGGCCGAGCGCATCCGCGAGGGGCTGTCGCGCTTCGGGGGGGTGCGCCGCCGCTTCACTAGGACCGGGGAGTGGAGCGGCGTTTCGATCTTCGACGATTATGGCCACCACCCCGTCGAAATCGCCGCCGTTCTGAAGGCGGCCCGGGCTTCGACCGAGGGGCGGGTCATCGCCGTGGTGCAGCCCCACCGCTACACCCGCCTGAGCTCGCTGTTCGACGGCTTCTCGACCTGCTTTAACGACGCGGACACCGTGATCGTGGCAGACGTCTATCCCGCCGGCGAGAAGCCGATCGCGGGCGCCGACCGTCCGTCGCTGGTTGCCGCGCTCAGCGCCCGCGGTCACCGCCACGTGGTGAGCCTCGACGGGCCGGAACAGCTCGCCTCGCTGATCGCCGGCATGGCGCAGCCGGACGACTACGTGGTGTTCCTCGGCGCCGGATCGATCACCCAATGGGCCTACGCGCTGCCGGGCGAGCTCGCCGCCCTCGGGCAGCGAGGTGCAGCGTGAGCGGTCGTCATCTGGATCATCCTAGTGCGGCGACAAGACCCGCCAACAGCCCTGGTCCACCTCGTCCATCTAGCGTGACTGGGATGGCTGGGAACGACCTCGCGGCGTCGCTCGCCGCTATTCCCGGCCTGCGCGGGCGGGTGCTTGCCAACCAGCCGCTGGCCGATCTCACCTGGTTCCGCGTCGGCGGGGCGGCGGAGGTGCTGGTCGCGCCGGCCGGCGAGGACGATCTCGCGCTCGTCCTCGCCGGCCTCCCGGCCGAAGTGCCGGTGACGGTGATCGGGCTCGGCTCGAACCTCCTGGTGCGCGACGGCGGCATCCCCGGCGTTACCATCCGCCTCGGCCGCGGCTTCGCGACCGTCGCGGTGGAAGAGGGGCATCGCGTCCGCGCCGGTGCCGGCGTGCCGGACGTGAAGGTGGCGCGTGCCGCGGGCGAGGCGGGCACCGACGGACTTGCTTTCTTCCGCGGCATCCCCGGCGCGATCGGCGGCGCGCTCCGCATGAACGCCGGGGCCTATGGCGGGGAGACCAAGGACGCCTTCGTCTCCGCCCGCGCGCTCGACCGTGCCGGCCGTCTCCACCTGCTCGGCCAGGCTGAGATGGACTTTCGCTACCGCCACAGCGGCGCGCCGGCCGACCTCATTTTCACCGCGGCCACATTCCAAGGGCGGCCGGGCGATCCAGTGTCCATCCTCGCCGCGATGAACGCGATTACCGACAAGCGCGAGGCGAGCCAGCCGGTGAAGAGCCGCACTGGCGGCTCGACCTTCAAGAATCCGCCGGGCATGAAGGCGTGGCAGCTCGTCGACGCCGCCGGGTGCCGCGGCCTTGTCATCGGCGGCGCACAGGTTTCCGAGCAGCACTGCAATTTCCTCATCAACCGCGGCGACGCCACTGCCGCTGATCTCGAAGCTCTCGGCGAGGAGGTCCGCCGCCGCGTGCTGGAAACTGCTGGCGTGAGCCTGGAGTGGGAGATCGCCCGGGTGGGTGCGCCGTAGGTCCCGCGTGCGCGGCGGCCATTGGCCCGGCCGTCGCGAAACATGCTAGTGGCGCCGGCGCGGCGGAATTGGCTGCCGCCAATCGTGTTCGCATCTTTAGGAGGCATTTTGCCCATTCTTGACGAGAAGTTGGAGCCGATCTTCGCCGACGTCCTGCGGCGCAATCCGGGCGAGGACGAGTTTCATCAGGCCGTCCGCGAGGTGCTCGACAGCCTCGGCGCGGTGGTGACCAAGCATCCCGAATATGCCGAGGGCGCGCTGATCGAGCGGCTGTGCGAGCCCGAGCGCCAGATCATTTTTCGCGTGCCGTGGGTCGACGACAGCGGCCAGGTGCAGATCAACCGTGGCTTCCGGGTCGAGTTCAACTCGGCGCTCGGCCCGTACAAGGGAGGCCTGCGCTTCCATCCCAGCGTCTATATCGGCACGATCAAGTTCCTGGGCTTCGAGCAGGTGTTCAAGAATGCCCTCACCGGGTTGCCGATCGGCGGCGGCAAGGGCGGCTCCGATTTCGATCCGAAGGGCAAGTCGACGGGCGAGGTGATGCGCTTCTGCCAGTCGTTCATGACCGAGCTCTACCGCCACCTCGGCGAGTACACCGACGTGCCGGCCGGCGACATCGGCGTCGGCCAGCGCGAGATTGGCTACATGTTCGGCCAGTATAAGCGCATCACCAACCGCTACGAATCCGGCGTCCTGACCGGCAAGGGGCTGACCTGGGGCGGCTCCCAGGTCCGCACCGAGGCGACCGGCTACGGCGCGGTCTATTTCGTCGAGCGCATGCTCGGCGCGCGCGGCCAGGGCTTCGAGGGCAAGCGCGTCTCGGTGTCGGGCTCGGGCAATGTCGCGGTCTACACCATCGAGAAGGTGGCCGCGCTCGGCGGCCGCGTCATCACCTGCTCCGACTCCAACGGTTATGTCGTGGAGGAATCCGGCATCGATCTCGACCTTCTGAAGGAGGTCAAGGAGGTCCGCCGCGGCCGTATCGCCGACTACGCCAAGGCTCGTGGCAAGGGCGCGGTCTACGTGCCCGACGGCAGCATGTGGGACGTGCCGTGCGACGTCGCGATGCCCTCGGCAACGCAGAACGAGCTGAACGGCAACGACGCGCGTCGCCTGATCGAGAACGGCGTCGTCGCGGTGGGCGAGGGCGCCAATATGCCGTCCACGCCCGATGCCGTGCAGCGCTTCCTCGAGGCTGATGTGCTGTTCGGGCCCGGCAAGGCCACCAATGCCGGCGGGGTCGCGACCAGCGCCCTCGAAATGCAGCAGAATGCCTCGCGCGATTCGTGGAGCTTCGAGGCGACGGAGGAGCGGCTGGCGGGGATCATGCATTCGATCCATGACCGCTGCGCCGAGGTTGCCGACGAATACGGCAAGCCCGGCAACTACGTCGTCGGGGCCAACATCGCCGGCTTCATCCGCGTCGCCGAGGCGATGCGCGCCCTCGGCGTGGTGTGAGGAAAGCTTCAACCTGTCATCCCGGCCGAAGCGAAGCGGAGAGCCGGGATCCGGGGCTGGGTGTGGCGTAGGGGAACCGGATGCCGGATCGCGGCTGTCGCCGCGTCCGGGATGACGGTCGCGATCATAGCGGGAAGCCAGATCAATGCCCGAGCATGTCGCAGTCCTGATGGGCGGGTTGTCCAGCGAGCGGGACGTGTCGCTGCGCTCGGGGGCGGCCTGCGCCGACGCGCTGGCACGGCTCGGCTATCGCGTCAGCCGCATCGATGCCGGGCGCGATCTCGGTGCCGTGCTGGCGCAGGTCAAGCCGGACATCGCGTTCAACGCGCTCCACGGCCGCTTCGGCGAAGACGGCACGGTGCAGGGCCTGCTCGAGCTGATGCAGATTCCCTACACGCACTCCGGCGTGATGGCCTCGGCGCTGGCGATGAACAAGGACCGTGCCCGCGTCGTGATGGCGGCCGCGGGCGTGCCGGTGGCCGAAGGCCGCGTGGTCGGCCGCGCCGAGGCAGCGCAGGCGCATCCGATGGCGCCGCCCTATGTGCTGAAGCCGGTGTCGGAGGGCTCCAGCATGGGCGTTCTGATCGTACAGGAGGGGCAGGCCCACCCGCCGCAGGAGCTGTTTCGCGACGATTGGGAGTTCGGCGAGGAGCTTCTGTGCGAGCGCTTCGTCGCCGGGCGCGAGCTCACCTGCGCGGTGATGGGCGAGGAGGCGCTCGGCGTGATCGACATCGTGCCGGAGGCCGGCTTCTACGATTATCACGCAAAATATGCGAAAGGCGGCTCGCGGCACGTCCTTCCGGCCGAAATTTCATCGTTTGTTTACCAAGGTATCCAAAAGCTGGCGGTCGCGGCGCACCACGCGCTCGGATGTCGCGGCGTCAGCCGGGCGGACTTCCGGTTCGACGACCGCCCCGGGGGAACGGGGGCCCTCGTCTGCCTGGAAGTGAACACCCAGCCCGGAATGACCGAGACCTCGCTGGTGCCGGAAATGGCCGCGCATGCAGGTTACTCGTTCGACGAGCTGGTCAAATGGATGGTGGAGGACGCGTCCTTCGGGCGGTGAGGGAACCTGCATGGGAGTCGGCTCCGGCCGGCCTTCCTGCGGCAACGCCGCTGAACGCCCCGCTGCCGCGCCGCCAATCTTCCATCGCCGCGATGGCGGCGAAGCCCGCGGCCGGCGCGCCCGCGGCCCGTCCCGCGGCTGCGGGTCCCGCCAAGCCGCGCCCGGTCATCCGCTATGACGTCGCGCCGCGGCGGCTGGTGCGGTGGGAAGGCATGCTCGACTGGGCCATCCGGCCCGGCCGCGGCATCCTCTATGCCGGTCTCCTGCTCGGCCTGACTCTCGTCTACGGCACCAGCCGCGGCGGCCATTGGGGCGAGGTCGGATCGGCGCTGTTCACCGTGCCCGACGCCATCGCCAGCGCCGCCGGCTTCGGCATCCGCCAGATCACGGTCGACGGCCGCCGCGCGCTGACGGACCACGAGATCCTCGACGCGCTGCAGTTCGGCCACGGCCGCTCGCTGGTGTTTCTCGACCTCGGCGCGGCGCGGCACCGGCTGATGGACAACCCGCTGGTCAAGGATGCGACGCTCCGCAAGCTCTATCCCGACCGGCTGGTGATCCACGTCACCGAGCGCGACGCCTATGCGTTGTGGCAGCACGACGGCAAGTTCTTCGTCATCGCCCAGGACGGCACCACCATCATGCCGGCCGACGGGCGCTTCCCCCATCTGCCGCTGGTGGTCGGCGTCGGCGCCGACGCGCATGCGCACGAGATCCTCTCCGCGCTCGACGCCGTGCCGGCGCTGAAGGACCGGGTCTATGCCGCGGTCCGGGTTGGCGATCGGCGCTGGAATCTCCGCCTCGACAACGGCGTCGACGTGAAGCTGCCGAACCAGGATTTCGACCAGGCGCTGAAGCAACTCGCCGGGCTCGACGCGAGCGACAAGCTGCTCGAGCGCGACATCACCGAAGTCGATCTGCGCCGTGCCGATCGGATGACGGTCCGGCTCTCCGACGCCGCCGCCAAGGCCGAGGCGGACGCCATGGCCAAGACCAAGAAGAAGAAAGGGGGCAAGGCATGAAGGCGCTGCCGCACGGGGTCACGCCGCGCCTGAAGCCGCTGCCGCCGCGCCGTCAGATCGACATCTCGGTGCTCGACGTCGGCACCACCAAGGTGGTGTGCCTGATCGGCCGGCTGCGCCCGGTCGACGACGCGCCGCATCTTCCCGGCCGTACCCACAAGATCGAGATGCTCGGCATCGGCCACCAGCGCTCGCGCGGGGTCAAGGCCGGCGCCATCGTCGACATGGAGGCGGCCGAGCGCTCGATCCGCCTTGCGGTCGACGCCGCCGAGCGCATGGCCGAGGCCCAGGTCTCCTCCGTCATCGTCTCGCTCAGTGCGGGCCGCCTCGCGAGCGAGCATTTCCACGCCACGGTGCCGGTCGCCGGCCGGCCGTGCAGCGAGGACGACATCCAGCGCGTGCTCCGCGCCGGCAGCGCCCATTCCGGCAAGCCGGGCCGCACGGTACTGCATTCGCTCCCGGTCGGCTACGCGGTCGAGGGCACCCGCGGCGTTCGCGATCCGCGCGGCATGGTCGGCACCGAGCTCGGCGTCGACATGCACATGGTGACTGCCGATTCCGCGCCGATCCACAACCTCACCCTGGCGGTCGAGCGCTGCCATCTCGCGGTCGACGCCGTGGTGGCCTCGCCCTACGCTGCCGGCCTCGCCGCGCTCGCCGACGACGAGGCCGAGATCGGCGCGACGGTGGTCGATATCGGCGGCGGCACCACCACGGTCTCGGTGTTCTCGGGCGGGCGCTGCGTCCATGTCGATGCGATCGCGCTCGGCGGCCACCACGTCACCATGGACATCGCCCGCGGCCTCTCGACCCCGCTCGATCATGCCGAGCGGCTGAAGACCCTGCATGCGACCGTGCTGCCCGGCATCGGCGACCAGTACGCGATGATCGACGTGATCCCGGTGGGCGACGACGGCACCGAGGCGGCGCACCACGTGCCGCTGGCGCACCTGATGCGGATCGTCGTGCCCCGGGTCGAAGAGATCCTGGAGCTGGTGCGCGATCGCCTCGACGCCCACGGCCAGGGCGGCGACGCGCTCCGCCGCGTGGTGCTGACCGGCGGCGGCGTCCAGCTCACCGGGCTGACCGAGCTCGCGAGCCGTATCCTCGGCCGCAAGGTCCGGGCCGGGCGCCCGCTCGGCCTCCGCGGCCTGCCCGAGGCGGCCAAGGGGCCGGCCTTCGCGACCGTGGCCGGCCTCCTGATCTACCCGCAGGTCGCGGCCCAGGAGCATTTCGAGCCCGCGCGGACCCGGCTCGGGGTCGGCGGGGCAGGGGGCTATTTCGCCCGGGTCAGCGGCTGGCTCCGGGACGGTTTCTAGAATTCCCGGCGGCGGGTCGCCGCCGGGCGGGGGGCCGCAGGCTCCATCACACGAGACGACGCGAGCGGCGCGGCGGAGAAAGGCAGACGATGACGATCAATCTCAAGATGCCCGACATTCGGGAGCTTCGTCCCCGGATCACGGTGTTCGGCGTCGGCGGCGCCGGCGGCAACGCGGTCAACAACATGATCGAGTGCGGTCTCGTCGGGGTCGACTTCGTTGTCGCTAATACCGATGCGCAGGCGCTGACCCTGTCGAAGGCCGAGCGCCTCGTGCAGATGGGCGTGCAGGTGACCGAGGGCCTCGGCGCCGGCTCGCAGCCCGAGGTCGGCCGCGCCGCCGCCGAGGAGGTGATCGACGAGATTCGCGACCATCTCTCCGGCGCCCATATGGCCTTCATCACCGCCGGCATGGGTGGCGGCACCGGCACCGGTGCGGCGCCGGTGGTGGCCCGGGCGGCGCGCGAGATCGGCATCCTCACCGTCGGCGTCGTGACCAAGCCGTTCCACTTCGAAGGCCAGCGCCGCATGCGCACCGCCGAGACCGGAATCGAGGAGCTGCAGGCCTGCGTCGACACGCTGATCGTGATCCCGAACCAGAATCTGTTCCGGGTCGCGAACGAGCGCACCACCTTCGCCGACGCCTTCGCGATGGCTGACCAGGTGCTGTTCTCGGGCGTCGCCTGCATCACCGACCTGATGGTCAAGGAAGGCCTCATCAACCTCGACTTCGCCGACGTTCGCGCGATCATGCGCGAGATGGGCAAGGCGATGATGGGCACCGGCGAGGCCTCGGGCGACAAGCGCGCGCTCCAGGCGGCCGAGGCGGCGATCGCCAACCCGCTCCTCGACGACGTCTCGATGAAGGGCGCCCGCGGCCTC
>DASZVN010000003.1:0-29495 GCA_035547055.1 Hyphomicrobiales bacterium
GCCACCCGCGGCAAGGCGCGCCGCACGCGGGAAATGGAGAGTCGGCACGATCGACAGCAGGGCCACCACGACGAACAGGAACATCTTCGCCCAAAAGATGTGATTGTGGGCGTAATAGTCTGCTCCCTTTCCGAAAAAGAAGACGCGGAGCAGCCCTGTGACGACGATCGCCAGCGCCGCGAGGCCAAAGCCCAGGTCGATCCGGCGCAGGCGCTGGAGCGCCGCCGCGGTCATCTCGGCGCGGTAGAGTGCGATCTCCGCGGCGAGACAGGCGACCGCTGAAAAGATCGCGAGGAAATGGATCCAGGCCCCAAGCGCTTCGCCGACCATCTCAGTCTCCTGCGTGATGGGCCAGCGAGAATCGCGTCCCCTGTCTCCGGACGCAAGCGTCGCACTGGACTTCGCGCCGAGGGCGGACGACCGTAAGGTGGGCGACGCGGCACGTTGCCCACGGCGGTGCCAGACGTGGGCATCGGGCCAGCCGGTGCCCACCCCACAGGGCGTTTCGACGATCGTGAGCCAGACCGACACCCTCCAGCGCCGCCGGCCATCGTGGCGGCCGAGCTTGCGCGGGCTCGCCTTCATCGCTGCGGCCGCAGCGGTGGGGCTCGCGGTCGCGCTCTACGTCCGCTACGGCCTGATCGAGAACACAAGCGTCGGCCTCGTCTGCGATGCCGGCGCGCTCACCACCACGTGCGTCGTCCGGCGGGTCTTCGCGGGCGTGTTCGGCTACAACGGCTTCGGCATCGCCGCGCTGATCGCAGCGCTGCTCGCGCTCCTCCGCCCCAACGCGGTGATGGTGGCGGCGGCGCTGGCGGCCGGGCTCCTCGGCGTCGTCCTCTATGACGGCGGGCTGGCGGCGCCGGCGCTCAGCCTGTTGCCCTTCGTCCTCGCCCGACCGGCGCCCCGGCCAGAGTTCCAGCCAGAATGAGAATGGTGACGGCGTAGGCGACCGCCTCGGTATTGATCGGCCACCCCTCGACCACCACGATGGCGACGGCCGCGACGGCGAGCACCGCCGCCGCGCAGCGCTCGGCCGCGCCGCCGCGCACCCGCCAGTCGGGCAGCACGACCATGAGCAGGGCGAAGGTGCCCCCGGCGAGCGTCGAAGCCGGAAAGCCGCGATAGCGCGGGTCGAACACCAGGCCGAGGGCGTAGGCCATCGCCTCGACGGTCAGGAGCGCTGCGAGCAGCGCGAGCCACCAGCTCAGCCGGCGGAGCGCCGGGGCGCCGCCGAGCAGCCGGGAGAAATGCGCCGGCCCGTCCTGCCGCGCCACCGCTGCCGCCGCGGCGACCGGCAGGGCGACGGCGACGCCGATCGCGATCGCGGCCTCGAAGTCCTCGCCGGCATTGCGCGCACCGAACAGCCAGTACTCGACGGCGAGCCCGAGCGGGACGCCGCCGACGACCGCGATCGCCGCGACCGCCGCCCAGCGCCGCGGCGGCAGCGATGCCGTGCGCCGCCCGAGCGCCGCCGCGGCGAAGGCAGCAAGCGCGAGCAGGCAGCCCCCGATCGCCTCGAGCGGCCAGTGCGGATGGTCGGAAACCGGCTTGCCCCAGTCGAATTTCGGGGCCTCGTGGCCGGCGTCGAACAGCCCCCAGAAGCCGCCGGCGGTGCCCTCCAGCACGCGCTTCCAGGGCTGGTCGAACGCCTCGATATAGTTCACCGCGACGTGGGCGCGCCGGGCCCAGGCGACGGTGTCGCCGAGGACGCGCGCCTCGTTCGCCGGCGACGGCCGGGCGCCGGCGCGCATCCGGCCCTGGCTCGGCCAGCCGGTCTCGCCGATCATGATCGGCTTGCCGGGAAACTCCTCTTTCATCCGGCCATAGATCGCCGCGACGTGGGCGGCGGCATCGGCCGCGGCGACCGGCTCGTTCTCCCAATAGGGCAGGATATGGATGGTGATGACGTCGATGTCTTTCGCCAGCGCCGCGTTCTGCTGCCAGAACTCCCAGACGTCGGCGTAGGTGACCGGCACCGCGACGCGGGAGCGCACGGTCTGGAGGATGGCGCCGAGCGAAGCCGGCGAAATCTCGCCGCGCAGGAGGGTCTCGTTGCCGACGACCAGGAGGCGCACGGTATCGTGATAGGCGTTGGCGAGGGCGATGCCGCGCTCGATCTGGAGCGCGTTCTTGGCCGGATCGCGGCCGATCCACAGGCCGAGGACGACCTTGAGCCCATGGGCCTTGGCGATCCGCGGCACCTGGTCGAGGCCTTCGTCGACGGCGTAGGTGCGCACGCAGTCGGTCACGCTCGCGAGCAGCTTGAAGTCGGCGTCGATCTCGGCCGGCGAGGCGACGATGTTTTCGTCGAGCGGGGTCTGGCCGCGGCGGAACGGCGTGTAGGACACGCAGTCGAGCTTGGCCCCGGCCTGAAGCGGCGACGGCGGCATCGCGATCGGCCGGCCGAGCCACCACCACGCCGCCGCGATCGCCGCGAGGCTCACGACCAGGAAGATTGCGGCGGCGCGCACGGGGCCTCACGGCGGAAAAGATGCACGGTCTGGTTAACGCGTGCCCTCGGCGCTGCCAAGCCGGCGCAGGGAATCCGGTCGCGCGCCGTGAAAGCGTCAAATTCCACAGGTGAGGTGAAGTCCCCTCTTTCGACGGCCTTCCGCCACATGCTCCGCGTTCCTGCTGCCCTCGTCCTCGGCTGCGCGCTGGGCGCCGCCCTCCCCTGCGGTCTCGCGGCGGCTGCGCCGCCCGCGGCGCTCCTCGCCCAGGCGACCCCCACGGCGCCGCCGGCCAAGCCGGCTGCGCCGGCGGCAACCGCGCCCGCCGCCCCCGCGGCGCCGGCGGCCAATCCCAACGCCCCGCCGCCGATCGCGCCGCCGGGCCAGGCCAACGGCCCGGCGCGGCTGCCGGAATGCATGTGGCTCGGCCAGCGCGTCGTGAGCCTGTTGTGGCGGGACGACGTCAACACCGCGCGCGAGCAGGTCCGCTTCTACGACCGCTTCGGCTGCCCCGGCGACCATCTCAAGGAGGCGTTCCGCTGCGTCATCCGGCAGAGCGAGAATCAGCCCCAGCAGACCGACATCAACGCCCGCATCTTCGGCTGCTGGATGTCGCCCGAGATCGGGGAACCCAAGGCGAAGTGAGCCGTTGTTCGCGGGGTTGCGCGCGCCGCAGACCTGCTTCGCAGAAATTGCATCGTCGTTTCTGCGGATTATCTATGTTGCACCGCAGCAATCCGTGCTAAGGGAAGGTGCTCCTCGATGCGGAGCTTTCCGCCGGTCCCCAGGTCGATGCGTATCGTTCTTGCCGCCCTCGCCGTGGTCGCGTGCGCGCATGCCGCCCTGTGGGCGATGACCCGCAGCACCGTCACCGCCCCTTCCGCGCCCGAGAAATTCGCGAGCCTGTCGTTCGCGCCGTTCAATCCCGGCGTCTCCGACGGCAACGCCACCACCAACGCCAAGCAGATCGACGCGGACCTCGCCGCGGTCGCGCCCTATACCCGCGCGATCCGCACCTATTCGGCGACCCGCGGCCTCGAGCTGGTGCCGGCGATCGCAGCCAAATACGGCCTCGCGGTCACCCAGGGCATCTGGATCGACAAGGACGAGAAGCGCAACGCCGAGGAGATCAAGTCGGGCATCGACCTCGCCCGCAAGAACCCTGACATCAAGAGCCTCGTCGTCGGCAACGAGACCATCTTCCGCGGCGAGAAGACCGCGGCCGAGATGGTCGACATCATCCGCAAGGTGAAGAGCCAGGTCCACGTCCCCGTCACCATGGGCGAGGTGTGGAGCACCTGGATCAACCACCCCGAGCTGGTCTCGGCGGTGGACTACATCGCGATCCACGTCCTGCCCTACTGGGAAGGCCACCCCGACTCGATCGCGGTCGACCAGGCGCTCGAGATGTACCAGAAGCTCCGCCGCGCCTACCCGGGCAAGCACGTGGTCATCGCCGAGTTCGGCTGGCCGTCGGGCGGCTACAACATGCGCGACGCCGAGCCCGGCCGCCTGATCCAGGCGCGCGTGATCCGCGATTTCATGGCCCGCGCCGCGTCCCGCGGCATCGACTACAACATCGTCGAGGCGATCGACCAGCCCTGGAAGATCTTCGAGGGCAGCGTCGGCCCCTATTGGGGCATGTTCGACGCCTCGCGGCACCTCAAGTTCCCGCTGACCGGCCCGCTGGTCGAGAGCGACTGGTACCAGCGCGCGGCGGTGGCGCTCCTGATCGGGCTCCTGCTGTCGCTGCCGATCCTGCGGCTGCCGCGGCCGACCTTCGTGCAGGCGGCCGCGCTCGCGACCGCCGCGAACGGCGTCGGCGCCTGGGCCGCGGTGTTCATCGACTTCTGGGTCAGCCACTATTTCGTGCTCGGCGCCGAGATCGCGATCGCGGTCGGCGGCGTGCTGCTGATCCCGCTCGCCATGGTCATCCTGAGCCGCACCGAGGAGATCGCCGCCGTCCTATTCGGGCGCGAGCCGCTCCGCCTGCTGCCGGCCGGCTCCGCCACGGCACCCCAAGGCGACGCGCCCAAGGTGTCGATCCACATCCCGGCCTATCGCGAGCCGCCGGACATGCTGATCAAGACGCTCGACAGCGTCGCGCGGCTCGACTACCCGAATTTCGAGTGCGTCGTGGTGGTGAACAACACCCCGGACGAGGCGATGTGGCAGCCGGTCGCGGAGCATTGCGCCGCGCTCGGCGAGCGCTTCAAGTTCATCCATGTCGACGGCCTCAAGGGCTTCAAGGCCGGCGCGCTCCGCATCGCCCTCGCCCAGACCGCGACCGACGCCTCGATCATCGGCGTGATCGACGCCGACTACGTCGTCGACCCGGCCTGGCTGAAGGACCTCGTGCCGGCCTTCGCCGATGCGCAGGTGGGCCTGGTGCAGGCGCCGCAGGACCATCGCGACGGCGCCCGGAGCGTCCTGCACCACTGCATGAACACCGAATATGCCGGCTTCTTCGACATCGGCATGGTCGAGCGCAACGAGAAGAACGCGATCATCGTGCACGGCACGATGTGCCTCGTCCGCCGCGCCGCGCTGATGGATGCCGGCGGCTGGTCGTCCGACACCATCTGCGAGGATTCCGATCTCGGCCTCGCCGTGCTCGAACGCGGCTGGACCGCGCACTACACGCGCCGCCGCTATGGCTGGGGCCTCCTGCCCGACGGCTACGACGCCTTCCGCAAGCAGCGCCACCGCTGGGCCTTCGGCGGCGTCCAGATCATGCTGAAGCACATTGCCGGCTTCTTCAGCGGCAAGAACGGCCTCGCGCCGGCACAGCGGCGGAGCTACCTCACCGGCTGGATGAACTGGGTCGGCGCCGAGACGCTGGGCGTCGCGATCGCGCTGCTGAACCTCGTCTGGGTGCCGGTCGTCGTGTTCGGCGGCATCGCCATTCCGGAGATGGTGCTGACGCTGCCGATCCTCGCGAGCTTCGTCATCTACCTCGTCCACTTCGGCATCCTCTATTCCGCCCGGGTCCGCCACGGCCCCGGCGCGACCGCGGGGGCGGCGCTGGCGGCGATGGCACTCCAGCTCACCGTTGCCCGGGCGACGGTCGAATGCCTGGTGACGCGGCATATGCCGTTCGTCCGCACCGCCAAGGGCGGCTCGGGAGCAACCTCGCAGGACTTCCCGGCGTTCTGGGAGGCGGTGCTGGGGCTGCTGCTGGTGTTCGGCTGCGTGCTGACGGCGGCGACCAACGTCAACCAGGTGCGCGAGATCTACCTGTTCTCGGCGGTGCTGGGCGTCGAGGCGATGCCGTTCCTCGCCGCGATGCTGATCGCCGTGTTCGAGCGCACGCCGGCCAACGATCCCGCGCTTTACGCCCGGCTGGAGCGGCGCCTCGCCGCCTATATCGCCGGCCGGCCCGAGCCGGCCCGTGCCCCGGCCGAGATCGCCGCCGCGGCAGCACCCCGGACCGCCCAGCCGGGCTGAGCCCGGCTTGCGGCGCACCGGCGCCGCTGTCCATGGCCCGGGCGCCCTGGCCCTGTTGCCTATTGTCCGCTCGCTGGCTATCCCACGCGAGGGGCCGCCCGCCCGCTTCCCGGCAAGCCGCCCAGGCAGCGCCCGGGGAGCGCAGGCGCGAGCCCGGTCTGGTCCGGACGACAGGCAGCACATGCAGCTCTATCTCAACGGCTTTCAAACCGACGAACCGGAGATTCCAAGGCCTCCCGAGCGGCAGCGAACCGGCCGCGCTTCGACGCCTCTTCCGGATTCGGTCGACGTGCTGATCGTCGGCTGCGGCCCCGCCGGCCTGACGCTCGCAGCGCAGATGGCCGCCTTCCCGGACATCAGCACCTGCATCGTCGAGCAGAAGTCCGGCCCGCTCAAATGGGGCCAGGCGGACGGCGTCGCCTGCCGCACCGTCGAGATGTTCAACGCCTTCGGCTTCGCCGAGCAGGTGCTGAAAGAGTCCCACTGGGTCAACGAGACGTCGTTCTGGACGCCCGACAAGGCGCATCCGGAGACGATCGTCCGCAGCGGGCGGATCCAGGACACCGAGGCGGGGCTGTCGGAATTTCCCCACGTCCTCCTGAGCCAGGCGCGGATCCACGACTTCTATCTCGAGGCCATGCGGAACGCGCCGGTGCCGATCGAGCCCAGCTACGCGCGGCGCCTGGTCGACCTTCAGATCGACAACGCCGCCGATCACCCGGTGACCGCGATCTTCGAGCGGCTCGATCCAGGACACCAGGGCGAGGTGGAAACCGTCCGGGCGCGCTACGCCGCGGGGTGCGACGGCGCGCACAGCACCGTGCGGAAGCTGCTGCGGCGCGAGCTGAGGGGAGATTCGGCAGATCAGTTCTGGGGCGTCATGGACATCCTGGCGGTGACGGACTTCCCCGACATCCGGCTCAAGGTCCTGATCCGCTCCGCCGAAGACGGCAACCTCCTGATCATTCCGCGGGAGGGCGGCTATCTCGTCCGCCTCTATATCGAGCTCGAGAGCCTGAGCCGGCGGGGTAAGATCTCGCGCAACAGCGTCACGCTCGACCAACTGCTCGCCGCGGCGCAGCGGATCCTGCGGCCCCACGCCCTGGAGGCGAAGCAGGTCCCGTGGTGGTCGGTCTACGAGATTGGCCAGCGGCTGTGCGACAAGTTCGACGACGTGCCGGAGGAGGAGATCGGCAGGCGCCTGCCCTGCGTGTTCATCGCGGGCGACGCCTGCCATACGCACAGCCCCAAGGCCGGCCTCGGCATGAACGTCTCGATGCAGGACAGCTTCAATCTGGGCTGGAAGCTCGCGGCCGTCCTGCGCGGCCGGTGCACGCCGGCGCTGCTGCACACCTATTCGGCGGAACGCCAGGCCATCGCCAACGAGCTGATCGAATTCGACCGCGAGTGGGTCGGCGTGCTGAGCGCACCGGTCAAGACCACGGCCGACGCGGAAGGGGTCGATCCGGCGACGATCCAGGACTATTTCGTCCGGCACGGCCGCTACACCGCCGGCACGGCGACCCTTTACCGGCCGTCCGTCATCACCGGCGCGGCCACGCACCAGGACCTCGCCAAAGGCCTCGTGATCGGCATGCGGTTCCATTCCGCGCCGGTCGTCCAACTGGCCGATGCCAAGCCGGTTCACCTCGGGCACGCCGTCACCGCCGACGGACGCTGGCGCCTCTTCGCCTTCGCCGGCGCGGAGGACCCGACCGGTCCCCGCTCCGCGATCCGGGCGCTCGCCGACTTCCTCGCCGGATCGGACTCATCCCCCGTCCGGAAATACACGCCGCCGGGTCAGGACATCGACTCGGTCTTCGACGTCCGCGCAGTGTTCCAGCAAGGCCACCGCGAGCTCACGCTGGAGCGCATGCCGCCCTTTCTCCTGCCCCGCAAGGGCCGGCTTGGCCTCATCGACTACGAGAAAATGTTCTGTGCCGATCCGGCCGAGGACATCTTCGATTTGCGCGGCATCGACCGGAAGCGGGGCTGCATCGTCCTCGTGCGTCCGGATCAATACGTCGCCCACGTGCTCCCGCTCGATGCCCACGCCGCCCTATCCGGCTTCTTCGACGGCTTCATGATGCGAGAAAGCGTCCGGCCGCCCCTGGCGCTGCAGCAGGCGTGAGATGCCCCGCCGCGCAGGTGGCTCGGCCGTCATTGGCGAGGAGCGAGCGACGAGGCGTCGCTCGCAATGACGGAGTGGCCGCGCCTATACTCGCGGCATGATCCTGGTCTGCCCGCTTTCGAAGCTCGCCGACACCGTTGCCCGGCACGGCGCGCGGCGGGTGATTTCCCTCCTCGGCGAGCCCGGCATGCTGATCCGGCCGCCGGGGATCGCCGCGGCGAACCATCTCTTCGTCCATGTCCATGACATCGACCAGCCGGGCGACGGCCAGATCCTCTGCGGGACCGGGCATGTCGAGGAGCTGCTCGGCTTCGTCCGCGGCTGGGACCGCCGGGCCCCGATGGTGGTGCATTGCTGGGCCGGCATCAGCCGCTCGACGGCGGTCGCCTTCCTCGCCGCCTGCGCGCTCCAGCCCGGCCGCGACGAGCGTGCCATCGCCGGCGAAATCCGCGCCGCCTCGCCGACCGCCTACCCTAACCGGCGCATCGTCGCCCTCGGCGACGAAATTCTCGGCCGCGGCGGCCGGATGAAGGCCGCGATCGAGGCGATCGGCCGCGGCCAGATCGCCAGCGAGGGCGTGCCGTTCGCCCTGCCGCTCGCGGAGGCCGCCGCCTGATCCCATGGCCGCGACGGCGATCGAGATCAACCTCACCGCCGCGATCGTCGCCGTCGAGCGCGACACGCCGCTGATCCTGGTGGCGGCGCGCGGGCCCGGCAGCGCCGAGGAGGCCGGCCTGCCCTCGGGGCCGTTCGACCCGCTGAGCCACCGCACCTTCGAGATCGGCCTCCGGGCCTGGGTGATCGAGCAGACCGCGCTCGACACCGGCTATGTCGAGCAGCTCTACACCTTCGGCGACCGCGGCCGGCACATGCGGCTCGGCGACGCCGGCCCGCACGTCGTCTCGGTCGGCTATCTCGCCCTGACCCGGCGTCCCGAGGACGGCGACGGCCTCGCCGCCGCCGGCGCCGGCTTCCGGCCCTGGTACCATTTCTTTCCCTGGGAGGACTGGCGGAAGGGCCGCCCGGCGATGCTCGACGAGGAGCTGCTGCCGCGCCTCGCCGCCTGGGCGGCGGAACCCGCCGGCCGCGGCGCCGAACGCCGGCCCGGGCGGCTGTCGCGGCTCCGCCTCGCCTTCGGCAGCGAGGCAGCCCCTTGGGACGAGGAGCGCGTGCTCGAACGCTACGAGCTGCTCTATGAGGCCGGCCTCGTCGCCGAGGCGGCGCGGGACGGCCGTCCCGGCGCCGCGCCCGACCCCGCGCGGCGGTTCGGCGAGCCGATGCGCTTCGACCATCGCCGCATTCTCGCGACCGCGATGGGGCGGCTCCGGGCCAAGCTGAAATACCGGCCGGTCGTGTTCGAGATGATCGCCGAGGAGTTCACCCTGACCGAGCTGCAGCGGACCGTCGAGGCGATCTCGGGCCGCCACCTCCACAAGGGGAATTTCCGCCGCCTGGTGGAAGCCGGCGCGCTGGTCGAGCCGACCGGCGCCACCGCAAACACCACCGGCGGCCGGCCGGCGCAGCTCTTCCGGTTCCGCCGCGAGGTCGTCGCCGAGCGCCCGGCCCCCGGCTTCCGCCTCGGCGGCACCCGCTTCGGCGTGGGATGAACTACCCTGCGGCGTAGGTCAGGGCGTGGACGGAAAACAGGCTGCCCGCATCGAGCCAGACCGCCTTGGCGCGCCAGCCCGCCTCCGCGGCGAGAGCGCGAAAGCCGTCCACGGTGTATTTGTAGCTGCTCTCGGTATGGATGATCTCGCCGGCGGCGAAGCGGAAGGTGCGGCCGGCCAGGCGCACCTCCTGGCGGCGGCGGCTGACGAGGTGCATTTCGACCCGGCCGCGCTGGGCGTCGTAGACCGCGCGATGGGTGAAGCCGTCGAGGTCGAAATCGGCGTCGAGCTCGCGGTTGGCGCGGACCAGGAGGTTGCGGTTGAAGGCGGCGGTGACGCCGGCGGTGTCGTCGTAGGCGGCCTCGAGGGTCGCGGCGTCCTTGCGGAGGTCGATGCCGATGACGAGCGTCGCCCCCGGCGTCAGCATCCGGCCGACATGGCCGAGGAAGGCGGCGGCGTCCGGCGGATCGAAATTGCCGATGGTCGAGCCCGGGAAGAAGCCGGCCAGCGGCTTGCCCAGGGTCTCCGGCGGCAGCGCGAACGGCTTGGTGAAATCGGCCGCGACCGGCAGCACCTTCAAGCCCGGCTTGGCCCGCCTGAGCCGCGCTGCCTCACCGGCCAGGAACTCCGCCGAGATGTCGACCGGGACGTAGCCCGCGACGTTCCGCAGATGGTCCAGCACGAGCCGCGCCTTGGTGCTCGCGCCGGCGCCGAACTCGACCAGGAAGGCGCCGGCCGGCACGGCCGCCGCGATCGCCTCGGCGTGATCCTCCAGGATCTCGAGCTCAGCCCGGGTCGGGTAATATTCGGCGACCCGGGTGATCTCCTCGAACAGCTCCGAGCCGGCGCGGTCGTAGAACCATTTCGGCGGCGTCCGTTTCGGGGTCTGGGCGAGCCCGCTGACGAGGTCGCGGGCAAACTGCTCGGCTTCCGTGGCGGACGCGGCACGCGGTTTCATGCGGAACCTCGAAATGGGCTGGTAGGCCGGGGCGGCGGAACGCGTCAGGCAGGATAGGAAGACAGGCGGAGCCCCGAGAATTGCCAACGCTGGTGGGGATAGAAAAAGTTCCGGTAGCTCACGCGGGCGTGACCCGGCGGCGTCGCCGCCGAGGAGCCGCGCAGCACCATCTGGTTGACCATGAACTTGCCGTTGTATTCTCCGAGCGCGCCGTCGGCCGCGCGGTAGCGCGGATAGGCGGCGTAGGCGCTCCGCGTCCACTGCCAGACCAAGCCGAAGGCGTCGGCGAGGCCGCCGGCGCGGGCCGCCGCCTCCCACTCGAACTCGGTCGGAAGCTCGCGCCCCGCCCAGCGGGCGAACGCATCGGCCTCGTAATAGCTGACGTGGCAGACCGGCGCCGCCGGATCGACCGGGAGGCGCCCGGCCGGGGTCAGCACGGTCCAGCCGTGCTTGCCGTCCTCCCAGTAGCCGGGCGCGCGCCAGCCTTCGCGCTTCGCCGCCCCCCAGCCGTCGGAGAGCCACAGCGCCGGCTTGTCGTAGCCGCCGTCGGCCATGAAGGCGAGCCAGTCGGCATTGGTGACGAGGCCGGCCGCGACGTCGACCCGCTCGATCAGGGCGCTGTGGGCCGGGCCTTCGTTGTCGAACGAGAAGCCTCCGCCGCGATGGCCGATCTCGACGACGCCCCCCGAAAGCCGGACGTCCCGGGCCGGCACGTTCGCCGGCGCCATCCACCACGCCGGATCGTAGGCGGGATGGATCGGGTTCAGCGAAAAGGCGTGGAGGATGTCGGTGACGAGGAGCTCCTGGTGCTGCTGCTCGTGGTGCAGGCCGATCTCCAGGACCTCGAACAGGCGCGGCTCGGCGGCCGGACTGCGCGCCGCGATCAGGCGCTCGATCGCGTGATCGACGTGGAGGCGATAGGCGGTGATTTCCGCCGCGGTCGGGCGGGTCAGAAGGCCGCGCTCGGCCCGCGCCATCCGGACGCCCACCGCCTCGTAATAGGAGTTGAACAGGAAGCCGAAGCTGTCGTCGAAGGTGCGGTAGCGCCGCAGATACGGCTTGAGGAGAAAGGTTTCGAAGAACCAGGTGGTGTGGGCGCGGTGCCATTTCGCCGGGCTGGCGTCGGGCATCGACTGCACGGTCTGGTCGGATTCCGACAGCGGCGCCGCCCGGCGCTCGGTCTCGGCGCGGACGAGGCGATAGGCGGCGAGCCAGGATTGCGGGTCGCTCCGATCGAGCGGGAAGCTCGCGGGCGGGGCCGCGACAGGCTCCTTGTCGACGCGCACGCGGCGGGCGAACGTCACGATCTCGGACATGGTGCTTCCGGTCCAATTCCCTTCCAAAATAATGGGATCGGCGCCGATCGCTACCCCCCGCGCGCAATACAGCTCATCCGCCGGCTCGCCCGAGCCGCCCCAGAACCGCCGCAACCGGCTCGGCCCTGCCGAGGACGAGCGCCGTCACCGCGTCGAGATCGCCAAGATCGACCACCGGGATCGCCAGCCCGGGAAGCGACCGGTCGCTCGCGACCGCGACGATGGTCGGGTCGCCCGGATAGAGCGGCGGCGTGCCGGACTCGGCCCTGACGATCTCGATCTTGGGCAGGGGATCGCGCTTGAAGCCCTCGACCAGGACGAGATCGCACGGGCTCAGGCGGCGAAGCAGCTCGCCGAGGCCGGGCTCGGCCTCTTCGGTGCCGAGCTCGTGCATCAGGACCCAGCGCCGCGACGAGGCCACCAGCACCTCCTGCGCGCCGGCCTTGCGGTGGACCCAGGAATCCTTGCCCGGCTTGTCGACGTCGAAGCCATGGTGGGCGTGCTTGATGGTCGAGACGCGGAGGCCGCGCGCGACCAGCGCCGGCAGCAGCCGCGCGATCAGCGTCGTCTTGCCGGCCCCGCTCCACCCGGCGAAGCCGATGGCGCGCGTCTCCGGCGCGGTCGTCTCCATGATGCCGGCGCCCTTCGTGACGGCGCCGTCGTCCGTCGACACGCCGCGGCCGATCGCATATCAGGGGCCGCCCGCCGCCGACAACCGCCGATGACCGACCGCCTGCTGCCGCTCCACGGGTTGAAATGCCCGCTGCCAGCCCTCTATGTCCGCCGCGCGCTTCGCCGCGCCGCCGCCGGAACGCGGCTCACCGTCGAGTGCACCGACCCGCTGGCCGCGATCGACATCCCGAACCTCGTGCGCGAGACCGGCGACGTGCTGGAAGCGCAGACGATTCTCGGCGAGGTCACGACCTTCGTCATCCGCAAGGCGTAGGCGGGACTTCTTGTTGGGTGGGCAAGCGCCGCCTGCCCACGACGTGGTCATCGGCGTTGCCGATGCCTGCCCTACGAGGCCAGTGCCGCCTCGGCGGCGGCCAGATCGGCGGGCGTGTTGACGTTGAGGAACGGGTCGCGCGGCGCCGTTGGCCACTCCACCACGGCGAGGCGATGGCGGGCGGCAAACTCCTCGACCTTGCGCTCGCCCGCCGCCAGCGCCGCCCGCAACCCCGCGCGCAGTTCCACCGGCCACAGCGCGATCACCGGATGGCGCCGCCCGGCCGAGGCGGCCATGGCGATCGCCGCCTTCTCCGCCTGCCGTGCCGTCAGCAGTCGCGCGACCAGATCGTCTGGCAAGAAAGGGGCATCTGCGGGAACGCTAAGAACCAAGGCGAAAGGCGGAACGGCCGCGGCTGCCGCGTCGAGGCCGGCCAGGATACCCGCGAGCGGGCCCGGGAAGCCCGCCATCGCATCGGCCACGACGGGCACGCCGAACGTGGCGAAACGCGCGGGATCGCCGCCCGCGCTGATCGCGAGCACCGGGCATTGCGGCGCCAGCCGCGCCAGCACGTGGGCGATCAGCGGCCGGCCGCCGAGCGGCATGAACGCCTTGTCGGCGCCGCCCATCCGCCGCCCCTGCCCGCCCGCCAGCACCACCGCCGCGATCCGCTCCATCCGGCCCTCCCCAACCGCGCGGGCAAGCTATATCACCCTCCGCCATGCCGACCGCCGCCCTTCGCATCGTCGCTCCGCTCGCCGAAATCGAGCGCCTTGCCGCCCTCGCCGAGGCGGCGCTGCCCGACGTCCCTGTGGGGCTGAACGACCTCAACGACGGGCGCTGGACGCTCGACCTGTTCGGCCCGCCCGGCGGCGCGCCAGAACGCCTGGTCGCGGCCGTTCGCGCGGCCTTCGGCGCTGCGCTCGACGGCCACGCCGTCGAAACCCGCGTCATCGCCGACGCGGACTGGGTCGCACAGAGCCTGGCCGGGCTCGATCCCGTCCGGGCCGGGCGCTTCTTCGTCCATGGCGTCCACGACCGGCTGCGCGTGCCCACCAACGCGATCGGGATCCAGGTCGAGGCTGCGCTCGCCTTCGGCACCGGCCATCACGGCACGACCAAGGGATGCCTGCTGGCCTTCGAACGCCTGCTGAGACGGCAGCGGCCGCGCCTCGTGCTCGACGTCGGGACCGGGACGGGCGTCCTCGCCATCGCCGCCGCCAAGGCGCTGACGCGCCCGGTGCTGGCGAGCGACATCGACCCGGTCGCCGTCCACATCGCCCGCGAGAACGCCGCGCTGAACCGGGTCGCCCATCGGGTCCGTGCGGTCGAGGCGATCGGCGTCCGCCATCCCGCCATCGCGAGCGGTGCGCCCTACGACCTCGTCTTCGCCAACATCCTGGCGGGCCCGCTGATCGCGCTGGCGCCGATGCTCGCCCCGCTCGTGGCCCCGGCCGGCCGCCTGATCCTGTCGGGCCTGCTGGCCCGCCAGGAGCGCGAGGTCCGCGCCGCCTACCGCGCCCGCGGGCTCGTGCTGCGGAGCCGCATCCTCATCGACGAATGGGCGACGCTGACGCTTGCCTGTCCGTCATGGCCGGGCT
Source organism: Hyphomicrobiales bacterium (assembly GCA_035547055.1). Classification (GTDB taxonomy): domain Bacteria; phylum Pseudomonadota; class Alphaproteobacteria; order Rhizobiales; family Methylopilaceae; genus DASZVN01. Next base: position 14,460 of record DASZVN010000003.1, read on the forward strand.
CGTCCCGGCGATCCACGACGTCGTAGGGTGGGCGCGCGAGCCGATGCCCACCCAACGAGATCGTGGCTCACTCCGCCGGCTGGGGCACCGGCTCGCGCTCGCGGCGGCCGGTCGGCGGCGCCGGCGGCGGCGGGGTGGTGCCGCCGGGCGAGCTCGGGGTACCGGAGCGCAGCTCGATCTCCGGGATGAGCATGATCAGGCCGAAGCCGATCGCCGCCGTGAAGATGCCCCCCGAGAACGACCACGAGAGCGCCTGGCGGTAGAGGCTGATGACGAGGTCGTGCATGCCCGGGCCGAGCGCGTTGACGGCCTGGACGCCGCCTTCGAGCAGCGTGTGCGGATCGACCGTGTGCGGCAGGCCGCTCGACGCCACGAGCGATTCCAGCCGCGCGTTCATGATCGCGCCCGAACCGGCGACCCCGATCACGGCGCCGAGCGAGCGGAAGAAGCTCATCGTCGCGGTGGCGACGCCCATGTGGGCGTAGTCCACCGCGTTCTGCACCGCGATCGTCATGTTGGGCATGACGAGGCCCATGCCGACCCCGACCATGAACAGGGCCGGCTCGATCACCCACAGGCCGTAGCCGCTGGCCGCTCCCCAGGTGAGCGTCGCGAAGGCGATCGTGCCGAGCCCGGTCCCGAGGAGCTGCGGCGGCTTGTAGCGCCCGGTCGCGAGCAGGAACTTGCCGTTCAACCGGGTCGAGATCACGAGGCCGACGGTCAAGGGCGCGATCAGGACGCCCGAGTCCGATGGCGCGACGCCCATCACCACCTGGAAGAACAGCGGGTAGAACACGCTCGCGCCCTGCATGCCGACGAACATCAGCGACAGCACCGTGCAGCCGAGGACGAAGGTGCGGTTGCGGAACAGGAGGAGCGGCAGCATCGGCTCGGGCGCGACCTGCTCGCGCAGGATGAAGAGCCCGGTCAGCAACACGGTCGCGCCTTCGAGGCCGAGCATCTCGGGCGACGTCCAGGGATATTGGGTGCCGCCCAGCGTCATCACGAGCAGGAGCGCGGTCGTCGCCCCGGCGAGGAGCGCGGCGCCGGCATAGTCGATGGCGCGGCGCACGGTGCGCTGCGGCCGCCGCAGCGCCACTCCGATGATGAAGAGACCGATCAGCCCGAGCGGCAGGTTGATGTAGAAGATCCAGTGCCAGGACAGGAGGTCGGTGATGACGCCGCCGATGATCGGCCCGGCGACGCTGCAGACCGCGAAGACCACCGGGATGGCGCCCTGGTAGCGGCCGCGCTCGCGCGGCGGCACGAGGTCGGAGATCGTAATCTGCGACAGCGGCATCAGGCCGCCGGCGCCGATGCCCTGGATGGCGCGGAAGATGATGAGCTGCAGCATCGACTGGGAGAGCCCGCTCAGCGCCGAGCCCACCAGGAAGATGATGATGGAGACATAGACCAGCGGTTTCCTGCCGTAGAGGTCGCTGAGCTTGCCGTAGAGCGGCATGGTCGCGGTCGAGGTCAGCACGTAGGCGGTGACGATCCACGACAGGTGCTCGGCGCCGCCGAGCTGCGCGACGATGCGGGGCAAGGCGGTGGCGACGATGCTCTGGTCGAGCGCCGCGAGGCCCATCACGACCATGAAGCCGAGATAGACGACCAGGATCTCGCGATGGGTGACGGGCTCCGGCGGCACGGCCGTGGCGGCGTCAGCGGCTGGCGGCGGGCTCATCCTGCGATCCCAGTTGTCTCAGGGGGTCGATCGCCGCGGCGATGGCCTGGCGGGCCTCCGGGGCGAGGCCGGCGAGGCGCCCGGCCAGCCAGTCGCGCCGCTGCCGCCGGAGCCGCTCCAGGCTGTCGCGGCCCTTGGCGGTAACGGCGAGGCCGACCCGGCGGCGGTCGGCGCAGTCGGGCTCGGTCCGGGCGATCAGGCCCTCCTCCTCCATCTGCTTGACGTGGCCGCTCATGGTCGGTCCCCGCAGGCCCTCGAGCCGGGCCAGCTCGCCGACGCCGATGCCGGGCCGCTGCTCGATCACCGCGAGCAGGAGGCTCTGCAAGGGCGACATGCCGGAGCCGTCCATCTGCCGCCTGAGCAGGCGGCTCAGGCGGAAGATGGTCGGCCGCAGCACCTCGGCGAGTTCGGACGGGTCGGCCATCGGCCATTTCCAGCGATCTCGGGCGTTCCCGAGCTCGGCACGGGGGAGACGCAAGCCGGGCGGGCTCGCCTTGCGCGGCGCGACGCGCGCCGACGCAATAGGTAGGCTTCCTATATTTCGGGGCAAGTCGCGTTGATGCATGACGGATTTGCACAAGCAAGTCGCGGGCCTGGGCGGTTCGAGCCGCCTGCCCCATCCGCGCCGCAGATCGGGCGCTTGCACGCCGGCCGCGCCTCGGAGCAAATGCCCGAAGCGCGGGAGAAGATGCTCATGTACCACAGCCGCTTCCAGGATTTCACCGAGGGCGGCGGGCCGGCCGGCACCGCCGAGCGGGTGGCGACGCTCCGGGCGGCCCTCGCGGCACGCCGGCTCGACGGCGTCCTCGTGCCCCGCGCCGACGAATACCAGAACGAATATGTCCCGCCCTCCGACGAGCGGCTGGCGTGGCTGAGCGGCTTCACCGGCTCGGCCGGGATCGCGGTCGTGCTGAAGGACGCGGCAGCGATCTTCGTCGACGGCCGCTACACCGTGCAGGTCAAGAGCCAGGTCGATCCGGCGGTGTTCGCGATCGAGAACATCGCCGAGACCGCGCCGGCCGACTGGCTGCGCCGGCACCTGAAGCCCGGCATGAAGCTCGGCTTCGACCCCTCGCTTCATACCGCCGAGGCAGTCGAGCGCTATCGCGCCGCCGCAGCCGACGCCGGGGCCGAGCTGGTCGCGGCCGAGCCCAATCCGATCGACGCGATCTGGCGCGACCGGCCGGCGCCGCCGCTGAAGCCGGTCACGCTCCACGAGCCCCGCTTCGCCGGGGAAGGCGCGGCCGACAAGGTGGCGCGCGTCCAGGCCGAGCTCGCGAGGGCCAAGAGCGACGCCGTCATCCTGACCGATCCGCATGCGGTCGCCTGGCTCTTCAACATCCGCGGCGGCGACGTCTCGCACACGCCGCTGCCGCTGGCCCGCGCTGTGGTGCCGGCAAGCGGGCGGCCGACGCTCCTCGTGGACGGCCGCAAGCTCGACAACCGGGTGCGGGCGACGCTGGCGGACCTCGCCGACATCGCCGAGCCCGCGGATCTCGACCGCGAGATCGGCCGGCTGGGCGCCGCCGACGCGAAGGTCATGCTCGACCCGGCAGGCGCCTCGTTCCGCCTGCTCGCGCGCCTCGAGGACGCCGGCGCCACGGTGCTCCGCCGTGCCGACCCGGTCGCAAAGCTCAAGGCGGTGAAGAACGCCGCCGAGATCGCTGGCGCCCGCGCCGCCCACCGGCGCGACGCGGTTGCCCTCTGCCGCTTCCTCGCCTGGGTCGACCGCGAGGCCGCGACCGGCAAGCTCACCGAGATCGCCGCCGCCGAAACGCTCGAGGCTTTCCGCGACGAGAGCGGCGCGCTGAAGGACCTGTCGTTTCCGACCATCTCGGCCGCCGGCCCGAACGCCGCCCTGCCCCATTACCGCGTCAGCCGGGACAGCAACCGGGTGGTCGAGCCGGGCTTCCTCCTGGTCGATTCCGGCGCGCAATACGAGGACGGCACCACCGACGTGACCCGCACCATCGTCGTCGGCCGGCCGGGCGCCGAGAGGCTCGACCGCTTCACCCGCGTGCTCCAGGGCCACATCGCGATCGCAACCGCGATCTTCCCGCGCGGCACGTCGGGCGCCCAGATCGACGCCTTCGCCCGCCGCCCGCTATGGGAGGCCGGCACCGATTTCGACCACGGCACCGGTCACGGCGTCGGCAGCTACCTCTCGGTCCACGAGGGGCCGCAGCGCATCTCCAAGCTCGGCACGGTGGCGCTGGAACCGGGCATGATCGTCTCCAACGAGCCCGGCTACTACAAGGAGGGCGCATACGGCATCCGCAGCGAGAACCTCGTGCTGGTGCAGGAGGTCGCGCTCGACGGCGCCGAGCGGCCCATGCTGGGCTTCGAGACGCTGACCTTGGCCCCGTTCGACCGCCGCGGCCTCGCGCCGATGCTGATGACCGCGGCCGAGCGCGCCTGGCTCGACGCCTACCATGCGCGGGTGCTGGCGGAGGTAGGGCCGTCGGTCGATGCGGAGACGAAGGGTTGGCTGGAGGCGGCGTGCGCCCCCATTCGCGAATAGCGAATAGGCCGTCATTGCGAGCGAAGCGAAGCAATCCAGAGGCCGCAGGCGCCGGCCCATGCCGCCCCTGGATTGCTTCGTCGCTGCGCTCCTCGCAATGACGGCGCGGACGCTCTTCCCTATTCGCTACTCGCTATTCGCGCACTTACTCGATCAGCTCGTAGGCCGGCAGCGTCAGGAATTCCGGAAACTCCTTCGCCAGCGACATCTCGGCGAACAGGCGCTCGGCATCGGGGAAGCGCCCTGCGGCGACGGCGGTCTCGCCGAGGGCGTCGCGCACCTTCGCCATCTCGTCGGCCATCACGCTCTGGAACAGCTCGGGCGTCACCTCGCGGCCGTCGTCGAGCAGAGCGCCCTGGTGCAGCCACTGCCAGATCTGGGCGCGCGAGATCTCGGCGGTCGCAGCGTCCTCCATCAGGTTGTAGAGCGGCACCGCGCCCCGGCCGCGGAGCCATGCCTCGATATATTGCACGCCGACCCGGATGTTCTGGCGGAGCCCCGCCTCGGTGCGGACGCCGTCGTGGACCTGGAGCAGCTCGGCCTGCCCGATCACCGGGTCGGGCATGATGTCGATCTGGTTCTTGCCCGGCATCAGGCGGTCGAACACCTCCATCGCCACAGGCACGAGGTCGGGGTGGGCGACCCAGGTGCCGTCGTGGCCGTCGCGGGCCTCGCGCTCCTTGTCGGCGCGGACCTTGGCAAGCGCGTCCTCGTTGGCGACCGGGTCGCGCCGGTTCGGGATCTGCGCCGCCATCCCGCCCATGGCGAAGGCGTCGCGGCGATGGCAGGTCTGGATGCAGAGGAGCGAATAGGCGTGGAGGAAGGCGCGGTCCATGCCCATCGTGCCGCGGTCGGGCGTGAGGAAGCGCGGCGCCTTGCCGATGCGCTTGATGAACGAGAAGATGTAGTCCCAGCGGCCGCAGTTCAGGCCGACGATGTGGTCGCGGAGCTCGTAGAGGATCTCGTCCATCTCGAAGGCCGCCGGCAGCGTCTCGATCAGGACGGTGGCGCGGAAGCTGCCGTGGAGCAGGCTCATCCGGTCCTCGACGAAGGTGAAGACCTCCTCCCACAGCCGCGCCTCGAGATGGCTCTCCATCTTGGGCAGGTAGAAATAGGCCCCGCTCATGCGGTCGAGCGCGGCGCGGACGTTGTGGTGGGCGTAGAGCGCGAAGTCGAACAGCGAGCCCGACATCGGCTCGCCGTCGACCAGGACGTGGGCCTCGGGCAGGTGCCAGCCGCGCGGGCGCACCATCAGCACCGCGGGCTCGGAGCCGAGCTCGTAGCGCTTGCCGCTGTCGGGATCGGTGAAGTCGAACGCCGGGGCGTGCCAGCGGTCCTTGAGGTTGATCTGGCCCTCGATGAGGTTCGACCAGGTCGGCGAGGTCGCATCCTCGAAATCGGCCATGAACACTTTCGCGCCGGAGTTCAGCGCGTTGATGATCATCTTGCGATCGGTCGGGCCGGTGATCTCCACCCGGCGGTCCTCGAGGTCGGCCGGAACGGTGTTGACCTTCCAGTCGCCATCGCGGATGGCCTGGGTCTCGGGCAGGAAATCCGGCAGCTCGCCGGCGTCGAAGCGCTTCTGCCGCTCGGCCCGCCGCGCCAGGAGCTCGCGGCGGCGGGCATCGAAGCGGCGGTGGAGGGCGGCCAGCAGCGCCAGCGCCTCCTCGGTCAGGATCTCGTCGTAGCGCGGCCCGAGCGGAGCGCGGATCTCGATGCCGGCGGACGAGAGGGTCGTGGCGGTCGCAGCGCTCGGCATGGCAGGTCTCCGTCGTGTTCTTGGCCGATCCTACAATGCACCAAGCCGCCACTCGGTCCCAAGCGGGAATGTTTGGCGGGATGCTCTCCGGCCCGTCATTGCGAGCGAAGCGAAGCGAAGCAATCCAGAGGAGCCAGCACGCGGCCCTGGATTGCTTCGTCGCTGCGCCCCTCGCAATGACAGCGAGGGGTATGCGGCGTCAGACGTGCTGGCCGCCGTTGATGTGGATCTCGGCGCCGGTGACATAGGACGACTGCTCGGTGCAGAGCATGTAGATGATCGACGCCACCTCCTCCGGCCGGCCGAGCCGGTGGAGCGGGATGTGGGCGACGATCTCGTCAGTGCCGGGCGAGAGGATCGCGGTGTCGATCTCCCCGGGTGCGATGGCGTTGACCCGCACGCCGAGCGGGCCGAAATCGGCCGCCATCTCGCGGGTCAGGGCGGCCAGCGCCGCCTTCGAGGTGGCGTAGGCGGCACCAGCGAAGGGATGCACCCGCGAGCCCGCGATCGAGGTGACGTTGACGACCGCGCCCTTGGCGGCCGCGAGTTCGGCGCGGAGGCCCCGCGCCAGCATCAGCGGCGCGAACAGGTTGACCTGGAAGACGTGCTGCCAGTCGGCCAGCGAGGTCGTGAGCGTGTCGAGACGCTTGCCGTCCGGCGCCTTGGGCGAGATGCCGGCATTGTTGACCAAGGCGTGCAGCAGCCCGCCCTCGACGCGGCGCCGCACCTCCTCGATCGCCGCGCGCGTGGAAGCGGGATCGGCGAGGTCGAGCTGGATGTGGTCCTCGGGGCCCGCCTCCCACGGGCAATTCTCCGGAAAGGCGTGGCGCGAGCAGGTGATGACGCGCCACCCCGCCGCCGAGAAGCGCTTGACGGTGGCATGGCCGATGCCGCGCGAGGCGCCGGTCAGGAGAAGCGAGCGTTTCGGAACGGCGGTGGCCATGGCGGACAAGGATCTGAGCTCGCGGCAAGGTTAGAGCATTTTGCGCCGCAAGGGCATCGCCCGGCGTCCGACCTGCGAAGCCCTCACGGGTAGAGCCGCTGGCGGTCCCAGCCCCCGTCCGCGCCGCGGGTGAACAGCACGCGGTCGTGGAGGCGAAACGGGCGATCCTGCCAGAACTCGATCTCGGCCGGGACGACGCGATAGCCGCCCCAATGCGGCGGCCTCGGCACTGCCGCGGGAAAGCGCCGGGCCGCCGCCGCGACTGCGGCCTCGAACGTCGCGCGGCTCTCCAGCGGCTCGGATTGCTGCGAGCCCCAGGCACCGATCTGGCTGTCGCGGGCGCGACTCGCGAAATAGGCGTCCGACGCCGCCTCGCTCACCATTTCGACCGCACCGCGGACGCGCACCTGCCGCCGCCTGCTCTTCCAGTGGAAAACCAGCGCCGCGCGAGGATTGGCCGCAAGCTCGCGGCCTTTGCGGCTCCGCCGATTGGTGTAGAACACGAAGCCGGCCTCGCCCGCTTCCTTGAGCAGCACGATGCGCGCGTCGGGCCAGCCGTCGGCGTCGACCGTCGCCAGCGTCATCGCGTCCGCGACGTCGGGTTCCGAGGCGGTCGCCGCCGCGAGCCATTCGGCGAACAGCGAAATCGGATCCGCCGCCTCGGCAAAGTCATTGATTGTTAAACTTTGCGGATCGTTCATGACGGATACGATGGATCGGGTTGGCAGATGAGGACGAGGGATCCGGCGGTGCCGTGCGCGAGCCTCTATAGACGATTGCGCCCTGCCCGTCGCGCCCTGGTGCCGGTTGCAGCCGCGCTGCTTCTCGCCGGCTGCAGCCTGTCGATGCCGCTCGGCTCGCTGGTCGGGAGCCGCGACCCCGGTCCCGCCACCACCGCCAGCACGACCCCGCTGAAGGCCGCGCCCGCCGGCACCATCGTCTCCGCGCCGCTGCCGGCGCCGGACGCGGACAAGCCGGCGACCGCCGCCAACGCCCCGCTCGCCCGCGCCTTCACCGCGACCGATGGCAACGGCACCACCGGCTTCAGCGCTACCGACTGGGTCTATGCGCGCGGCGCGCTCGGCCTGGCGCTGAGCGGCGACGGCAAGGGCCCGCCGGTGCCCTGGGCCAATCCCGACACCGGCACGCACGGCAATTTCGCCGCCGCGGCCCCGCCGGTGACCAGCGGCGCATCGACCTGCCGGGCCTTCGTCGCCGAGCGCTTCGTCACCGGCCGGCAGGAGCATCTGTCCGGCCGCGCCTGCCGCAGCGAGAGCGGCGCCTGGGACATCGCTGAGATCCGCGCCGATCCGGCCGCGCAGCCCGATCCGCTGGCGGCGCGCGGCTAGCGCGCGCTACGCCACCAGGAAATCGCCCGCCGTGAGGCAGGGGTGCCCGGCGAGCGTGGCGAAGTGGATCGCCGCGCCCGGCCCGCTGCCGTCGGCGTCGTAGGACAGGGCGCCGGTCGCGGTGTCGTAGACGACATGCTGCGCCCGGGTATGCGCCAGGCCATCAGCATCGGCGACGAAATGCACGGCGGCGAGTGCCGGCCCGTCGCCGAGGCCGGCGAAGACCGCATGGTCCAGCTCGATCCGGTCGACGCCCGACGTGAAGTCGGCGATGCGCTCGACGTCGTGGCCCGTCAGCGGCCCCGCAAAGACAAAGGTATCGCCCCGGTCGACCGCGCCCGGCGCGCTGTCGTGGCTCGCGGTGACGGCGCCTTCGGAAGGCCCCGCCGCGGAGCCGATCAGGCCGCCCGTGACGGCCGCCGTCGCCGGTGCCGCGGCGGTCGTGGTCAGCACGCCGGTCGCGGCGGCGAAATGGAGCTGGGCGGCCGTGTAATGCCCGGCCAGCGTGAGGTCGCCCGCGACCTTGCCGTGATCGTGGATGGCGACGTCGGTATCGGCGCCGTCGGCCTTGACCGTGATCGTGGCGTGCGTGTCGAGCCCGCCGATCTTGATGCTGTCGGTCTTGGCGAAGCCTTTGATGGTCGCGTCCAGCACCGCCGCTGCGCCGAGCGAGAGCACGCCATGCCCGGCCGCGGCGAACGACACGCCGACCTTCTCGTCGTGTCCGCCGAGGATCAGCGTGCCGGCCTTGCCGATCGTGATGGCACCGTTGCCCTCGACCGCACCGGTCACGTGCAGCGTACCGCCGTTCAGCGTGACGGCGCCGCTTTTCCAGATCGACGCCGTCTTGAACGTCGCGGTGGCGTCGTTCGACACCGTGAGGCTGGCCTTGCCGCCGGCCGTCTCCGCCGTGCCACCGACGGCGAGGCTCTTGCCGGACAGGGCCGAGCCCTTGTCGGTCAGGGTCAGCTTGTCGGTCACGCCCTTCACGACCTCGGTCGCGATCTCGACGGTGCCCGGCGTCTTGCCGAGCGCGCCGACCGTTGCGCCGCCGTTGATCGTGAGCGAACCCGACCCGCCCTCTCCGACCACGAGCGCGCCATAGCCGAGATGGGAGGCGGTGGTCTTGTGCGTCGTCTTGTCGGTGACGGTGCCGGAAATGGTCGCCGAGCCGATCGAGGCGGTATCCTCGCCGATCGCGACCTCGCCCGAGGCCGTGACCTGGCCCGCGCCCTTGACGCTCAGCGTGCCGAAGCCCTTCTCGCCGACCGCGAGGTCGCCGGTGACGACGAACCTGCCCGCGGTGTTGACGGTGACGCCGTTGGCGTTGGTGCTGGCCTGCGTCGCAAGGTCGGCCGAGGCAGCCGTCACAGTGGCGCCGCCGGCGATGTTGATCGTGCCTTTGCCGAGGACGCCGTCCTCGATTGCGCTCATCGTCGCGGCAGTGCCCTTGCCGTCGAAGGTGACGGTGCCGGTCCCGCCAACCTTTTCGCCGAGCGTCAGGCTGGCCGCGTGGTTGCCTGCGGCAGCCGCGAGGCTGGCGCCCTGGTTGAACGTCGCGGTGCCCTTGCCGGCGGCCCCGACGACCATCTCGCCGCCGAAGGTCAGCGTGCCGCCGTGGACGGTCAGCGTGCCCTTGCTGCCGGCCTCCTCACCGAGCGTCAGCGTCCTGCCGGTGAAGTTGATCGTCGATTCGTCGCTGACGAGCGTCCCGCTGCCGGCGCCGCCGATCGTGATGGCGCCCCGCCCGACGAGCACGCCGGGACCGCTGCCGGCGCTGCCGTCACCGAGCACGATCTTGCCGGAGCCGCCCTTCTCCTCGCCGAGCGAGAGACCGCCCTGCGCCGCCAACCGGCCGCCGGCGCCGACCTCGACCAGCGCCTTGCCCGCGGCGCCGACCGTGAGCTCGCCCGCGACCGTCCAATGGCCGCCGTTCAGGACGACCTGCCCCTCGCTGCCTTTCCGCTCGCCGACCTTGCCGTCGCCTTCGGTCGTCACGGTCCCCGGCGAGAAGACCCTGAGCTGGCCGTAGCCGGCCTCGCCCAGGGTGAGATCGCCGGTCGTCATGTCGCCGAGGACCCCGACGCCGCTGATGTTCTGGGTGTGGAAGCCGGTCGTGGGGTCGGTCGGCCCGCCGGTGGGCGCACCGACGCCGGCGATGACCACGTCGGCCGGGTCGAACACCGTGCCCGCCTGGATGCTCAACGACCCGGTGCCCTTCTCCCCGACCGTCACCGTATCGGCGACGTCGAGCTCAGACCCCTTGCCGGTGACGTTCGCGGTACCGCTGCCGCCGGCCTTGCCGCCGAGCACCAGGCTCTTCAGCCAAGCGTGGGCGCCGTCCCCGACGGTCAGGCTGCCGGTGCCGGCCTCGCCGACCGTCACCGCGCCGCTCGCGGTGAGGCTGACGCCTTGACCATCGGCGAAGATGTCGCCGCTCGACCCCTTCTCCGCCCCCGCCACCAGCGTCTTCACGGTCGCCTTGCCGCCGTCGACGAGGTTGAGGTCGCCCTCCAGCGTCTTGCCGAGGGTCAGCGTGCCGGTGAAGTTCATCGTGCCGCCATCGGCGACGAGGCCGACATTGCTGGCGTGGGCGTTCGTCATGTCGACGACCACGGCACCGGCCGCGTTCAGCACGGCGCCGGTCCAGCTCGTCACGCTGACCGAGCTGCCGGGCCCCTGGACGGTGAGCCCACCCTGGAAATTCATGGTCCCGCCGTCGGTCGTGTTCTGGCCAGACAGCGTGTCCTTGCCGACGTTGACGAAGCTGCCGCTGCCGAGGCTGGTCGCCCCCGTAACCGTCGCCTGCCCGCCGGCGGCGACCTCGACGCCGGCGAGATGCGGCGCGGCAGCACCGCCGACGGTCAGCGACGCGAAGGTCGCGGTGCCGCCGGCGTCGAGGATGTTCTCGTCGAGGAGAGTAACCGCGCCGGCGTGCAGGCTGCCGGAGGTGATCTGCAGCGTATTGTTGCCGGTGACGCTGTCAGCCGTCACGTCGGCGCCGGCGATCACGTTGAACTCGCTCAGCGTGCCGACGTGAACCTCGCCGGCTTCGAGATGGGAGTTGGTGACCGTGTCGGCGGTCAGCTTGGCGCCGGTGAAGGTGCTGAACGACAGCGTCCCGACCTGCGCCGTGCCGGCGACGACGCCGCCGCCCAGCGTATCGGTGACGGTGATGTCGCCGGCGATGGTCACTCCCAGCGAGAGCGTGAGGTTGCCGACGGTCTGGCCGCCCGCGGTTACCGTGAAGGTGCCGGTGATGTCGCCGGTATCGCCGCCACCCGGGACGCCGTCGTCCCGCTTGTTGTCGTCGCCGTTGATCCAGTTGTTGGCGTCGCCGAAGTCGCCACCGCTGGCGCCCCAGAAATACTCGGTCATGGCACCGCCCTCGCCCGGGCCTCAACCATAAGTTAGCCCAAGTTCAAGGGCGCGTCAGTAGTTACCGCCCTGGTGCCACCGCGGTGGGCTTGCGGCGGGCCTTGCGCTCGGCCCGGCGTTCTTCCCACGCCCGCAGCACGACGAAGAAAGTCGGCACGACGAAGACCGACAGGATCGTCGAGATCAGCATGCCGCTCACCACCGAGATGCCGATCGACTTCGAGGCGTTGGCACCGGCGCCGCTGGCGGTGACGAGCGGTAGCATGCCGAGGATGAAGGCGGCCGAGGTCATCAGGATCGGGCGGAAGCGGAGCCGCCCGGCGGTAGTGGCCGCCTCGATCAGCGGCTTGCCGTCCTTGATGCGGAGGTCGCGCGCGAACTCGACGATCAGGATCGCGTTCTTGGCCGCAAGCGCGACCAGAAGGATCAGCCCGATCTGGGTGTAGAGCGTGTTCGGCACCCCGAGCGCGAGCAGCGTCGCGACCGTGCCGAAGGTCGCGAGCGGCACCGACAGGATCACCGCGAGCGGGCCGATCCAGCTCTCGTACTGGCCGGCGAGCACGAGATAGACCAGCGCCAGCGCCAGGCCGAAGGCGAAGTAGATCTGACTGCCGGCGACCTTCTCCTGGTAGGAGATCGCGGTCCAGTCATAGCCCGAGCCGGGCGGCAGCGTGTGGGCCGCGACCTGCTCCATCAGGTCCATCGCCTGGCCCGACGACATGCCGCGCTGCTGGCGCCCGATCACCGTCGCGGCGGGGTAGAGGTTGTAGAGGTCGATCAAGGGCGGCCCGACCGTGCGCTCGACGGTCGCGAGCGTCGACAGCGGCACCAGCGCGCCGGTCGCGCTCTTGACGTGGATGCGGCCGATGTCGGCGGCGAGGCGGCGGAAGTCGAAATCGGCCTGGGCGTAGACCTGGAAGGTGTGGCCGAACCGGGTGAACTGGTTGACGAAGGTCGAGCCGAGATAGCCCGAGAGCGCGTCGAACACGTCGCTGAGGTTGACGCCGAGCGTCGCCGCCTTGGTGCGGTCGACGACGACGTCGAGCTGCGGGGCGGAGAATTCCGAGGTGGTCTGCACGCCGTCGAGATGGGACTGGCTGCCGGCATTGGCCGCGACCGCCTTGGCGAGGCGGCTCAGCTTGGCGAAATCGAAGCTGCCGTCGCGCAGCTCGACCTCCATGGTGAAGCCGCCGACATTGCCGATGCCCTGGATCGCCGGCGGCGGGATGACGATGGCGCGGCCGTCGGGGAGCTTGGACAGCTTGGCGTTGAGCGCGAGATAGGTCGGCAGCAGGCCCTGGTCCTTGCCGCGCTCGCCCCATGGCTTCAGCACCACATAGGCGAGCCCGTCGTTCGCGAGCGGGGCGTTGTTGTCGAGCACGGCGACGCCGGCGACGGTGACGACGTTCTCGACGCCCGGCACCGTCCGCACGAGCCGCGTCACCTCGTCGAGGGTGGCGTCGGTACGGGCGAGCGCGGCCCCGCCGGGAAGCTGGACCGCGACCAGGAAATAGCCCTGGTCCTCGATCGGCAGGAACGCCGTCGGCACCCGGGTCAGCCCGACGATCGCGAGCCCGACCAGGATGAGGCCGACCAGGGCGACCGCATAGCGGGCGCGGAGCGCGAGGCCGAGCGTCCGCGTGTAGCCACGCTCGAGCGCGGAAAAGCCACGCTCGAAGCCGCGGAAGACAAAGTTCCGCCGCTCCAGCGGCAGGGGCGCGCGCATCCACAGCGCCGCCTGGGTCGGCTTGAGCGTTACCGCGTTGACGGCGCTGATCACCGCGGTCGCCGCGATCACGAGGGCGAATTGCTGGTAGAGCTGGCCGGTGAGGCCGGGCAGGAAGGCGGCCGGCAGGAACACCGAGATCAGCACCAGCGTGATGCCGATGATCGGGCCGAACAGCTCGACCATCGCGCGCTCGGCCGCCGCGGGGCCCGGCAGGCCGGCCTCCAGATGGCGGGCCGTGCCTTCGACGATGACGATGGCATCGTCGACCACGATGCCGATCGCCAGAATCAGCGCGAACAGCGTCGACATGTTGAGCGAGAAGCCGAGCGCGGCCATCGCCGCGAACGCACCGACGATCGTGACCGGCACCGTGGTCGCCGGCACCAGCATCGCCCGCCAGTCCTGCAGGAACAGCAGGATGACGGCGAGCACGATCAGGAAGGCCTCGACCAGCGTCCGGTAGACGTCATGGATCGCGGCGTCGACGAAGGCGGTGGTGTTGAAGGGGATCGAATAGCTGACGCCGGGCGGGAAGGTCTTGGCGAGTTGCTTGATCCTGGCCTCGACCACGTTCGAGACCGCGAGCGCGTTGGCATCGGGAAGCTGGCTGATGGCGATGCCGGCAGCCTGCTTGCCGTCCATCCGGAAGATCTGGCCGTAGGAGCGCGAGCCGAGCTCGACCCGGGCGACGTCGCTCACCCGGGTGATCCGCCCGCCGGCGCCGGCCTTGACCACGATCGCCCCGAAATCCGGCGCGTCGCTGAGCCGGCCGGCCACGTTCAGCGTGTACTGGAACGCCTGCCCCGCCGCGGCCGGCGGCGCCCCGACCTGGCCGGCGGCGACCACCTGGCTCTGCTGGCGGATCGCCCCGATGACGTCGTCCGGGGTGAGGCCGCGGGCCTGCAGCTTCTCCGGGTCGAGCCAGATCCGCATGGCGTAGTCGCCGGCGCCGAAGATCGAGACGTCGCCGACACCGGGCAGCCGCGCCAGCGAGTCCTGGAGATTGATGCGGGCGTAGTTGGCGAGGAACAGGCTGTCGAAGCGATTGTCGGGCGAGGTCAGCGCCACGAACTCGAGGATCGAGGTCAGCTTCTTCTTGACGCTGACGCCCTGCTTCTGCACCGCGTCGGGAAGCTGGGCGAGCGCGGCGTTGACCCGGTTCTGCACCAGGATCTGGGCCTCGTCGGCATTGGTGCCGATGGCGAAGGTGACGACCAGGGAATAGCTGCCGTCGCTCGCCGAGGTCGACTGCATGTAGAGCATGCCGGGCACGCCGTTGACCTGCTGCTCGATCGGCAGGGCCATCGTCTCCATCACCGCGCGGGCGCTGGCGCCGGGATAGCGCGCCGAGACCTGGATGGTCGGCGGGATGATGTTGGGATACTGGGCGACCGGCAGCCCGACGAACGCGATGGCGCCGATCAGCATGATCGCGAGCGCAAGCACGTTCGCGAGGACCGGGCGCTCGATGAAGAATTTCGAGAACATGGCCCCTCCCCACTCGGCTCCGCCGGCGGCCGGCTTCGACAGCGGGATCAGGCCCCGGCGGCGCCCGCACACCGCCCTGGAACGACCATGGGGATCCGTATAACGTCACCTGACTTTCACGCAAGGGGTTCGAAGTTGAGCCGTTTCGTTATCCTGTCCACCGGCCGCAGCGGCAGCAATCT
>DASZVN010000004.1:0-4558 GCA_035547055.1 Hyphomicrobiales bacterium
CATCCTGGTCGACGGCGTCGATATCCGGAACACCGCTCCAGCCGAGCTGCGCCGCCGCTTTGCCTATGTCGAGCAGGAGCCGACGATCTTCGCGGGCACCGTCACCGAGAATATCCGCTTCGGCAAGCCGGACGCCACCGACGCCGAGGTCGAGGCTGCCGCCCGTGCCGCGCTTGTGCACGATTTCGTGGTCCAGCTCGAGAACGGCTACGACTCGATCGTGGGCGAGCGTGGCGTCATGCTGTCAGGCGGGCAGAAGCAGCGGCTCGCCATCGCCCGCGCCCTGCTCAAGGACGCCCCGATCCTGCTGCTCGACGAGGCCACGTCGGCACTCGACGCCGAGAGCGAGCGGCTGGTGCAGATCGCGCTCGAGCACCTGATGCAGGGCCGCACCACGCTGGTCATCGCCCACCGCTTAGCGACCGTGCTGACGGCCGATCGCATCCTGGTGCTCAACCACGGCGAAATCGTCGAAAGCGGCAGCCATCGCGAGCTGGTCGCCCGCGGCGGCCTCTACGCCCGCCTCGCCGCCCTCCAGTTCCGCGATCTCGACGAAGCGGAGCCAGCGGCAGTCTAGGCGGCGTCAGCCGGCTTCACCGTGACATGCAATCCGAGCGACTTGAGTACGCCGAGCAGCGTCGACAGCCGCGGATCGCCGGTTTCGCTAAGAGCTTTGTAGAGCGCCTCGCGGGTCACGCCGGCGCCTTTGGCAACTCCGGTCATGCCACGGGCGCGAGCGACAAGGCCGAGAACGTGGGCGACATAGGACGTGTCACCGCTTTCAAATGCATCAGACAAGAGTTCCGCCTGGGATTCAGCGTCCTCGAGATATTTCGCTGCATCGAAGCGCGTGGTTTCGAGGGGCATGTCAGAACTCCTTTGCCATGGCGATAGCGCGTTTGATGTCACGCTCCTGCGATGACTTGTCACCGCCACATAACAAGATGACCACCAAATTTCCGTACTTGACAAAATAAATGCGATATCCTGGCCCGAAATCGATCCGTAGCTCGCCAATGCCATCGAAAAACTTCGCATCGCCGATCAGGCCGGCTTCGATACGGACGATCCGCTGGACGATCTTTCGAACTGCCCGCCGGTCCCGCAAGCCATCAATCCACTTGCGAAACTCGGCGGTCTGGCGGACCTCGATCATATGTGAACTATAGTTCACAGAAAGCGGACCGTCAAAAGAACCTACCGCTCCGTCAGCTTCAGCTCGATGCGGCGATTCTTGCGGTAGGCGTCCTCGGTGGTGCCGGGATCGATCGGATCGAATTCGCCGAAGCCGGCGGCGACCAGCCGCTGGGGATCGACCCCTTTCGAGATCAGGTACTTCACGACGGCGATCGCCCTCGCCGCCGAGAGCTCCCAGTTCGATGGAAACTGCGAGGACGAGATCGGCCGGGCGTCGGTGTGGCCGTTGACCTGGAGCACCCAGTTGATATCGGGCGGGATCTCCTTCTCGAGCTGGACGATGGCGTCGGCCAGCTTGTCGAGGGTGGGCAGGCCTTCGGGGCTCAGCATCGCCACGCCGCTCGGAAACAG
The DNA here is from genome assembly GCA_035547055.1 of Hyphomicrobiales bacterium. GTDB lineage: Bacteria > Pseudomonadota > Alphaproteobacteria > Rhizobiales > Methylopilaceae > DASZVN01. The sequence goes on from DASZVN010000004.1 coordinate 1,549, forward strand.
CACCTCGGACTGGAACACGAAGCGGTCGCCGACGACGCGGATGTCCGGCCGGCCGGCGAGGATCTGGCGGAGCCGCCCGAAGAAATCGGAGCGATAGCGCGCCAGCTCCTGCACCCGCTTCGCCAAGGCGACGTTCAGGCGCGAGCCGAGATCGGCGATCCTGGCTTCACTCTCCTTGTTGGCCTTCTCCGAGGCCTCGAGAGCATCCTCGATGGCGGCGATCTGGCGGCGCAGCGCCGCGATCTGCTGGTTCAGCAGCTCCACCTGGGCCAGGGCCTGGTTGGAGATGCGCTGCTGGTCGGTGAGCTTGCCCTGCAGCAGGGCGACCTCGCCGCCGGCCTTCGACGCCGCGCCGCTGGAGGCGGCGAGCTGGCCCTTGAGACGGTCGCGCTCGGCCTCGGTGGTCGAGAGGCTCGCCTGCAGGGAGCTGAGCTGGTCCTGCAAGGTACGCTTGCCGGTCCGCTCCAGCGCCAGGAGGTCGGTGAGCTGGGCGATCTGGGCATTGAGCTGCTGGAGCGCGGTGTCCTTGCCGGTGATCTCCCGCGTCAGGAAGAACTGCGCCACCATGAACACGGTGAGCAGGAAGACGACCACCAGGACCAGGGTCGAGAGCGCATCGACGAAGCCCGGCCAGTAGTCGATCGGGCGCATGCCGCGCCGGGTGCGCCCCGGCATGGCTCAGCGGTCCCCGTCGACCGGCTCGCGGGCGATCTTGCCGAGGAGGTGCTTGATCTCGCGCTGCTGGTCGGCCTGGGCCTCGACCCATTCGCGCAGGAGCTGCTGCTCCGCCCGCATGTGCTGGACGAGGCCCTGGATGCCCTCGGCGAGATGGGCCATGGCCTGCGTCGAGGCCCGGCTCGACCCGCCCTCGCCGAGCGAGCGGCCGAGCCGTTCCAGGGCCGCGGCGATGTCGGGCGCGGTCGTGGCGAGGCCCGCGGCGGCACCGAGCGGCTCGCCGGTCTCGGGATCGACCTTGGGGTCGGTCACGGTGGCCGACAGCCAGTCTTCCAGCTCGTTGTAGAAGCGGTTCTGCGCCTGGCCGGCCTGAAGGTCGAGGAAGCCGAGGATGAGCGATCCGGCGAGGCCGAACAGCGAGGACGAGAACGCGATGCCCATGCCGCCGAGCGGGGCGCCGAGCCCCTGCTTGAGGTTCTCGAAGATGGCGCCGGCATCGGTCCCGGCCGAAAGCGAGTTGATGACCGTGCCGACCGAGCCGACGGTGTTGAGCAGGCCCCAGAACGTGCCGAGCAGGCCGAGGAAGACGAGGAGGCCGGTGAGGTAGCGCCCGACGTCGCGGGCCTCGTCGAGGCGACTCCCGACCGAATCCAGGATCGAGCGCAGCGTGATGGTGGAAATCGCCGCGCGGCCGAGCCGGTTGCCGAGGAGCGCCGCCATCGGCGCGAGGAGCGTCGGCGATTCGCGAAGCGCGAGGCCGGGGTCGGAGACGCGGAACCCGTTGACCCAGTGGATCTCGGGAAACAGACGCAGCACCTGGCGAAAGGCCAGCGCGATTCCGATCAGAAGAACGCAGATGATCACGGCGTTCAGCGCCGGATTCGACATGAAGGCGCGGGCGACTTCGCTATGAATGATCAGGGCGACGAACGCCGCCAGCACAACGAAGACCACCATGCGGAGCAGGAATATCCGCGGCGAGGACAATTTATACGGGTCGAAATCCGCGACGGTCATCAGCCAGGCGATCTCCGTCGCCGACCATAACCCAAGGCGCGCCATGGTGGAACGGCGGACTCGCGCGCGCTTGCGGGGCCCCGGCCGCCTGCCTATGCTCCGCGCCTTCTCGCACAGGGTGGGAGCCGAGCGATGGCGCAGACGGGCGCCCCGGTAGCCATTGTCATGGGCAGCCAGTCCGACTGGGACACCCTGCGTCACGCCGCCGCCACCCTCGGGGAGCTCGGCGTCGGCCACGAGACCCGGATCGTCTCGGCCCACCGCACGCCCGAGCGGCTCTACGAATTCGCACGGGGCGCACGCGACGCCGGCTTCAAGGTCGTCATCGCCGGCGCCGGCGGCGCGGCACATCTTCCGGGGATGGCGGCGGCGTTGACCCCCCTGCCCGTCTTCGGCGTGCCGATCGAGTCGAAAGCGCTGTCCGGCCTCGACAGCCTGCTTTCGATCGTCCAGATGCCGGGCGGCGTGCCGGTCGGCACGCTCGCGATCGGCAAGGCCGGCGCCATCAACGCCGCGCTTCTCGCCGTGGCGGTGCTGGCCCTCGGCGACGACGCCCTCGCCCGCCGGCTCGACGACTGGCGCCGTCGCCAGACCGCGGCGGTCGCCGAGCGCCCGGCGGACGAGGCATGAGCGAGACGTCGTCCGGTCGCGCCTTCCCGCTTTCCCCCGGCTCGACCATCGGCATTCTCGGCGGCGGCCAGCTCGGGCGGATGCTGGCGCTGGCAGCGGCCGAGCTCGGCCTCAGCGTCCACGTCTTCTGTCCCGAGCCCGACAGCCCGGCCTTCGAGGTGGCGCGCGCCCACACCATCGCCGGCTATGACGACGAGGCCGCGCTCGCCCGCTTCGCCGACGACGTCGATGCGGTGACCTTCGAGTTCGAGAACGTGCCCCTGGCCGCCGCCGAGATCATCGCGGCCCGCCGCCCGCTCCGACCGGGCGCCAAGGCTCTCGCGGTGACGCAGGACCGGCTCGTCGAGAAGCGCTTCGTCGGGGATCTCGGCGTCGCGACCGCGCGGTTCGCGCCGGTGGAAGACCGCGCGACCTTGGCCCAGGCGGTCGCCCAGATCAGCCGGCCGGCGGTGCTGAAGACGCGGCGCTTCGGCTATGACGGCAAGGGCCAGGCGATGCTGCGCGAGGGGCTCGACCTCGATGCCGCCTGGGGCATGATCGGGCGCCAGCCGGCGATCCTCGAAAGCTTCGTGCCGTTCGAGCGCGAGGTGTCGGTGGTGGCGGCGCGCGGCCATGACGGCGCCTTCGCCGCCTACGACGTCATCGAGAACCGCCACGAGCACCACATCCTCCGCACCTCGACCGTGCC
>DASZVN010000005.1:0-1604 GCA_035547055.1 Hyphomicrobiales bacterium
ATCCCGCTGCCGTGGGCGACGCCGAGCCGGGTCGCGACCGATGCCGCGGCCGCGCGCCTCCACGACGCCATCGCCGCCAAGGCCCAGGCCGCCGGCGGCGACGTCGCCAAGTTCTACGCCGCGCGCGCGGACGCGCCGCTCTGGACCGACGCCCACGGCCTCACCGCCCGCGGCAGGGCCGCGCGCGAGCGCATCGCCGCGGCGGCGGATGACGGTCTCGATCCGGCGGCGTTCCACCTGCCGCCGGCGTCGATCGACCGCGACGACCCCGACGCCGTCGCCGCCGCCGAGGTCGGCCTCTCGGCGGCGGCGGTCGCCTATGCCCGCACCGCCGCCGGCGGGCGGATCGACCCGTCCCGCCTCGGTCCCAACGTCGAGGAGCACCCGTGGCGGCCGGCGCCGGCCGAGGTGCTGGCCAAGCTCGCCGCCGCGCCCGACGTCGCAAGGGCGCTCGACGGCTACAACCCGCAGGAGCCCGCGTTCCAGGCGCTGCGGCGGAAGCTCGCCGCGCTTCGCGGCGAGGAAAGGTCGGCGAGCAGCCTGCCGGTCATCCCCGAGGGCACGATCCTCCGTCCCGGCATGACCGACGACCGCGTCGCGCTGCTCCGCACCCGGCTCGGCATGCCCGAGGTCGAGAGCGACGCCGACCCCGATTTCTACGACGACCAGCTCGCCGACGCGGTGCGCGCGTTCCAGGAGCGCCAGGGCCTCGCCGACGACGCCAATGTCGGGCGCAACACCCTGGCGGCGCTCAACGCCGGCGCGAGCCCGGTCGACCCGCTCCCGCTGGTGCTCGCCAACATGGAGCGCTGGCGCTGGCTGCCGCGCGATCTCGGCGCGACCCACGTCATCGTCAACGTGCCGGAGTTCATGGTCCGCATCGTCCGCGACGGCCAGGTGGTCCACGAGGCCAAGATCGTCGACGGCAAGCCGACCAACCAGACCCCGATCTTCTCGAACGCGATCCAGTTCATCGTCGTCAATCCGTACTGGCACGTGCCGAAGTCGATCGCGGCCAAGGAGGTCATCCCCCATTTGATGCGCGACCCGAGCTATCTGGCGCGCCAGGACATGCAGGTGATCTATCGCGGCCGGCCGGTCGATCCCGGCTCGGTGCCGTGGGGCAGCGTCAACCTGTCGGAGTTCCAGTTCCGCCAGAATCCCGGCGCCGAGAATGCGCTCGGCCGGATCAAGTTCCTGTTCCCGAACCGCTTTTCGGTCTATCTCCACGACACGCCGGAGAAGCGCCTGTTCCAGCGCACCGTGCGCGACTACAGCCACGGCTGCATGCGGGTGCAGGACCCCTTCGCCTTCGCCGCGGCGCTGCTGGAGGGCACCAGCCTCCCGGTCGAGCGCATCCAGGCGATGGTCGGCGGCGGCGAGAAATGGGTGAAGATGCCGGTGAAGATCCCGATCCACATCGTCTACTTCACCGCCGCCGTCGGCCCGGACGGCACGCTCGTCACCCGGCCCGACATCTACGGCTACGACCGCTCGACCGAAACCGCCCTCGGCGTCCAGGCCTCGAAGCTGGCGGCCCGCTAGAGTATTGTCCGTCGGGCCTGGAGCACGGTGCGGCCCTCGCGCTCCATCTCGACCGTGCC
>DASZVN010000006.1:0-9153 GCA_035547055.1 Hyphomicrobiales bacterium
CGGGGAGGTTCAGGGTCGGCAGGGGCATGGCATGACGCTCCACGTCATCCTTCGAGACCGGCCCTCGGCCGATCCCCAGGATGAGGCGCTTGCTGATCCTCCCCTGCGAAGCGGGGGAGGTGGCGGGCCCAGCGAGCTGGAGGGGGCCTCTTGCTACTCCGGCAGATGCGGTGCGCCTTCTCCACCATGCTTCGCATGGTCGCCCTCCCCCGTCTGTGACGGGGGAGAATCCGCGCCGCCGACATCGTCACGCCAGCCTCTCCAGGTCGATCCACCGCCGCTCGGCCCAGCTCTTCATGCCGGCCTCGGCGAGCTGCACGCCCCTGGCGCCTTCGAGCAGCGTCCAATGGAACGGCGCATCCTCGCACACATGGCGGATGAAGGCCTCCCATTCCAGCTTGAAGCCGTTCTCGTAGATGATCGTGTCCGGCACCTCCTGCCAGCCGGCGAAGAAGTCGATCGGCTGCGGCTCGTCGGGGTTCCACACCGGCTTCGGCGTGTTCACCCGCGCCTGGGTGACGCAGCGCGTCAGCCCGGCGACCGCCGAGCCATGGGTGCCGTCGACGTGGAACGTAACGAGGTCGTCACGCCGCACCCGCGTCGCCCACGAGCTGTTGATCTGGGCGATCACCCCGCCTTCGAGGCGGAAGGTGGCATAGGCGGCGTCGTCGCAGTCGACCGCGTAGCGCTCCCCATTCTCGTCGCGCCGCTCGGGGATGTGGGTCGCACCGAGGCAGCTCACGCTCTCGACCGCGCCGAACAGATTATCGAGCACGTAGCGCCAGTGGCACAGCATATCGAGGATGATGCCGCCGCCCTCGGCCTTGCGGTAGTTCCAGCTCGGCCGCTGCGCCGGCACGAGGTCGCCCTCGAACACCCAGTAGCCGAACTCGCCTCGCACCGAGAGCAGGCGCCCGAAGAAGCCGGCGTCGCGGAGCATCGCGAGCTTGCGCAGGCCCGGCAGGAACAGCTTGTCCTGCACGACGCCGTGCTTGATGCCGGCCTTGCGCGCCGCCGTGAGCACGTCGAGCGCCTCGGCGAGCGTCGCCGCAACCGGCTTCTCGCAGTAGATATGCTTGCCGGTTGCCATGGCCCGCTTCAGCAGCGCCGCGCGGGCGAGCGTCGTCGCGGCGTCGAAGAAGACCTCGTCGCCGGGATCGGCCAGCGCCTTGTCGAGGTCGGTCGTCCAGCGAAGGCCGCCCGAGCGCTCCGCCAGCGCCTTCAGCTTGTCGGCGTTGCGTCCGACCAGGATCGGGTCGGGCATCACGCGGTCGCCATTCTTCACGGCGACGCCGCCCTCGGCGCGGATGGCGAGGATCGAGCGCACCAGATGCTGATTGGTTCCCATGCGCCCGGTGACGCCGTTCATGATGATGCCGAGGCGACGGGTTGCCATGTGGTTCACTCCATGCCGAGCAGGCGGTAGATGCGCCGGGTGTAGTCGCCGAAGACCTCGCTGGTCTTGACGTCGAGGGTGCGCGGCGACGGCAGGTCGATCGCGATGTCGGCCGCCATGCGCGCCGGGCCGGCGGTCAGCACCACCACCCGGGTGCCGAGGAAAACCGCCTCGGCGATGCCGTGGGTGACGAAGACGATGGTCTTGCCGCTCGACTTCCAGATGTCGAGGAGCTCGAGGTTCATCTTCTCGCGCGTCAGCGCGTCGAGCGCGCCGAACGGCTCGTCCATCAGGACCAGCTTGGGGTCGTGCACCAGCGCGCGGGCGATGGCGGCGCGCTGCTGCATCCCGCCGGACAGCTCGTAGGGGTATTTCTCCTCGGAGCCGGCGAGGCCGACCATGGCGAGGAGGTCCCGCGCCCGCTCGCGGCTCGCCCGCTTCGGAAGGCCGAGGATCTCCGCCGGCAGCAGCACGTTCTCCAGGATGCGCCGCCATTTCAGCAGCAGCGCCTGCTGAAACACCATGCCGATGTCGCGCTGCGGGTCGAACGGGTGCGACGGCGAGCCGATCTTCACCGTGCCGCTGTCATAGTCCTGGAGCCCGGCGAGGATCTTCAGCAGCGTGGTCTTGCCGCAGCCGGACGGCCCGACCAGCGACACCAGCGCGCCCGGCTCGACGCTGAAGCTGGCGTCGGAGATCGCCAGCACGTCCGCCTGGTCGCGCCGCCGATAGCTCTTGCGTACCCCGGCGACGGTGATGAAGGGCTCGGCCACCGCGGCGCTCACTCGACCCGGGCGTCGCGGACGACGACGAGGCGCTCGAGCCCGAGCACGAGCCCGTAGAGCACGACGCCGATCAGGGTGATCAGGATCACCGCCATGAACATGCCGGCGGTGTCGAGCGTGACCTGGACCTGGAGCATCAGGTAGCCGAGGCCGCGCGAGGAGCCGAGGAACTCACCGACGATGGCGCCCGCGACCGCGAGGATGGCGCCGACCTTCATGCCCGAGAAGATGTAGGGCAGCGCGCCGGGAAGCTGGATCTTGGTGAAGAGCTGCCAGCGCGAGCCGTGGAGCGAGCGCACGAGGTCGAGGAGGTCCGGCTCGATCTCGCGGAAGCCGCGCGCGGTGGTGAGGAGGATCGGGAAGAACGCGATCGAGAACGCGATGATCATGTTCGGCCCGATGCCGTAGGAGAACCACACGATCACCAGCGGGCCGAGCGCGACCTTGGGGATCATGTTGAGGCTGACGAGGAGCGGCATCGCCGTCGCCTCGGCGGTCTTCGAGCGCGAGAACAGGATGGCGAGCGCGACCCCGAACACGACCGCGAGCGCATAGCCGCCGAAGATCTCGGCCGCCGTGACGAGGGTGTTCGCGACCCAGTGGTAGGTGGCGCCGCCGAGGGTCGCGATCGTCGCCGCCGGGCTCGGCATGATGAAGGACGGCACGTGCCCGAAGCCGACGAAGGCCCACCACGCGAGGATCACCGCGACATGGGCGAGGATCGCGAGCCCCCAGCGGCGGGCGCCATCGGCCGACCGGTTCATGGGCGTTGGGCCTCTATCGCCGTCATTGCGAGGCGGCGAGGCCGACGAGGCAATCCAGGGCCGCTCTGTCGCGCCGCTCCTGGATTGCTTCGCTGCGCTCGCAATGACGGAGAAGCGCGTTTCACGCCAGCCACCGATCGAGGTTGGCGGCGACGAAGGCGTCGTCGTTAAGGGCCGGATAGGCGGCGATGACGCGGTCGATCTCGGCGGCCTGGCCGGGGCTCAGCCCCTCCTCCGGGTCGAGGCACCAGATGCCCTCCAGCAGGCCCTGGCGCCGCAGCACCTCGTGGCAGCCGGCGATGCAGCCGCGAAAATCGTTGGCGACGTCGAAGAAGGCCGCGTTGCAGTCGGTCACCTGGGTGCCGATCGCGAGCAGCGCGGCGTCGACCTGGCGGGTCTCGACCGCCGCGTGGATGCGCGCGAGGAGGTCGACCGCGGTCTTGGTCCACACGCACCAATGGCCGAGCAGGCCGCCCTTGATGCGGACGATCACGCTGTCGTCGCCGCGGCGCATCGCGAACGGCGTCGCGAGGTCGGCGACGATGGCATCGTCGTTGCCGGTGTAGAGGGTGACCCGCTCCTCGGCGCGGGCCGCCACGACGCCGCGTACCACGTCGAGGGTGGCATAGCGGTTGAACGGCGCGATCTTGATCGCGACCACCTGCTCGATCTCGGCGAAGCGCTGCCAGAACTCCGCCGAAAGCGGAATGCCGCCGACTGCCGGCTGGAGGTAGAAGCCGACCAGCGGGATCGCTTCGGCCACGCTCCGGCAGTGGGCGATCAGCTCGTCCTCGCTCGCGCCCTTCATCGCGGCGAGGCTGAGAAGCCCGGCATGGTAGCCGAGGCCGACGGCGACCTCAGCCTCGCGCCGGGCCTGCGCGGTCTTGCCGACGAGGCCGGCGATCATCGCGACCGGGCGCTTCGCCCAGTCGGCCGCAGTCCCGGCGGCGATCCTCAGCACCGGCTCGTAGAGCCCGACCTCGCGGATCGCGAACTGCGTCGTGTGCACCGCGACGGCGAGACCCCCCGCGCCAGCGTCGAGATAATAGCGCGACAGCGCGCGCTGGCGGCGCTCGTCGAGCGTGCGGTCGGCGCGGAGCGCGAGCGGATGCGCCGGGATCGCGACGCCCGCCTGCAGCGTCTCCCGCACCCCTGCCGGCCAATCGCTCCACCGCAGCGCCATCGCCTGTCTCTCGTAGTAACCGGGCGGTTACTGGTTCCCGATCGTCGCAGGCGAGTCAATGCCGAGACGCCGGCAGCGCCATGTAGGGTGGGCACGCTTGCGCGCCCACGTCCGGCGCCGCCGTGGGCATCGGCTTGCCGATGCCCACCCTACGATTCGTCGTCTACGGCCTGAGATACCCCAGCACCACCTCCACCGCGTGCTCCAGGTGGCGGCGGCGGGCGCGCGGGGTCGCGAAATCGCGGTCGAAGATGGTCGAGAGCGTGTGCGTGTTGGAGAAATAGAAGAAGCCGAGCCCGGCGATCGTCATGTAGAGCTCGGCCGGGTCGACGCCGTCGCGGAAGACCCCCTCCGCGACGCCGCGGTCGAGCAGCCCGGCGATCACCCTGAGGAGCGAGCTGTGCAGGTCGCGCACGCGCTTGGAACGGCGGAGATGCGCCGCCTTGTGCAGGTTCTCGTTGTTGAGGAGCGCCAGGAATTCCGGGTGGTCGCGGTCGTAGTTGATCGAGAACTCGACCAGCCGCCGCATGCCCTCGACCGGCGGCAGGTGCTCGACGTCGAGCTGCCGCTCCTCGGCGCGGATGGCGTCGTAGGTCGCCTCCAGCACCGCGAGCCAGAGCGCGTCCTTGTTGCCGAAGTAATGGTAGAGCATGCGCTTGTTGACGCCGGCACGGGCGGCGATCTCGTCGGTGCGGGCGCCCTCGAGGCCCTTGGCGGCGAACTCGGCCGTGGCCGCATCGAGGATGGCGCGGTGGGTCGCGGCCGGCTGGCGGCGGCGACGCGGCGGTGGCGTTGCCGCGATCACCCTCTGGTTGACAGCCTCCATGCCGCTTCCTATCGTCCGAGATAACCAACTAGTTACAAATGGCGTGCGGGCGATCAAGCGGCATCCGACGAGTGGGCGCTGCGCTGCCGAATGCGCCACCGTGAGGGAGGAGATCGGTCATGAAGCACCCGTTCCGCCTGGCCGTGGCCGCGCTCGGCTTCATCGGCATCGCCGGCTCGGCCCAGGCTGCAACCCACGTCGATTTCATCCTGAACTGGGTCGCCGGCGGCGACCACGCGCCCTACTACTACGCCAAGAAGATGGGCTGGTATGAGAAGGCCGGGATCGACGTCAACCTGATCCAGGGCAAGGGCTCCTCCCTCGCCGCCCAGCGCGCCGGCGCGGGCATCGACCAGTTCGGCCTCGCGGATCTCACGACCATCTTCGTCGCCATCGGCAAGGGCGCCGACGAGGTGGCGGTGATGAACGTCTACGCCAACTATCCCGGCGGCTTCTATTGGAAGAAGAGCTCCGGCATCAAGGGCGTGAAGGACCTCGCCGGCAAGAAGATCGGCAACCCGCCGGGCGATGCCGCCCGCGCGCTGTGGCCGGCGATGGCCAAGGCCAACGGGATGGACCCGAACTCCGTCACCTGGGTCAATCTCAGCCCCAACGCCAAGCTGCCCGCCCTGAAGGCCGGCAACGTCGACGCCGTGACCGAGTTCTACAACCTGCACTTCGCCTACCAGCAGGCGCTCGGCGCCGACATGGGCTATCTCGCCTGGAAGGACGCCGGCGTCGATCCCTACGGCAACTCGATCGCGGTCAACGGCGCCTTCCTCAAGGCGCACAAGGACGTCGTCGCCAATTTCGTGAAGGTGACGCAGAAGGCGTTCGCCGCCTGCGTCAAGGACGCCGATCCCTGCATCAAGGCGCTGATCGAGGCCAATTCGGGCCTGACCTACGACGACCAGATGAAGAACTGGCGCCTGGTCGAGCAGCTCATGAGCGACCAGACCTCGCAGACCGACGGCCTCGGCTGGATGAGCCCCGAGCGGGTCAAGGCGACCTACGACCTGGTCAAGAACTATCTCGGCCTCGAGAAGCCGTTCGATGTGACGAAGTACTACACCAACGAGTTCCTCGACCCATCGATCAAGATGAAGGCGATCCCCTTCGGCGGGTGAGCGTCACGCATCCGTCGTTGCGAGCGAAGCTTCGTCGCCGCCGGCTCCTCGCAACGACGTGCGACTGGGCCGCCTATCCCAGCTCCGGCCCGGCGATCGCGACGTAGCGCGCGGGATCGGCGAAGGCGCCGCTCGCGCCCAGGACCATCCGGGTCAACGGCCGCTCGGCGGCGAAGCCCTGCGCGGCCAGCCAGCCGCCGAGCCCATCGTGGCGGTCGACGAGGTCGATCGCGAGCGCTCCCGGCACCGCACCGACGGCATGCGCAAGCAGTGCCCGCGCGGTGGCTTCGTCCCCGGCCACGAGCGGGCCGAGCTGGCGCATGACGCGGCCGTCGCGTCCGAGAAGGAAACCGGCAAGCCGCCCTGCCCGCTCGGCCACCAGCGCGCCCTTGGGCAGGCGCAGCGCGAGACGACGCAGCAGCGCCTCGCGCTGCCCGCCGAACCCCTCCTGGTCGAGCGCGGCAAGCGCCGGCCAGTCGTCGTCGCGGAGCGGGCGGATGATGATACCGGCGTCGCCATCGGCGGCTTCCGGATCGCCTCGCTGCGCGCGCAATGACGCGGCCGGGCGCACCAGCCGCGTGACGCCCCAGGCATCGCGGAATCCGAGGCCGAGATAGACCGCCCGGCCGGCCGGGGTGGCGTCGAGCAGCGGCACCAGCCCCTGTCCCGTCAGCGTCGCCACCGCCTCGGCGAGCAGCCAGCGGGCGAGGCCGCGGCGGCGCCAGGCGGCCGTCACCAAGACCATGCTGATCCAGCCGAAGCCGCCGCCATGGGGCAGCGTCGCGGCGGTCGCGACGATCCGGCCGCCGGCATCGCTCAGCGCCGTCGCCGCGCCGAAATCGACGAAGATCCGCCAGTCGGCCGCGACCTGGTTCCAGCCGGCCTCCTCGGCCAGCGCCTCGGCCTGCGGGATGTCCGCCGCGACGAGGGGGCGCGCGGCGATGCCGGCGGGCAGTCCCCGCGCCTCAGAAATGGCCATCGCGGGATTCGTAGTGGGTGGGCTTGCCGAGGCTGGCCTGCCCGCGGCCGACCCAGTCGGCGACCCAGTCGATCATGCGGCCGAGCGGCACCCGGGGATAGCCGAACAGGCGCTGCGCCTCGGTGCAATCGACCGCCCAGCCGGTCGCGGCCTCGGTGCCGGTGAAGCGTGGCGCCTTGCCGAGCCGCTCGCCGAGCCGGATCGCGAGCGCGCGGACGCTTGCGATCTCCGGGCCGCTGACGTTGAGCGGGCTCGTCGGCGCGGTGGCATGGCCGAAGGCGCGCAGCACCTGCTCGTTGGCGTCGCCCTGCCAGATGACGTTGACGTGGCCGGCGGTGAGGTCGATCTCCGCGCCGGTGGCGATCTTCTCGGCGATGTCGTGGAGCACGCCGTAGCGCATGTCGATCGCGTAGTTCAGCCGGATGATGCGGCCCCGGGTGCCGTATTTCCGCGAGAAATACTCGAACATCCGCTCCCGGCCGACGCAGGAATTGGCATAGGTGCCGACCGGATCGGGGGCCACCTCCTCGCCGGCGCCGCCCTCGGCGATCCGCACGAACGGATAGACGTTGCCGGTCGAGAACGCGACGATCGTGGAGTCGCGAAAGACCTCGGCCACGGTCGCCGGCACCAGCACGTTCATCGCCCAGGTCAGCTCCTCCTGCCCGGTCGAGCCGAACTTGCGGCCGGCCATGAAGACGATGTTCGGCACTCGCGGCAGCGCCGCGACCGCGTCGCGGTCGAGAAGGTCGGCGGCGATGCACTCGACGCCCCAGCCTTCGAGCTTCTCCCGCAGTCCCGCCTCGCTGAAGCGCGCCACCCCGATCACCCGGCGCCTGGGGTGGGCGCGCTTGGCGAGACGGGCCAGGGTCGGGCCCATCTTGCCGCCGACGCCGAGGATCATGAGGTCGCCCGGGACGGCACCGAACGCGGCGACGAGCGCCGGCGACGGCGTCGTCATCACCTCTTCGAGGTGCTCGGCATCGCGAAAGCTGGCCGGCAGCGCCGGCTCCGAAATGGCCGTCAAGAATGGAGCTCCGTGGCAAGGCGGCCGTCGGCCCGGCACCGTTTGCGCGACCGATCGCATGTCGCAAGTAACCGGCTGGATACTAACGACGGCCCTCACCGCCAGCAAGCGCGTGGCAGCCGTCTTCAGCCACAGCCGGCTGCTCGGCGGATTGTGAGCGGCCGGCCGGTTGGCGCGCGACGCCGCGTCCGCGATGATGCGCCGCCCGCCCCGAGGAGCCCACATGCAAACCAAGCCCGCCCAGCCGATCCGCGTCTACAACAGCCCGTTCTCGGGCCACTGCCACCGCGTCCGCCTGCTGCTGTCATTGCTCGACCTGCCGCACGAGGTGATCGACGTCGATCTTCGCGGCGGCGAGAACAAGCAGCCCGCGTTCCTCGCCAGGAACCCGCTCGGCCAGGTCCCGGTGATCGAGGATGGCGACGTCACGATCTACGATTCCAACGCCATCCTGATCTATCTCGCGCTCAGCTACGACGACGGCACCTGGATGCCGCGCCAGCCGGTCGCGGCGGCGACGGTGCAGCGCTGGCTCGGCCTCGCGGCGGGACCGATCTACTACGGCCCGAACCTCGCCCGGCTGGCGGCGCTGTTCAAGGCGCCGGTCGACCATGCCCAGGCCCAGGCGGTGGCGACGCGGCTGCTCGACGCCATGGAGCGCGAGCTGACGGGCAAGGATTTCGCCCTGGGGTCGCGGCCCAGCCTCGCCGACGTTGCCGCCTACGCCTATGTCGCCCGTGCCCCCGAGGGGGGCGTCGCGCTGGAGCCCTACCACAATGTCCGTGGCTGGCTCGCCCGCGTCGAGGCGCTGCCGCGCTTCGTGCCGATGATGGCCGTGGGCGGACGCTGAGGCTCCGGGGCGGCGACGCGCGCCCGTCCCGGAGCTTTGTCGCAGGCCGGGAGGTTTTAGAAGCGGCGTTCGACTCTTGCGATGGAGCCCCAGACGGCGGTGTGGGTGGCGGGGGGAATGACGCCGGCGGCGTGGTGGAGGAGGGCCTCGTTGAAGACCTCGAGGCCGAGGTCGAGGTCGGGGACGGGCGACCAGACGAGGTTGCCGGCGACGGTG
>DASZVN010000007.1:0-1639 GCA_035547055.1 Hyphomicrobiales bacterium
CCGGATCGGCGACGACCCCGTCAAGCTGCAGTTGAATATCCGGGATCTCACCGCCGCCGCCCGGGACGAACGGCAGCAGCGAGGCGCCCGGCACCAGCGGCGCCGCGGCCCGCGCGTAGAGCGGCAGGATCGACGGCGCGCTCTCGAGCCTCTTGGTCTCCGTCGCCACTACCTCACGCCCCCAGCAGGCTCTGGCCGCAGACGCGGACCACGTTGCCGTTGACCCCGGTGGTGGCGGGGGAGGCGAACCAGGCGATCGTCTCGGCGACGTCGACCGGCAGCCCGCCCTGCGAGAGCGAGGAGAGCCGGCGGCCGGCTTCGCGCGGGCCGATCGGCATCGCCGCGGTCATCTGGGTCTCGATGAAGCCCGGCGCGACCGCGTTTATGGTCGCCTTCCGCTTGGCCAGCGTCGGCGCCAGCGATTCGACCATCCCGATCACGCCCGCCTTCGAGGCGGCGTAGTTGGTCTGGCCCGAGTTGCCCGCGATCCCCGACATGGAGGAGACGCAGACGATGCGGCCGTTGGCGTTCAGGCGTTTGGAGTCGAGGAGGGCGTCGTCGATGCGCTCCTCGGAGGAGAGGTTGATCTCCATCAGCTGCGCCCAGCGGTCTTCCGGCATCTTCGCGATCGTGCGGTCGCGGGTGACGCCGGCGTTGTGGACGACGACGTCGACGCCGCCGTCCTTGAAGTGGGAGGCGATCGCCTCCGGCGCGTCGTCGGCGGTGATGTCGAGCGGCAGCGCCTCGCCGCCGAGCGCCTCGACCACGGCGCGCAGGTCGGCCTCCGCCTGCGGTACGTCGAGGCCGACGACCTTGGCGCCGTCACGGCCGAGCGTGGCGGCGATCGCCGCGCCGATTCCCCGCGAGGCGCCGGTCACCAGCGCCGTCTTGCCGGCGAGGGGAAGGTCCCAGTCGATCTCCGGGGTCGGCGCGACGCCCTTGCCGATGCGGATCACCTGGCCGTCGACGTAGGCCGAGCGCGGCGAGAGCAGGAAACGCAGGGTCGAGTCGAGCTGGTCCTCGGCGCCCGGTTCGACGTAGACGAGCTGCGCGGTAGCGCCCTTGCCGCCGATCTCCTTGGCGAGCGAGCGGGTGAAGCCCTCGAGCGCCCGCTGGGCGGTGTGGGCGCGGGCCGAGCCGGCGGCGCTCGGCGTGGTGCCGAGGACGACGACGCGGCCACTGCGCCGCAGCCGCGGCACGGCCGGGTAGAAGAAGCGCTGTAGCTCGACCAGCTCGGTCGAGTCGGCGATGCCGGAGGCATCGAAGACGAGCGCCTTGGCCTTGCCCTCGGCCCCGGCGCGTTCGGCGCCGATGTCGTCGAGCACCTTCTTCAGCGCGCGCTCGAGTTTTCCGCCCGGCGCGGCGCCGCTGAGGACCGGCCCGGCGACGACGGGCGCACCAGGCTTGTAGCGGTCGAGGTCGACCGGCTGCGGCAGCCCGAGCTGCTTGGCGACGGTCGAGAGGACCGGTGCGTTGACGATCCGTGAATAACGGTCTGACATTGCTTACTTGGCTCCTTCCGGGCCCTCGAGGATCGCGACGACGCCCTGGCCGCCGGCGGCGCAGATCGAGATCACGCCGCGTCCTTTGCCGTCTTCGTGCAGTTGCTTGGCGAGGCCGGCGACGATGCGCCCGCCGG
>DASZVN010000008.1:0-1963 GCA_035547055.1 Hyphomicrobiales bacterium
GAAGGAACTCGAACCGAAGGACGGCGGACCCGACCCCGATGACGGCGACGGCGGCGGTGGGAGTGGCGGTGGGACGACGATCGGCTCCTCGACCGCGGAGCTGCCCGAAGGGATCGAGGCGCCGGAACCCGAGGAAGCGCCTGAGTCGAACGGTGACGCGTCGGCGGGCGGCGGCCCGCGGCGCCGCAAGCGCAAGCGTCGCGGCTGAGCGGCTCCCGCGGCGCTCCGACAGGGTGGCGGCGGGGTGTGGCGGCGCCCATTACAGGGCGACGGCGCCCGTTATTCGGTGTGCGCGAAGGTGAAGTAGGTGGTCCCGAGCAGCACACCGGCATAGGTCGGATCCGGCTTGCCTTCCTTGTTGAGGAAGATCGCGAACGTCTTGCTCTGGGTGCTGCCGTCGGCGAAGGAGAGCTTGATCCGGGCGCCCTTTTCGATCGCGTAGGTGCCGTGCTGGTCGGGCGGGTAGCTACCCGCGGCGACGAAGGTTTCGCCGGGCCCGCTGCCGCCGGCGGTGGTCAGCGATTCCTTGCTGAGGATGAATTCACCGCCGCTGGTCAGGGTCAGGTATTCGTGCCAGGTCGTGCAGCCGAAGATCAGGCCGCAGAGACCGCTGAAGCCGATGAATTCCTGTTCGACCTGAAGCCGCGTCCCGGCCGCCGGGGTCGAGGTCGCGAAATAGGTTTCGCCGTCGATTTCGAGCCCCCCTTCAGGGGAGATCTTTCCGGTCAGCGATCCGACCTGCACCGACCCCGACTTCGGGTCGTAGCTGTATTTCACGCAGCCTTCCTTTTCGGCGTTGCCGGTGATTTCGGTGCACGTGGGCAGGCCTTCGTCGGGGATGCCGTGGTAGGCCCATTCGCCGTCGATGAACGCATAGCCGATGAGAGTCGCGGAGTGGCTCGTTTCCGTCTTATAGGCGTAGAAGATCTTTTCGGCGAGGGGCGGCGTCGCCGGCACCGGCGGCCGTTTTTCTTTCTTGCCCTTCTTCGGCTTCTTCCACGCTTCCAGCGTCAGGATGCCGCTCGCCTTCACGCCCTTGGCGCCGCTGACCGCGAGCGCCAGCTTCGAGCGGGCCTTCGCCTTCTTGGTCAACCGCACCTTGAACGACGCCACCTTCGACTTCCCCGCCGCGATCGACTTCAGCTTCAGCTTGCCCGACTTCGGCTTGATCGCCACGCCCTTCGCCTTGCCGACCTTCAGCGCGACCTTCCCCGCGGCGGCATCCCCGGTGTTCGTGACCTTGACCGTGACCTTCTTCCAGGCATTGCGGTGGACGGTGACCGTCTTCGAGGGAAAGGTGAGGTTGGCCTTCGGCGCGGGCGTGGGCGCCGGCGCCGGCGGAGGCGTGGGAGCCGGAGTCGGCGCGGGAGCCGGCGGAGGGCCGACGAGCTGGATCGGCGCCGTGAGGCCCTCGACCACTTCGCCCAGTTCGGCTTTTCCGCCGGCCCCTTCGACGATTTCGTAGATCGCCGGTTCCACGCAGTTGAAGGGCTGGTTGGCGAGGGCACTCGAGCTTGCGGCGAGCGTCGTCGTGTCGCCGGAGAAGCTCTCGGAAGCCGTGCCTTCGCCTTCGTTGAAGGCCCAGACCGCGACCGCCGGCCGTTCGTAGGTGCCGAGCAACGCCGCCAGCGGTTCGACGCATTCGCCCCCCGACAGGACGCCGAGCCGCGCGGTGAGGACGAATTCTTCGGTTTCCGGCGCCGGTGCGACGGTCGTCACCGTGAGGTTCACCGATCCACCGGTGTCGTAAGAGGCGCTGACCGCGGTGATGTCGATGCTGCCCGGGATCCGTTCGGGTTCCGTTCCGTCCGTCGCCGAGCCGCTGCGCACTTCGGCGGCGGCCGACGCGGCGAGGACCAGGGACAGGGCCGACACGATCAGTGCCGTGACGAGACCGAGCCGGTGTGAACGTCTTCCCCTTACGAAACGCATCAGCCGGCCGGCGACACTAACAACTAGAAGA
>DASZVN010000009.1:0-9660 GCA_035547055.1 Hyphomicrobiales bacterium
AGGCGCGCCGGCATAAGCCGGCTCGAGGTGAGCTGGATGCTGACCGGCAACCGCGCCGCCATCGCGACGGTCGAGCGCCTGCCGGCGCGACGGACCAAGACGTGGGCGATGTTCCGGAAGGAGTTTCGCGAGTAGGGAATATGAGTGGCGTATGGGGAAGGCGAAGCGGTCGGCTGTCTTCCCCTATTCGCTATTCGCGCTTCACTCGGCCGCTTCCCGCTGCGCCCAGGCCTGCCGCTTGCGATAGATCGTCGAGGGATTGATCTCGAGCGCGGCCGCCGCGCGAGCGATGTTGCCGTCGCAGGCTGCCAGCGCCTGCTCGATGATGCGCTGCTCCTGCAGCCACATCGGCGCGACTGCGCTCGGTCTGAAAGCGGCTGCGGCGCTTCCTCCGGCGGTCGGCACGATCTCGGCGGGGAGCATGTCCGCCGTCACCAGCGGTCCCTCGTTCAGGACGACGATGCGGCGGACGACGTTCTGGAGCTGGCGAACGTTGCCGGGCCAGGCATAGGCCGCGACCACGGCGGCGGCAGCCGGCTCGAAGCCGCTGAAGCGGCGGCCCTCCTCGGCGGCGAAACGGGCGAGGAAGGCTTCCGCCAGGAGCATCACGTCGCCGTCGCGGTCGCGCAGCGGCGGCAGGTGCAGCGGCAGCACGTCGAGGCGATAGAGCAGGTCCTCGCGGAAGCGCCCGGCTGCGATCTCGCGGCGGGGGTCGCGGTTGGTGGCGCAGACGAAGCGGAGGTCGACGGTGCGGGTACGGCCGTCGCCGACGCGGCGGACCTCGCCGGTCTGCACCAGGCGCAGCAGCTTGGCCTGGAGCGCCAGATCCATCTCGCAGATCTCGTCGAGAAACAGCGTGCCGCCATGGGCGAGCTCGGCGGCTCCGGCATGGTCCTCGACCGCGCCGGTGAAGGCGCCGCGGACGTGGCCGAAGATCTCGCTTTCCATCAGCTCGCGGGGGATCGCGCCGCAGTTCAGCGCGACGAACCGGGCGCCGCGGCCGGACCGGCTGTGGACGGCGTGGGCCGCCACTTCCTTGCCGGTGCCGCTCTCGCCGGTGATGAAGACCGGCGCCCGCGACCGCGCCAGGC
Source organism: Hyphomicrobiales bacterium (assembly GCA_035547055.1). Taxonomy (GTDB): domain Bacteria; phylum Pseudomonadota; class Alphaproteobacteria; order Rhizobiales; family Methylopilaceae; genus DASZVN01. The sequence goes on from DASZVN010000009.1 coordinate 1,092, forward strand.
GGCCGATCTGGTCGTAGGCCTGGCGCATCGCCGCCGAGGCGCCGAGGAAGCCCTCGAAGCCGGTTTCGGCCGCCGCATGCGCGGCCGAACCTTCGCTCCGCCCCATCAACCGCCTCGCTGCCGCCTTGAGATTGGGCCCATCGGCCCACGCCCGACTGTGACGCGATAGGGTAAATGATTGGTCAAACGCGAGGAGCCAGAGGGCGCTATCGCGGCGCCGAATCTTGCGACCGGAGATTGAACGAGCCCCACGCCAAACATGTGGATTGCGGCGGGCGGTCAGCGAAACCCGTGGCGCGCATGACGCGAATCACTGCAGAATCGCCGGCGGTTTCCGGTCCAGGTTGTTTCAATGCGCCGAGCGGGTGTCTTGATCGCCGCCGCGGGTGCCACGGCTGCCGCCGTCGCGGTCGGGGCCGCGACCGCGCTGGTCTCGAGCGTGCCTGCGGCCGGGCTCGGGGCGGCGCTCGGCGTCGGCGCGCTGCTCGGCGTCGGCATCCTCGCCCGCACCCTGCGCGACGGCCAGCGGCGCCTCCAGGCCCAGATCGAGGCGTTGAGCGGGATCACGGTCGAGCTGGCGCGGCGGATGACGGCGCTGGAGCGGCGCCCCGTCGCTGCGGCCGGCGAACCGGCGTTGCTCGAGGATCCCGTCGACATCGAAGGCGCGCTCGGCGAGATCGGCACCGTGGTCCGCCTGCTGGCCGAGCAGGTTGCGGAGCACGACCTTCTGCTCTCCGCCGGCACCGGCCGGTCCGCCGCGGCTGCGCCAGCGCGAGCGTCGGCGCCACTGCCGGCGATGCCGCGGGCGGCGCCGGCGCTGGACGACGATCCGCTGCTGCTCGACCGGCGTGAGCCGGCGCCCTCCGCCCTGCCGGTGCCGACGCCGGAGCCGGATGCCGCGGCCCGCCTCCGCGCCGCCGTCGCCGCGGGCGCGGTCGAGCTGCAGCTCCGGCCGATGGTGGGCCTGCCCCAGCGCCGCACCGTGCACTACGAGATTGCGACCGAGCTTCGCGATCGCGACGGGACGTTGCTCGGCGATGCCGGCGCGGCGCGGGCGGTCCCGCGGCTTGCCGGCGCAACCGATGCCCTCGTGCTCGACCGCGCGCTTCGCATCGCCGGTCGCCTCAAGCAGCGCGGCCGCGCGGTCGCAGTCTTCGTCGCGGTCGAGCCTGCGCTGTGGGCCGACGATCCGGTCGGGAGCGAGATCGTCGGCCGCCTCGTCGGCGCGGCCGATCTCGCGGAGCACCTCGTCCTCGAAATCTCCCACGCCGCCTTCCGGCGCTTCGGCGCGCTCGAGCGGGACCTCGTCGCCGCGCTGTCCGAAAAGGGCTTCGGGATCGCGCTCTCCGGCGTCGCGGATCTCGGCCTCGATCCCAAGGCGCTGCGCGCGCAGGGCATCCGCTTCGTCAAGGTGGCGCCGCCGCTCCTTCTCGCCAAGACGGCGGCTCCGGGCGCTGCGATCCATCCCGACGACCTTGCCGGCTTCCTCCGCCGCCATGGCATCACCCTGATCGCCGATCCGGTCGAGCGCGAGGGCACCGTCGCCGAGCTGATCGACATCCAGGTGGCACTGGTGCAGGGGCCGCTGTTCGGGGCCGCCCGCCCGGTAAGGCCCGAGGTCTTCGCGTTGCCGGCACCACCGCCGCCGGCAGCGAGCGCCCCGCCGGCGGCGCGCACGGCGCCGGAGCCGCAGGTCGGCGACGGCGTCGGCAGCCGCTTTGCCCGCCGCGCTTGACGCCGGCGGGCCGCCGCGTCACCAACCGCGGCGATGATCTCCCTGCCGCCGCCGCTCGTCCTCTCCGCCGTCGCCGATCGCTACGACGTCCTTCTTTGCGATGTCTGGGGCGTGGTCCATGACGGGCTCCGTGCCCGCGTCGAAGCGTGCGAGGCGCTCGCGACGTTTCGCCGCCGCGGCGGCACCGTCGTCCTGATCTCGAACTCGCCGCGGCCGGCCGAGGCGGTCGAGGCCCAGCTCGACCAGGTCGGCGTGCCGCGGGCGGCCTGGGATGCCTTCGTGACCTCGGGCGACCTCACGGCATCGGAGATCCGGCGGCGCGGCGCGCAGCGCATCGTCCATATCGGTCCGCCGCGCGACCATGCGCTGTTCGCGCCGCTCGGCGTGACGCTGGTCGATGCCGCTGCCGCCGAGCTCGTGGTCGTCACCGGCCTCGACGACGACGAAACCGAGACGCCGGACGACTATGGCGACCGCCTCGCCGCGCTCCGCGCCCGCGGCCTCGCGATGGTCTGCGCCAATCCCGACCGGGTGGTCGAGCGCGGCGACAAGTTGATCTGGTGCGCCGGCGCGCTCGCCGAGCTCTACGAGGGGCTGGGCGGGACCGTGGTCTATGCCGGCAAGCCTTATCCCGCGATCTATCAGGCCGCGCTGGCCCTGGCGGCGGCGCGGCGCGGCGCGGCGCCCGCGCAGGGGCGCGTCCTCGCGATCGGCGACGGCATCGCGACCGACGTCGCCGGCGCCTTCGCCGCCGGGCTGCCCTGCCTGTTCGTCTCTGGCGGCATCCACGGCCGCGAGCTGGGCGACCCGCCCGAGCCGGAGGCCTGGGCTCGCCTGTTCGCCGGCTTCCCGCACCCGCCGCTCGGCTGGACCCATCGCCTCCGCTGGGACTGAAGCCCTGTAGGGTGGGCATCGGCTTGGCGATCTAACGTCGTGAACACGCTGCGCGTGCTCGCCCTACGGCGGCGCAGCGCAGCGCCGCGCCACAGCGCTGGCGCGGGCCTCCTCGGCGGGACTCATGCGGTTGGCGACGACGCTCGGCCACAGCGGCGTCTCGCGGAGGTCGTCGACGATGCAGCCGCACATCGCGGTGCAGCGCGCGGCCGCGGTACCGTGGCTCCGGCAGGCGGCGACGCAGCTTTCGCGGAAGGCCGCGCCGGGAGGCCCCGGCGGCGGCACCGGCGCCAGCACCAGCGACAGGCCGGTCGCGATGCCGAACAGGATCGGCTGGTGCGCCAGGTAGATCGCGAGGCTGTGGCGCCCGCCCCAGACCAGCGCACCGGACAGCGGCCCCCGGCTCTGCCATCGCGCCAGCAGCCGTTCGCCCTTCGGCAGCACGAGCCGCGCCAGCGCGATGCCGAGGAGCGTATAGCCGAACCACGGCAGCACCGGCTCGAAATCGTTGGTCGCGGGATAGACGGTGAGGAGCCCGGTCCACCATAGCAGGGGGTGGTTGAAGGCCGGGCTCGCGAGAAAAGCCGGCGCGGCGAACACCGCGGCTGCGACGACGGCCGTCAGCCACCACGGCAGGCGGACAAAGGCGAGGCCCACCACGCTCGCGACCGCGATCTCGTCGAGGATCCCGAAGAAGATGTGGTCGTCGGGAAACAGCCATCGCGTCACCGCCGTGACCGCGAGCGCCGCAGCGACGATCAGCGCGAGGCGGCGGCCGAAGGCCCGCCAGCGGATGCCGTGCCGGGTCGCCAGCACCAGGCTGACGCCGACCAGCCCGAGGAACGAGCCCGCGATCAGGTGGGCGAACAGGCGCCAGCCGAACCCGGTCGAGACCTCCGCCGCGATCAGGCTGTAGAAGCGGAGGTCCCAGGCGAAATGATAGACCGCCATCGCGACCAGCGCCGCGCCGCGCGCCGCGTCGACGATCGTGAGGCGCGCCGACGGTACGCTGCCGGCGGGCGCATCAAGGCGCATCGCGCTCATCGGGAATACCTGGACCCGTCAGATATGGTGCCGCCCGCGCCGGACGGGCATGCATTCTTGCAATATCACGACCTAAACCTGCGCTCGATCGTCGTCCGGCGCCGCGGCGGCCCGCCGGCGTCGGAACGCTGCGACCACCACCCCCTTGATCGAGACGCTGGTGTCGCTCACCGGCCGGCGGAACGAGGGGTCGGTCGATGCCGCCAGCAGGAACGGCGGCTCGTAAATGCGCCAGATCGTCTCCGCCCGCATCCGCTCGAAATCGTAGATCTGGGCGCAGACCACGTCGCCGTGGCGCGGCGTTGCGTTGAGATCGAGGACGACGATGTCGCCGGGGAGATAGCCAGCCAGATCGAGCGCCCGGGTGCGCAGCACCCAGGGATCGGCGGCGGGACGGGCGCCGAGGAGCGCGTGCACCGCGTGGTCCGACGCCTCCGATTCGTCGGCAACGTAAGGCGTCGCCTCGGTTTCGCGCAGGCCGGTTTGCGCGGCCTGGTCCGGGCCCGGCACCTGGAAGCGCCGCTTCAGCGCCTCGATGGTCAGGGCGTGCAGCGTCCCGGTATAGGTTCGCGAGAACAGGCGGGTAAGGGTGCTCTCGGCGAGGCCGGCTTCCGCGGCGATCCGCGTCAGCGGCAGGTTGGTCGCCGCGCGGATCTGCTCGAGCCAGGCGCGGTGCATCTCCTGGATCTGGCGTCGATTGTCCGACTTGCGCGGCAAGCGAGCTCCTCCGCCTCCGCCATCGCGGGCGCGGATTATGGCCGCCTGTCGGACCGGACGGGCCACATAGATTGACGGAATCAACGAGTAAATTATGCGGTCGTGAGGTGCAAATATTGAATGGAACCCGGCATGATTGCGCGTTCGGCGAGTGCCGACGAGAGGCCACATGGGGGAAGCATCCGCGGTCGAATCAGGCGCGCTGGCCGAGGCGGACGGCTGCACGGCACCGGCCGATGCCGCGCCGGCGGCTCCCGGCGATGCGCCCGCGATCGTCCCCGAAATTGCGGCGGCCTATTCCGACCACGGCACGCGCGGTCCAAATCGCGATGAAAGTTGTCGTCGACACCGCGCCTGGGCGCCGCGACGGCGTCGGCGGGCGACGACCCCCCTCCCTTGCGGATGGCAGGGTCGGCGTGCAAATTTCAGGACTTCAAATTCCAGCGTGGCGCTCTAATGTGCCACGCCGACGGCCGGCGCCAGCGGAGGCCCGGCCGAGGGAGGCGTATCCCGCATGGAGATGACCGGCAGCTACCGGATTGCGGCAACGCGCGACCAGGTATGGGCGGCGTTGAACGATCCGACCGTGCTCAAGGACTGCATCCCCGGGTGCGAGTCGCTGGAGAAGCTGTCGGACACCGAGATGCAGGCCGTCGCCTCGATGAAGATCGGGCCGGTGAAGGCCCGCTTCAGCGGCAAGGTCACGCTGTCGGACCTCAAGCCGCCGGAGAGCTATACCATCAGCGGCGAGGGCACCGGCGGGGCCGCCGGCTTCGCCAAGGGTGGCGCCGACGTGGTCCTGGCCAGCGAGGGCGACGAGACCATCCTCACCTACACCGCGCGCGCCCAGGTCGGCGGCAAGATCGCCCAGATGGGCGCCCGCCTGATCGACGGCGTCGCCAAGAAGACCGCCGACGACTTCTTCGCCAAGTTCAGCGAGCGGGTCGGCGGCGCCAGGCCGGCGAGCCTCGGCGCCGCGGCGGTGGCCGACCCGATGCAGGCCGAGGACGATCGCATCGAGCGGGCGATCGAGCAGGACGTCGCCAGCGATCCGCCCGAGATCGGCGCCGCGGAGACGCCGGGGGCGCCCGGCCCGGTGCCGGAGCCGGAGCATCGGCTCGGAACCCCGGCCGCGCCGGCCACCAATCCGCCGGAGCCGTTCATCGTTCCGAGCCAGTTGGCGATCAACAGCTTCTGGCGCGGCTATGGCGGGATCGCGTTGCTCGTGGCGATCGCGATCATCGTCTTCGTCTTCATTGTCTCGCGTGTCTGAGAAGCGACCGGTGGGTCGCCCAGAAAGGAAAGAAGTCCAATGGCCAGCGTCAAAATGACCGTCAATGGGCGCGAGGCCTCGGCGGAGGTCGAGGATCGCACCCTGCTCGTCACCTTCCTGCGCGAGAACCTGCGCCTCACCGGCACGCATGTCGGCTGCGACACCACCCAGTGCGGCGCCTGCGTGGTGCACATGGACGGGCGCTCGGTGAAGTCCTGCACCGTGCTCGCGGCCCAGGCCTCGGGCTCGAACATCACGACGATCGAGGGCCTCGCCAACGGCGACGTGCTGCACCCGATGCAGGAGGCGTTCCGCGACAATCACGGCCTGCAGTGCGGCTTCTGCACCCCCGGCATGATCATGGCGGCGGTCGACCTCGTGCGGCGCATCCCGCACCCCGACGAGAAGACCATCCGCGAGAATCTCGAGGGCAATCTCTGCCGCTGCACCGGCTACCAGAACATCGTCAAGTCGATCGCCGCCGGCGCCGAGGCCATGGGCGGCCAGGCGCGCGCGGCCGAGTAGGGCGGGGGAAGACCATGTACCAGACCACCTATCACCGCCCGTCCAGCCTCGCCGAAGTCGAGAAGCTGCTCTCGGACGACGCCGCGCTCCTCGCCGGCGGCATGACGCTGCTGCCGACCATGAAGCAGCGCCTGGCCTCGCCATCGGACCTGATCGACATCGGGCGCCTCAAGGAGCTCCAAGGGATCTCCGAGGAAGGCGGCAAGGTCGCGATCGGCGCCGGCACCAAGCATTTCGAGACCGCGACGAGCGACCTCGTGAAGCGCCGCATCCCCGCGCTCGCCAAGCTCGCCGGCATGATCGGCGATCCCCATGTCCGGCACATGGGCACGATGGGCGGCTCGGTCGCGAACGCCGACCCGGCGGCGGACTATCCGTCGGCGGTGCTGGCGCTGAACGCGACCGTCGTCACCAATCGCGGCAGCCACCAGGGCGAGGACTTTTTCCAGGGCATGTTCACGACGGCGCTGCAGCCGGGCGAGATCATCACCCGCTTCCTCTATCCGGTGCCGCAGCGGGCGGCCTACCAGAAGTTCCGCAACCCGGCCTCGCGCTACGCCATGGTCGGCGTCTTCGTTGCCGATTTCGGCGGCGGCAACGTCCGCGTCGCCGTGACCGGGGCGGCGCCGTCGGTGTTCCGCCAGAAGGAGATGGAGGCGAAGCTCAAGGCGAACTTCTCGCCCGACGCGGTCGCCGGGGTGAAGCAGTCGGCCGACGGGCTGAACTCCGACATCCACGGCTCGGCCGAATACCGAGCCCACCTCGTGACGGTGATGGCCAAGCGCGCCGTCGCCGAGATCCTCGGCGTCCAGGCCTGAGGCCGCTGCACTCGCCGTCATGGCCGGGCTTGGCCCGGCCGTTCATGACTTCCCTTGCAGGGCGGGCACGCGCAGCGTGCCCACGAACGCAGGCTTGCCCGCGTTGGCATTCTTGGATGCGCAAGTCGGGCAGGCCCGACTTGCGCCGCGGGCATCGGCGCTACCGATGCCCGCCCTACGGCCGCTTCCTTGTCGCCGCCCTCCTCCTCACCGCGGCGCCGGCCGCTGCCCAGCAGGCGACCGACCGCTACGCGCCGGAGGCCTCCGGCGGCGGCAGCGCCAAGGCGCTCGTCACCGCCAGGCACTGGATGGTCGCCGCGGCCGATCCGCAGGCGGCGGCCGCCGGCGCCGCGATCCTGAAGGCCGGCGGCAACGCCGTCGACGCCGCGGTCGCCGTCCAGCTCGTTCTCGGCCTGGTCGAGCCGCAATCCTCCGGCCTCGGCGGCGGCGCCTTCCTGCTCTCCTGGGACGCCGCGCGGCATCGCCTCACCACCTATGACGGGCGCGAGACCGCGCCGCTCGCGGCGACGCCCGCGCTCTTCCTCGATGCCGACGGCAAGCCGCTGCGCTTCATGCAGGCGGTGGTCGGCGGCCGCTCGGTCGGGACGCCCGGCGTGCCGCGCCTCCTCGCCATGGTCCACGCCGCCCACGGCCGGCTGCCCTGGGCGCGGCTGTTCCGCCCCGCGATCCGCCTCGCCGAGCGGGGATTTCGCGTCTCCGCCCGCCTTTCGGCCGAGCTCGCCGAGGAGCGCGAGACCCTGCGGCGCGACCCCGCGGCCCGCGCCTATTTTTTCGACGCCGGCGGTGCGCCGCTGAAGACCGGGTCGCTGAAGCGCAACCCGGCCTATGCGGCGGTCTTGCGGCGGCTCGCGGCGCAGGGCCCGGAGGGCTTCTACCGGGGCCGGATCGCCCGCGACATCGTGCGCAAGGTGCGGTCCGCACCGGGCAATCCCGGTGTCCTCGCCATCGCCGACTTCGCCACCTACTCGGCAAGGGAACGGCCGCCGGTCTGCGTCGCCTACCGCGTCTTCAAGGTCTGCGGCATGGGCCCGCCGAGCTCGGCCGGGCTGACCGTGGGCGAGATTCTCGGCACGCTGGAGCCCTACGACCTCGCGGCGCTCGGACCCGCGAGCCCGGCGGCGTGGCGGCTGATCGCCGACGCCTCGCGCCTCGCCTTCGCCGACCGCGAGCGCTACATCGCCGACAGCGATTTCGTCCCGGTGCCGGCGGCCGGGCTGCTCGACGCCAGGTATCTGCGCGCGCGCGCCGCGCTGCTGACAGGCGATCGCGCGCTGCCGAGCGTCGCGCCGGGCACGCCGCGCTGGTCGCACGCCCGGCGCGAAGGCGACGGGCGGGCGATCGAGCTGCCGAGCACCACCCATTTTTCGATCGTCGACCGCGACGGCGACGTCGTCGCGATGACCTCGAGCATCGAGTCGGCGTTCGGCGCGCGCCTCATGGTCGACGGCTTCATGCTGAACAACGAGCTGACCGATTTTTCCTTCGCGACCCACGATGCCGCCGGCCGCCCGATCGCGAACGCGGTCGCGCCGGGCAAGCGGC
>DASZVN010000010.1:0-21250 GCA_035547055.1 Hyphomicrobiales bacterium
GGGGGGCGAGGTGCGGCTGGCGATCCTGTCCGCGTGGCTCGTGCTGGCGCTCATGGCCTTCGCAGGCCCGGCGAGCGCCCATCCGCACGTCTGGGTGACGACGCGCAGCACCATCGTCTTCGACAAGGCCGGGGCGCCGACCGCGATCCGCCAGGAATGGCGCTTCGACGAGATGTTCTCGGCCTTCGCGGTCCAAGGCCTCGACAAGAACCACGACGGCAAATATTCGCGGGCCGAGCTCGCCGACCTCGCCCACACCAACGTCACCTCGCTCGCCGATTTCGGCTATTTCACCTTCGTCAAGGAAGGCAAGGCCAAGTACGGCTTCAAGGCGCCGACCGACTACTGGCTGAGCTATGACGGCCACCAGCTCACGCTGCACTTCACGCTGCCGTTCGCCCAGGCGCCGCCAGCCGGCACGTCCTTCGCGGTCGAGATCTACGACCCCACCATCTTCGTCGATTTCGAGCTGGAGAAGACGCGGGCCGCCGCACTCCAGGATGCACCGAAGGGCTGCGGCGTGAAGGCCTATCCGCCGGCCGGCGGCGACATGACGGCGCAGACCTCGAAGATCTCGGAATCGTTCTTCACCCAGCTCACGGCGCGCAGCTCCTACGGCGAGCGCTACGCCAACGTCATCGCCGTGACCTGCGCCGGCGGCCATCCGGCGGTCGCCGCCGCGCCGGTCGCGCCGCCGCCCCCGCCGGTGCAGCGGGACGCGAAGGCGCCGACCATCGTGGTCGCCCCGCTGCCGGCGGAAGACGCCACCGTCGCCGACGCTCCCGGCGACGACGACCCCGCCTACGAGGAGAGCGACGAGGCGAGCCTCCGCGACGTGCCGATCGTCCGCGTCGAGACCGCCTGGCAGATGGCCTGGCTGCGCCCGATGGCGGCGTTGCCGGCACCGCCGAAGCCGGCCGCGCCGCCGCCGTCGCCCGCCGCGGCGCCGGGCAGCGCTGCGCTTGGCGCCTTCGGCATCCTCCGTCCCGACGGCGCGGGGCCGGGCTCGTCGCGCTTCTTCGGCTGGATCGTGGCCGAGCAGGCGCGCTTCTACCAGGCGCTGTCGCATGCGCTCAGCCGGAGCCGCGCCGACGGCTCCGCGCTCCTGCTGCTCGCCGGCCTCAGCTTCGCCTACGGCGTCTTCCACGCCGCCGGGCCGGGCCACGGCAAGACGGTGATCGCCTCCTACCTCGTCGCGACCGGCGAGACCTTCCGCCGCGGCGTCGCCCTGTCCTTCGCGGCGGCCGGGGCGCAGGCGCTGTGCGCGATTGCGATCGTGTCGCTGTTCGCCGTCCTGCTCGGGCTGACCGGCAAGGCGATCGGGCTCGCCGCGTGGTGGCTCGAGGCGGCGAGCTATGCCGTCGTCATGGTGCTCGGCGCGATGCTGGTGTGGCGCAAGGCGGCCGCGCTCGTGGCGGCGCTCGCGCCGGGCGGCGGACGCCTCGCCGTCGCGACGCCCGGCGGCGGCGGCTTCCTGTTCCGCCACGCCCATGTGCCGGAGCCGGCGACGCTCGCGGGCCGCTTCGACTGGCGCCGCGCCGCCTCCGCCGTGGTCGCGGTCGGCATCCGGCCATGCTCGGGCGCGCTGATCATCCTGGTCTTCGCGCTGGCCCAGGGCCTGCTCTGGACCGGCATCGCCGCGACGCTCGCGATGGCGGTCGGCACCGCGCTGACGGTGACGCTGATCGCGACGCTCGCGGTCACTGCCAAGGCGTTCGCCTTGCGCCTGGCCTCGGTCAGCCCGGGCGGCGGCGGGGCGGTCTTGGTCCACGGCTGCGAGGTGCTGGCCGGGCTCGTGGTGCTGGCCTTCGGCGCGACCTTCCTCGTCGGCCTGCTCCTCGGCGGCGCCGCGTACGGCTAGAGGCCGATGCGGGTAGGATGGCATCGGCTCGCCGATGCCGATCCTACGGCTCAGAACCCGAGGGTCGCGAGGGCGGCGCGGACGTCGATCTCGGTCAGGGCGCGGGCCTCGCCGTTCAGGCTGACGGCGGCGGATTTCCGGCCCGGCGGCGTGATCAGGACGATGGTCTGGATGTCGGTGCAGCCGGGGTCGGGGCAGACGATCTGGCGCACCAGGATGTCGCCGCCGCCTTCGCCCAGCGCCGCCCGCGCCCACGCCTCGACCCGGGCGAGGCCCGCCCTCTCCTCGGGGTCGCGCTCGCGCCGCCGGAACAGGCCGAGCGCCATCTCAGCCGCCGTGCTGGTGGGCCGCGGCGGCGACGCGCCGGCCGCGCGGCAGCAGGCTGAGCCCATAGGCCGCGACGCTGACGAGGGTGATCCACGAGCTCGCCGGCCAGTCGGTGTAGTAGGCCAGCACGAGGCCGGCCCAGGCCTCGGCCAGCGCCAGCACCGCCGCGAGCAGGACGCCCGCGCCGAGGCGCCCGGTCAGCCGGGTCGCGGTCGCCGCGGGCCCGATCAGCAGCGTGAACACCAGGAGCACGCCGACGATCTGCGACGCCTCCGCCACCGCGATGCCGACCGTCGCCAGGAACAGCACGCCGAGCAGGCGGAGCGACACCCCCTTGGCCTCGGCGAGCTCGGGGTGGAGCGTCGCGAACACCAGCGGCCGCGCCATCGCCGCCATCAGCGCGAGACAGGCGAGGGCGAGCAGCGCGAGCCAGCCGAGCGTCGCGCGGCCGACCGCGAGCACGTTGCCGAACAGGAGCGCGGTCGCCTGGTTCGCCCCCGCCGTGTAGAAATGGACGAACAGCAGGCCGAGGCCGAGCGCGAGCGCCAGCACCATGCCGATGGCGAGGTCGCGCTGCGCCAGCCGGTCGCCGAGGAGCCCCATCGCGACCCCGGCGCCGACGCTGAGGACGAGGAGGCCCGCCAGCGGCGGCAGGCCGATCAGGAGCGCGCCGGTGGCGCCGGCGAAGCCGACATGGGACAGCGCGTGGCCGGCGAAGGCCTGGGCGCGCAGCACCACGAAATAGCCCACGACGCCCGCCACCGCCGCGACGATGCCGGCGGCGGCGAAGGCGTTTCGCATGAAGTCATAGTGCAGCATCGTGCCGATGGCCGTGATGGCTGTGGTCGTGGCCGTGCGCGTGGCCATGGTCGTGGCGGTGTTCGTCGTGCTCCATGTCGTAGCCGCCGGCCATGACGAAGATGCGCCCGCCGGCGCGCAGCACCTCGATGTCCATGCCGTAGAGCCGCGACAGCACCGGGGCGGTGACGACCTCCTCGATCGGCCCGAGCGCGGCATGGCCGCCGCCGAGATAGAGCACGCGGTCGATCGCGCCGATCAGCGGGTTGACCTCGTGGGCGCTGAACAGGACGGTCAGCTTCAGCTCGTCGCGCAGCCGGCGCACCAGCTCGATCGTCGCCTTCTGGTGGGCGAGGTCGAGGCTGATCAGCGGCTCGTCGAGCAGGAGGATGCGCGGCTCGCCGACCAGGGCCTGGGCGATCAGGAGGCGCTGGCGCTCGCCGCCCGACATGGCGCCGAGCGGGCGATCGGCCAGGGCCTGCGCCCCGGCGAGGTCGAGCGCACGGTCGGCGGCGCGGGCACGGGCGCGGCCAACCGGCAGGCCCCAGCGGTGGCCGTCGACCGCGCTCGTCACCACCTCGCGGCCGTTGAGGCGGAGGTCGCCGAGGCCGCTGCGGCTCTGCGGCAGGTAGCCGATCGCCGGATTGCCGCGCCCGACCGGCGCGCCGAGCACGCGGATCGCGCCGCGCGCCGGCCTCACCAGGCCGAGGGCGGCCCGCATCAGCGTGGTCTTGCCGGCGCCGTTCGGGCCGAGCAGGCCGATGAACTCGCCGGTCCCGATCGCGAGCGAGACGTCCTCGAGCACGCGCCGGCCGCCGAGCTGGAGGCTCACGCGGTCGAAGGCCAATGCGGCGTCAGCGCGAAGGAGCTGCAAGGGCGTGTTCCACCGCGGCGAGCTCGTCTTCCATCCATTGCTGGTAGGACTTGCCCGCCGGCGCGGTTTCGGTGACGCCGACGACCGGCACGCCCGAGGCCTTGGCGAGCTTCAGGAGCCGCTCCGTCATCTCGTCGGTGACCTGGCTGTTGTAGAAGAGGAGGCGGACCTTACGCGTCTCGAGGTCGTTTTGGAATGCGGCAACGTCCCGCGCGCTGGGCTCGGTATCGTTCATCACCGCGATCTGGAAGCGCTCGTTCCGCATCGCGAAGCCGAGCGCCGCCGCCATGTAGCCGAACACCGGCTCCGTCGCCGTCACCGCGACGCCCGGATGGGCCGCGCGGATCGCCGCGATGCGGTCGCGGATCGGCTTCAGCGACGCCTGGAAGGTGGCGAGCCGGCGCGCGTAGCCCGCCGCATCGGCAGGGTCGAGGCGTTCGAGATCGCCCGCGACCGCCGCGGCGACGGCGGGCATGGTCTTCGGATCGTACCAGAGATGGGGGTTGTCTCCCGCCCTGGCGCCGACGAGATCCGCGGCGACGACGGCCGCCCGGTGCGGCGCGGGCGAGGCCGTGAGCAGCCGCGCCATCCAGGGGTCGTAGTCGGCGCCGTTGTAGACGACGAGCGCGGCACCGGCGAGCGCCCGCGCGGTCGAGGGACTGGCCTCGAACTCGTGCGGATCCTGGTTGGGATTGCTGAGGATGGTGGTGACCGCGACATGGCTCCCGCCGATCTGGCGAAGCACGTCGCCATAGAAGTTCTCTGCGGCGACCGCCTTCACCGCCGGCGCGGCCCACGCCTCGCCCGCTCCGGCCGCGAGCAGCGCCGTGGCCAGCAACAAAGCCGTCTTCATCGACTCTCCCCCGATTTCCGCCGTGCAGCCTGGCGGCCCCGCGCCGCCAATCTGTGTTATGTTATATCATAACCGACCTGCTCGACAAGCGGCATCGGGCGGCAGGGGAGCCCATGGTCGGTCCGGCGCGCTATAGTCCGCCGGAAGACCGTCTCGATCAGGAGAGCCGCCATGGCCGAAGCCGCCACCCGGGCCAAGTCCGCCGCGCCACAGTTCCCGACCGTCGACCCTGCGACCGGCGAGCCCGGCCGCACCTATGACGGCCACACGCCGGCCGAGGCCCACGCCATCGTCGCGCTGGCCCGCCGCGCGTTCGAGGACTGGCGCGAGACCCCGTTCGCCGAGCGGGCGCGGCTGATGAAGGCGGCCGCCGCCGTGCTGCGCCGCGATCGCGACGAGCTCGCGACCCTGATGACGGTCGAGATGGGCAAGACCGCGAAGGAGGGACGCGCCGAGATCGACAAGTGCGCCTTCAACTGCGACTATTTCGCCGACAATGCGGAAGCGTTCCTGGCCCGGCGCCCGGTCGACCTCGGCGGGCCGAAGGCGTTCGTCACCTACAATCCGCTCGGCGTGATCCTCGCTATCATGCCGTGGAACTTCCCGTTCTGGCAGGTCTTCCGCTTCGCCGCGCCGTCGCTGATGGCCGGCAACGCCGCGGTCCTGAAGCACGCGAGCAACGTGCCGGGCTGCGCGCTCGCGATCGAGAAGGTGTTTCGCGAGGCGGGCTTCCCGGAGAACCTGTTCCGCACGCTCCTGGTGCCGAGCCGCGACGTGAAGGCGCTGATCGAGGACGGCGACGTCGCCGCGGTGACGCTGACCGGCAGCGTCGAGGCCGGCCGCCGGGTCGCCGAGGCCGCCGGTGCAGCGCTCAAGAAATGCGTGCTCGAGCTCGGCGGCAGCGACGCCTACGTGATCCTCGCCGACGCAGACATCGCCCGCGCCGCCGAGATCGCGACCAACGCGCGCCTCGTCAACGGCGGACAGAGCTGCATCGCCGGCAAGCGCTTCGTCGTCGTCCGCCCGATCCGCGAGCGCTTCGAGCAGGCGCTGGCGGAGAAGATGGCGGCGATCGTGCCGGGCGAGCCGGGCGATCCCGACACCCGGGTCGGCCCGCTGGTCAGCGTCGCGGCCCGCGACGAGATCCACGCCCAGGTCGAGGCCAGCCTCGCCAAGGGGGCGCGTCTTCTCGCCGGCGGCAAGGTCCCGGCACGGCCGGGCGCGTGGTATCCGCCGACGGTGCTGGGCAATGTCAGGCCCGGGATGGCGGCCTATGACGAGGAGGTGTTCGGCCCGGTCGCCGCGGTGATCGAGGCCGTCGACGAGGCCGACGCCATCGCCATCGCCAATTCCTCACGCTTCGGCCTCGGCTCGGGCGTCATCACCTCCGACCTCGCCCGCGGCGAGGCCATCGCCGCCGAGCGGCTCGAGGCCGGCATGAGCTTCGTCAACGAGGCCGTGCGCTCCGATCCGCGGCTGCCGTTCGGCGGGATCAAGGATAGCGGGTACGGTCGCGAAGTGTCCGACTTCGGCATCCGCGAATTCGTCAACGTCAAGTCGGTCCTGGTGAACGACAAGGCGTGAGCCGCGGCGTTGTCATTTTCCGTCCGAGGGCAATTCGGTTCAACAACCTATGCGATTAACCACCTGATGATGTAATTGATGCGGACGACAAACTTAATGCTATGTTAAGCAACGCAAATGGCGTTGGAGTACCGGGTTGTCGCGTTCATTCAGTGGCCGTCTCATCGGCGCAGGGTGGTCGCTTAGCCTTGGCTTGATTGTGGTTCAAGGCGCAGCGGCGGCCACGACGACGGTCACGACCGTCCCCGTTGTCGCGGTCGACAGCGGCGTCGTCGTGACGCGGGTCGACCGGACCTTTGCCATCGCCGCGGCGATGGCGAGCCGGCTGCAGGCCATGGCGGCGGCTGCCGCAGCGGAGTCCGCCAAGGCCGCGCCGCCGCCTGCCGCCGTGCGGCCGGCGGCCCCGGCGTCAGCCGCTCCCGCGCCGGCGATCGCGGCACTGGCGCCGGCCGCGATTGTCCGCACCGGCCGTTCCGCGCTCCGCCGGTCCGATGCCGAGGATCGCGTGCACGACGTCGAGAGGGCGAGCCGCTTTGCGCTCTGCTCGCACTACCGCACCTTCGATGCCGCGACCGGGACCTATCGCGGCTTCGACGGCGTCACCCATGCCTGCCGGCCCGGCGAAGGGCACGGCGCCGGCTCCGGCGCTGCCAGGGCGGCACCCGCGCCCGCGGGCCCGGTGAACGCCGCCGTGGTTGCGAAAACTTCGCTGGCGCCGAGCGGCAGCTACGCCTTCCCCTGGTGAGGCTGCCGCCGACCGGCTTGAGCCGGCGGCTGAAATATCTATCTTTACGGGACCAGGCCGGGCCCCTCTGGCAGGCGCGAAAGCACCTGCGATGTCGGACTGGTTGTCGCGACGACGACGGACCGGCTCGGCATGACGCCCTCGACCATCACTGCGATCCCGCCCGCAGCCCTCCGCCTCGGAGCGCGCCGGTGAGCGCGTGGCTCTCGCCCGAGATCGTCGCGGCCTTCCTTCAGGTCGTGGTGATCGACGTCGTGCTCGCCGGCGACAACGCCGTCATCATCGGCCTCGCCGCCGCCGGCCTCCGCCCGGAGCAGCGCACCCGCGCCATCCTGATCGGCATCGGCGTGGCGACCGTGCTTCGCATCGTGTTCGCCGGCGCGGCGACGGCGCTGCTCCAGATCGTCGGGCTGGTGCTCGCCGGCGGGCTGCTTCTGCTGTGGGTCGCGTGGCGCATGTTCCGCGAGCTTCGCGGCAGCCGCGCCGCGGCGGTGCCGGATGGTGCCGGGCAGGGCGAGACGGCGGCGCCGGGCAAGACGCTCGGCGGGGCGATCCGCCAGATCGTCGTCGCCGACGTCTCGATGTCGCTCGACAACGTGCTCGCGGTCGCCGGCGCGGCCCGCGAGCATCCGTGGGTGCTGGTCGCGGGCCTCGCCCTCTCGGTCGCGCTGATGGGGCTCGCCGCCGCGCTGATCGCGCGGATGCTGGAGCGCTTCCGTTGGATCGCCTGGGGCGGCCTCGCCGTTATCGTCTACGTGGCGCTCGACATGATCTGGCGCGGCGCCTGGGAGGTGGTCCCGATGCTGCCGGGGTAACGGACCCTAAACCCGCCGCATTCACTGTCCATGCGGGATGCCAGCGCGGCGTCGCCGCCCTGGGGGAGTCACGGAAAAGATGCTGGGGTCGGGCAGGAAGCGACGTGGCCGCGCCGAACGCGCGGAGCCGCGCTTCGATGCCGCCCCGGGCGCGCTCGACCTGCGCCTCACCGCCGACGACCGGGCCGCGGCTCCCCGTGGCCGGCGCCCGCGCGCCGGCGCCGCCAAGACGCGCGGCGGAAGCGAGCCGCCGGTGAGCGCGCCGGCCAAGGCCACGCGTTCCCGCTCGTCCGGCGATGGCGGCGGCGGCAACCGGCGTCGCGGCAATGGCGGCGGCTCCGGCGGCGGCCGGCGCGGCTGGGTCCGCCGCATCCTGACCTGGGCTGCGGTCGTCGCGATCTGGGTCGTGGTCGGCGTCGCCGGCATCGTCGCCTACGAGGCGGCGCGGCTGCCGTCGATCCAGTCCCTCCAGATCCCGCCGCGGCCGCCGAGCGTGACCATCCTCGCGAGCGACGGCTCGCTTCTCGCCCATCGCGGCGAGGGCGGCGCCGCGGTCAAGCTGAGCGAGCTGCCGCCCTATCTGCCGAAGGCCTTCGTCGCGATCGAGGACCGCCGCTTCTACAGCCATTTCGGCGTCGACCCGATCGGCCTCGTCCGCGCCCTCTATCAGGATGTGCGCACCGGCGGCGTGGTCGAGGGCGGCTCGACCATCACCCAGCAGCTCGCGAAGAACCTGTTCCTCACCCCCGAGCGCTCGCTCGAGCGCAAGATCCAGGAAGCCATCCTCGCGGTGTGGCTCGAGCACAAGTTCACCAAGCGCGAGATCCTCGCGCTCTACCTCAACCGGGTCTATTTCGGCGACGGCGCCTATGGCGTCGAGGCCGCGGCGCAGCGCTATTTCGGCACCTCGGCGCGGCACGTGACGCTGGCCGAGGCGGCGATCCTGGCCGGCCTCGTCAAGGCGCCGTCGCGGCTCGCCCCGACCCACAATCTCAAGGCGGCCGAGGCGCGCGGCGAGCTCGTGCTCGGCGCCATGGCCGACGCCGGCTTCATCACCGGCCGCGAGGCCAAGACCGCGATGGCGGCGCCGATGGCGGTCGCGGCGCCGCGGTCCGAGGGCGCCGCCGGCTATGTCGCCGACTGGGTGATGGACCAGCTCGACGACCTCGTCGGCGAGTACCATTCCGACCTCGTCGTCGACACCACCATCGACCCGGTGCTCCAGGCCGAGGGCGAGGAGGCGGTGGTCCGCACGCTCGACCAGGAAGGCGCGAAATACGGCGTCCGCCAGGGCGCGCTGGTCTCGCTCGGCATGGATGGCGCCGTGCGCGCACTGGTCGGCGGTCGCTCCTACGCGCAGAGCCAGTACGACCGCGCGGTGACGGCGCGGCGCCAGCCGGGCTCGGCGTTCAAGCCGTTCGTCTACCTGGCGGCACTGGAGCGCGGCGACACGCCCGACACGGTCGTCAGGGACGCGCCGATCGCGCTCAAGGGCTGGCGGCCCGAGAATGCCGACCATCGCTATCGCGGTCCGGTGCCGCTGACCGAGGCGCTGGCGCTGTCGCTGAACACGGTGTCGGTCCGGCTGACCCTCGACGTCGGGCCGCGCGCGGTGGTGGCGACGGCGCGGCGGCTCGGCATCGTCTCGCCGCTGACCGCCGACCCGTCGATCGCGCTCGGCACCTCCGAGGTGTCGCCGCTGGAGATGGCCGGCGCCTATGCCAGCTTCGCCAACGGCGGCTACGGCATCATCCCCTATGTCGTCAGCCGCGTCCGCACCACCGGGGCCCGCGCCCACGCGCTCTACGCCCACCAGGGCTCCGGGCTCGGCCGGGTGATCGACCCCGACGAGGTCGGCATGATGAACTACATGCTGTCGCAGACGCTCGCGATCGGCACCGCGCGGCGCGCCTCGGCCGGCGGCTGGCCCGCGGCCGGCAAGACCGGCACCAGCCAGGATTTCCGCGACGCCTGGTTCGTCGGCTACACCGCGCGGCTCGTCACCGCGGTCTGGGTCGGCAACGACGACGATTCCCCGACCAGGCACGCCTCGGGCTCGAACGTGCCGGTCGCGATCTGGTCGACGTTCATGACCGCGGCCCATCGTGGCCTCACGCCGATGGCGCTGCCGGGCGACTGGCACTCCACGCTGGTGGCCGAGGGCGGTGCCGGTCCCGGCGCCGCGGTGGTCAATTCCGGCTATCCGCTGCCGCCGGACCGGGGCGCGCCGACGATCGTCCGCGCCCCGCTGGCCTTCATCCGCCACCTCTTCGGCGGGTGAGGCGGCGGCCTCCTGCCGGATGGGCAAGCGCAGCCTGCCCAGGGTGCGACCCCCAACGTGGGCATCGGCGCTGCCGATGCCCACCCTACGAGGAGATGTCCTACTTCTTCTGCTCGGCGAAAACCTCGGAAGCGGCGCGGAACGCCTCGACCGCGGCAGGGACGCCGCAATAGATCATGACCTGGAGGAACACCTCCTGGATCTCCTCCTTGGTCACGCCGTTGGTGAGCGCGCCGCGGACGTGGGACTTGAGCTCGTGGGTGCGGTTCAGCGCGCTCAGCATGGCGAGGTTGAGGAGGCTCCGGGTCTTCCGCGGCAGGCCTTCGCGGCCCCACACCGTGCCCCAGCAATAGGCCGTCATGATCTCCTGCATGGGGCGGTTGAAGTCGTCGGCGCCGTCGAAGGCGCGCTGGACGTAGTCCTTGCCCAGCACCGCCTTGCGGATTTCCAGCCCGCGCTGGAGCATGTCCTCGGCCATTCTCGTTTCCCTTCGTTGGAGAGCGGCGGCATGCGCCGGCAAGGCGCCCCGCGCGGGCCGCGATCCTAAGGCATGATCCCGAAAAGTGTGCAGCGGTTTCGGAGAAGATCATGCTCGAGCAGGGAGCCCGGGCGGGATGGCGACCGAGAGACGCCAGCCCGCTCCGGCGGCTTTCCACTCCGGGGTCGACGCGGCGGGGCAGGGATGATTTGTTCGGATCGCCGCTGCGCGCCGGCGTCGCGTTGACGCGGCATCGCGTTTCTTCCGAAAGCCGCCATACGCTCTTTCGGCAAATCCCGGTCCAGGCTCGCGCGCATGAAGCAATCCACCCTCCTGATCGCCGTCCTCCTGATCCTGCTCGGCCTCGCGGTGATCGTCGCCTATGTCGAGTGGACCTCGGTCGACACCGCGATGCCGACCGCGGGCTATGTCGCGCTGTGGGGCGGCATCGTCTTCTCGCTGCTCATCGGCTGCGGGCTGATGGGGCTGATGTTCTATTCCAGCCGCCGCGGCTACGACGAGAAGGCGCAGAACAACTGGCTCAAGAGCGAGGATGACCGCGACGACGGTGTCTAGCGCAGGGGACCCCCCCATCGATTTCTTCCGACGGCCCCCCTCCGGCCCGCTATGCTCGCCACCTCCCCCGCGCGGCGGCGGGGGACCGTGCGACGCATGGTGGAGGGGGCGGCCGCGCGCCCGGCGCGGAAGATGTCCTCGTCTGGGCGCGACCGACCGGAATTCGCCGCCATGATCGAGGCGGTCGTCGCCGCCTGCACACGCCATCCGTGGCGGGTGGTCGTCCTCGCCGCGGTGCTGGCGGCGCTCGGCATCTGGGAGGCCGCGACCGCATTCGCCGTCAACACCAATACCGCCGGGCTGATCTCCGCCAACGCCCGCTGGCGGCGGGACGAGATCGCCTTCGCCCGGGCCTTTCCCGCCACCGCCGACCTGATCGTCGCGGTGGTCGACGGCGACACCGCCACGCGCGCCGATGCCGCCGCGACGCGCCTCGCCGCGGCGCTCGGCGCCATGCCCAGGCTGTTCCGCGGCGTCGAGCAGCCCGACGGCGGCCCGTTCTTCCGCAGGAACGGCCTCCTGTTCCTGCCGCCCGACCAGCTCGCCGCGACGCTCCGGCAGCTCGGGCGCGAGCGGGCGCTCCTCGCCCCGCTCGCCGCCGACCCCAGCCTCCGCGGCCTGATGGGCGCGGTCGGCGCCAGCCTCGCCGGGGAGCGCGCCGGCCTCGTCGGCCTCGATGACCTCGCGCCGTCCTTCACGGTGCTGTCCGAGGCGCTCGGCCGCGCCGCCGCCGGCAGGCGGCCGGCGCTCGAATGGCAGGCGCTTCTGACCGGGCAGGCGCCGCCGCCCTCGGCCCGCCGCAAGCTCGTCGTGGCGCGGCCCGTCCTCGACTACGGCGCGCTCGAGCCCGGCAGCGCGGCGATCGGCGCGCTTCGCGCCGCCGTGCAGCGCCTCGGCCTGACGCCCGACCAGGGCGTCACGGTGCGGCTGACCGGCGACGTGCCGCTGTCCGACGAGGAATTCGCGACCGTCGCCCAGGACGCGCCGCTGACGCTCTCGCTCACGGTCGTCGCCGTCGCCATCATCCTGTTCCTCGCGCTGAGGTCGTTCCGCATCATCGCGGCGGTCCTGGTGACGCTCTTCGCGGGGCTCGTCGTCACCACCGGCGCCGGGCTCCTCATCGTCGGCGAGTTCAACCTGATCTCGGTGGCCTTCGCGGTGCTGTTCGTGGGCCTCGGGGTCGATTTCGGCATCCAGTTCGCGGTGCGCTACCGCGCCGAGCGCCACGGCGAAGGCGACCTCCAGCCGGCGCTGCGCCTCGCGGCGC
Organism: Hyphomicrobiales bacterium; assembly: GCA_035547055.1. GTDB lineage: Bacteria > Pseudomonadota > Alphaproteobacteria > Rhizobiales > Methylopilaceae > DASZVN01. The sequence goes on from DASZVN010000010.1 coordinate 12,460, forward strand.
GGGGGGTCGGCGCGTCGCTGACGCTCGCGGCGGTGTCGCTCCTCGCCGGCTTCCTGTCGTTCCTACCGACCGCGTTCAAGGGCGTGTCCGAGCTCGGCCTGATCGCCGGGCTCGGCATGGCGATCGCCTACGTCGCCAACCTGACGCTCCTGCCGGCGCTGCTCGCGCTGTTCCGCCCGCCGCCCGAGCACGCGCCGATGGAGACCGCCTCGCTCGCCGGGGTCGACCGCTGGATCGCGCGGAACCGCCCGGTGGTCCTGGCCGCGACCGCGGCGGTGGTCGTCGCCGGGGCGCCGTTCCTCGCCTCGATGAGCTTCGACTCCAACCCGATGGATCTCCGCAGCCCGACGGTGGAATCGGTTGCGACGTTCCGCGACCTCGCCCGCGATCCCGACACCAACCCCAACGTCGTCGAGGTGATGGCGCCCTCGCTCGCCGCGGCCGACCGCCTGGCGGCCCGCCTCGACATGCTGCCCGAGGTGGCGCGGACGGTGACGCTGTCGCGCTTCGTCCCGGCCGGCCAGGAAGAGAAGCTCGCCGCGATCAACGGGGCCGCCGCCGAGCTGCTGCCGGCATTGTCGCCCGCCAAGGCCGCGCCGGCGCCGGGCGATGCCGAGATCGTCGCGGCGCTGCACCAGACCGCCCGCGCGCTCCGCGCCGCCGCCGGTGGCCGCAACACCACGGGGGCCGCGGCGGCACGGGCGCTGGCGGACGCGGCGAACGCGCTGGCGGCGGCCGATCCGGCGCGCCGCGCGCGCGCCAACGCGGCCGTCGGCGAGGAGGTCGCGGTGGTGCTCGGCCAGCTCCGCGACGAGCTGCAGCCGAGCCGCATCACTCGCGCCAGTCTTCCTGCCGACCTCCGCGCCCAATGGGTGGCGCCGGGCGGCCGCGCCCGGGTCGAGGTGACGCCCTCGGGCGACACCTCCGACAGCGGCGTCGCCGCCGACTTCGTCGCGGCGGTGCGCACGATTGCGCCCGACGCCACCGGCGCGCCGGTCACGATCATCGAGTCCGGCCGCACCGTGGTGTGGTCGTTCATCGAGGCCGGGCTCCTCGCGCTCGCCGCGATCTTCGTCATCCTGGTGGTGACGCTGCGCCGACCGCTCGACGTCCTGCTCACGCTGGGCCCGCTGGTCCTCGCCGGCATCATGAGCCTGGAGGCGGCCTCGATCGTCGGCCTGCCGCTCAACTTTGCCAACATCATTGCGCTGCCGCTGATGTTCGGCGTCGGCGTCGCCTTCCACATCTACTACATCGTCGCCTGGCGGGCCGGCGTGGTCGACATGCTGGCGTCGAGCCTGACGCGGGCGATCTTCTTCAGCGCGCTCACCACCGGCGCGGCCTTCGGCAGCCTCTGCCTGTCGCGCCACCCCGGCACGGCGAGCATGGGGCAGCTCCTCCTGATCTCGCTGATCTTCACGCTGCTGGCGGCCTTCATCATCGTGCCGGCCTTCCTCGGCCCGCCGCGCGAGCGCGCCGAGGCGCTCGACCTCGAGGAATGGGCCGGCCGCCCGCGCGAGGACCTTCCGGCCGACTGACGCGGCCTCAGCCCACCTCGTCGGCGCGGCGCGCGGCCTTCTGGTCGACCTCGCCCACGACCCGCTCGCCGACCATCTCGGCGGCCTTGGCGCGGTCCTCGCAGCGCTTGCGGATGTCCTCCAGCTCGGCCTCGGTCAGGTGCTCGATGCCGACGAAATAGTTCTGCGCGGCGCTGGAGCGGATCAACTCGTCGAGCTTGGCCTGGATCGCGGCGCCGTCGCGGTTCTGGGTGTTCTGGATCAGGAACACCATCAGGAAGGTGACGATGGTGGTGCCGGTGTTGATGATGAGCTGCCAGGTGTCGGAATAGCCGGCGAGCGGACCCATCGCCGCCCAGGCCAGCACCACCACGCAGCACAGTGCGAAGGTGACGGGCTTGCCGGCGGCGTGGGCGACGCCGTTGGCGGCGCGGGTGAAGACTTGCTCGACCGACATCGCGGCCTCCGGGATCGTTGGCCGCCCAACAACGCGCGACGTGGCCTTGCAGTTCGGGGACAGGTTCAGGTTCTCGGCGGCAGGCCGCGCAGAACGATTGCGTTTTCGCCGCCGGTCCCTATGTTGCGCCGCAAGAAAGGCGGCCGCCCTCGGACCCGAGGCGCGGCCTTTTGGATTTTGATCGCATGACATTGCGCAACGTTGCCATCATCGCCCATGTCGACCACGGCAAGACCACGCTGGTCGACAAGCTCCTCGCCCAGTCCGGCACCTTCCGCGACCACCAGCGCGTGGTCGACCGCGCGATGGACTCCAACGATCTCGAGCGCGAGCGCGGCATCACCATCCTCGCCAAGGCGACCTCGGTGGTGTGGAAGGACGTCCGCATCAACATCGTCGACACCCCCGGTCACGCCGATTTCGGCGGCGAGGTCGAGCGCATCCTGAACATGGTGGATGGGGCGCTGGTCCTGGTCGACGCCTCCGAGGGGCCGCTGCCGCAGACCAAGTTCGTGGTTTCCAAGGCGCTGAAGATCGGGCTGAAGCCGATCGTCGTCATCAACAAGGTCGACCGCCCCGACGCCCGTCCCGTCGAGGTGGTGAACGAGGTGTTCGACCTCTTCGCCGCGCTCGACGCCTCGGACGAGCAGCTCGACTTCCCGATCCTCTACGGCTCGGCCAAGCAGGGCTGGATGGCGGCTTCGCCCGAAGGCCCGCAGGACCAGGGCATGGCGCCCCTGTTCGACCTCGTGCTCCGCCACGTCGCCGAGCCGCAAGTCGAGCCGGGGCCGTTCCGCATGCTCGGCACCATCCTCGAAGCCGACCCCTATCTCGGCCGCATTGTCACCGGCCGCATCACCTCCGGCAGCGTCCGGGCCAACCAGACCATCAAGGTGCTCGACCGCGACGGCGTCGAGGTCGACCGCGGGCGGGTGACCAAGCTCCTCGCGTTCCGCGGCCTGGAGCGGCGCGGCATCGAGGAGGCCGGGGCCGGCGACATCGTCGCCATCGCCGGCCTGACCAAGGGCACCGTCGCCGACACCTTCTGCGCGCTCGACACCGAGGCGCCCATCGTCGGCCAGCCGATCGATCCGCCGACGGTGGCGATGACCTTCTCGGTCAACGACAGCCCGCTCGCCGGCACCGAGGGCGACAAGGTGACGAGCCGCGTGATCCGCGACCGGCTGCTCCGCGAGGCCGAGGGCAACGTCGCGCTCAAGGTGTCGGAGACCGCGGACAAGGACTCGTTCGAGGTCGCCGGCCGCGGCGAGCTCCAGCTCGGCATCCTGATCGAGACCATGCGGCGCGAGGGCTTCGAGCTGTCGATCTCGCGCCCGCGGGTGGTGCTGCGCCGCGACGAGGGCGGCCAGCTCATGGAGCCGGTCGAGGAGGTCGTGATCGACGTCGACGAGGAGCACTCGGGCGTCGTGGTGCAGAAGCTGTCCGAGCGCCGGGCCGACATGGTCGAGATGCGGCCGTCCGGCGGCGGGCGCCTCCGCCTCGTCTTCCACGCCCCGACCCGCGGGTTGATCGGCTACCAGGGCGAGCTTCTCACCGACACGCGCGGCACTGCGGTGATGAACCGCCTGTTCCACGGCTACCAGCCCTGGAAGGGCGACATTCCCGGCCGCCGCAACGGCGTCCTCATCGCCAACGCGTCCGGCGAGGCGGTGGCCTACGCGCTGTGGAACCTCGAGGACCGCGGCCCGATGATGATCGAGCCGGGCTGGAAGGTCTATCCGGGGATGATCGTCGGCGAGCACACCCGCGACAACGACCTCGAGGTGAACGTCCTCAAGGGCAAGCAGCTCACCAACATCCGCACCACCTCGAAGGACGAGGCGGTGCGCCTGACGCCACCGATGCAGATGCCGCTCGAGCGGGCGCTGACCTATATCCAGGACGACGAGCGCGTCGAGGTGACGCCGAAGTCGATCCGCCTGCGCAAGGCGATCCTCGACCCCAACGACCGCAAGCGCGCCTTCCGCGCCGCCCGCGAGGCCCAGCCGGCGTAGGCGCCGCCGTCGCAGCCGTCATTGCGAGGAGCGGAGCGACGAAGCAATCCAGGGCCGCAGGCGTTGGCGCTGTTGCCCTGGATTGCTTCGCTTCGCTCGCAATGACGGCAGCGCTCGCCCCTACCGCGTCGCGGCACGGGCGATGGCTTCGGCGAGGAGCTCGGGCATGCAGGGGCGCTTGCCGGCGAGGAGCGCCTGGCGGTGCTCGCCGCGGACGTTGCGGATGTCCCAGTACTGCATCACCGCGTACCAGCGCAGCAGGTTGATGCCGGCGCGGTCCGACACCGCGCCGATCTCGCCGACGATCGGCCAGTAGATGTGCTCGTAGGCGAGCTCGGGCACGAAGGGCGGGTCGACCAGGACGAGGTCGATGTTGCGCTCGCGGAGCCAGTGGGCGGCGTCGCGGATGGTGGCGCCGAGGCTGGCCGGGTCGGCCGCGGCGACCGCGTCGGAGGCGCCGACCTCCCAGACGACGAGGTCGGGCTCGGTGTCGAACACCTCGCTCTGGATGCGGCCGAACACGTCGGCGGCGAGGCCGATCGCGCCGCGGTCGTCGATGATGACGAAGTCGCTGCCGGGCAGCCGGCGCTCCAGCTCCTTTTCGAGCCGCCCGCGCCGGGTCGGCACCGCCGGCACCAGCGCGTGACCGACCACCAGCACGCGGACCGAGTGGTGGCGGTCGATCAGCCGACGGGTGTGGCGAAGCGCCGACGGGAAGGTGAGGTAGACCTCGGGAACGCGGCAGGCCGGCGACAGCAAGGGCGGTGGGCTCGACCCCGGCGCCTGGGCGGCGCCTGCGAGGAGCGCCGCGCTCAGCGCGACAGCAACGGCAGCGGCGCGGCGGCGGGGACCGCCCGCTCGCGGCTCTTGCTTGCCGAACCGTACCATTCCAACGCCCATGCGAGCCCGATCTGGAGGAGGGCTCCCGCCCCGAGAAGCAACAGGTCGGTCAAGACCGTCGTGCCCAAGGTAGCACGCACGATCTGCAGCGTAATGGCAAGTACCGTCCCGACGCAGAACACCGGGAGCGAGTGACGCCCAAGCACGATGAAAGGCTTGGCGATGGCGCTGAGGCGGAGCCGCGTCTCGATCACCGGCAACTGGGCGATCAGATAGACCACCGCGGCGACATGGAGGAGGCGCGGCAGCGACAGGTTGGTCTTGTCGAAGTCCCACAGGAACGGCGGCACCGGGCGCAGGTCCCACGGCGCGTAGGGACCGAAATGCGCCCACACCGCCGCCAGCACCGCATAGCCGGCAGCCAGCCCGACCAGGACGCGCGAGCGCGGCATCGAGAGGCCGCGGATCATCCCGCTGCCGAGGCAGATGCCGAGCGTGAACAGGAGCTGCCAGGCGAGCGGGTTGAAGAACCAGCCTCCCTGCGCCGGATAGGTCGGCAGGTGCAGCCCGAAGAGCTGGGTCGCGAGGTAGAGCGTCGCCGACGCGCCGAGCGCGAGCCACGGGCTCTTCCGGGCGAGGCTCAGCAGCACCGGCGCCATCAGGAGCAGCACGACGTAGAGCGGCAGGATGTTCATCCAGCCGGGCTGGAAGCCGAGCGTGGCGATGCCGATCATGGCGTGAAGCGGCGCCGCGGTCAGCGTGTCGAGGCCGACATTGGCGAGGAAGCGGCTGTCGCCGGTGGCCAGGACCGCATAGGCGATGACCGCGCCGCAGGCGATCACCACCGCCAGGTGCGAGGTGTAGAGCGTGAAGGCGCGCAGGCCGACCTTGATCGTGGTGCGCGGCGCATCGCTGCCGAGGCCGCGCATATAGGCCAAAGCGGCGGCGGTGCCGGCCAGGAACACGAAGATCTCGGCGGCGTCGGAGAAGCCGAAGTTCCGGTAGGTCGCCCGCTCCAGCGGGTTGCCCGGGATGTGGTCGACGAAGATCGTGAGAAGCGCGAGGCCGCGCCAGAAGTCGATGCTGACGATACGCTGACCGGACATCGCCGCTGATCCCGCGGGGCTGGAACGGCCCCCGAATGCCGCAACGCTCCTCGTCGCGCTCTTGTGCAGCGCAATATCGGAGCGTCCCTCATCTCGCAGGGAGCCCTAGGATCCCGGCGAATCTATGGCCGTTCGCAGGTGCAACAAAGACGGCCGGCCTCGTTTCTCAACGTCCGCCGGCAGATGCCGGTTTCGCGCTGCCGCGCCGCACGCCCGTCCCGCACACGCTGCTCGATGCGCGTTCTACGCAGCGCGGCCTGCGACCCTGCGACGCGGGACGCGCATGGCCGTCATGCGCCGGGCGCGAGCACCCCGATCGGATCCTCGCCGCGGACGTAGCGCTCGATGTTCTCGCCGACGCGGTCGGCCTGCCGCCGCTCGCTCTCGGGGCTGCCGAGCGCCGACATGTGGGGAGAGATGATGAGGTTCGGCGCCCGCCACAGCGGGTGGTCGGGCGGCAGCGGCTCGGGCTCGGTCACGTCGAGGCCCGCGCCGCCGAGCCGGCCGGCGACGAGCGCGTCGCAAAGCGCCTTGGAGTCGACGATGCCGCCGCGGGCGATGTTGACGAGGAGGGCGGTCGGCTTGCAGCGGGCGAAGGCGGCGGCGTCGAACAGGTGCCGCGTCGCGGGGCTCATCGCGACCGCGACCGCGATCAGGTCGGCCCGGGGCAGGAGGTCGGGCAGGGCGGAGAGGGGGTGGATTTCGTCGACCGCATCGTCCGGTGCGACGGTGCGGTTGGCGGCGATCACCGTCATGCGGAAGGCGCGGCCGAGGCGGGCGATCTCGCGGCCGATATGGCCGAGGCCGACGACGAGGAGCGTGCGGCCTTCGAGCGCGAGCGGCGCCGTCTTCGGCCGCTGCCAGCGCGCCTCGGTCATCGCGGCCAGATGGTCCGGCACGCGGTGGCCGAGCGCGAGGAACAGGGCGAAAACGTGCTCGCCGATGGTGTTGGCCGCGGCGCCGAGGGTGCGGGTGAGGAGCCGGGTGGCCGGCAGGCCGGCCGCGATCAGCCCCTCGTTGCCGGCCGAGACCGAGTGGATCCAGCGCACGTTCGGCGCCGCCGCGACGGCGTCGACCAGCCGCTTGGCCTGCGCGCCGTGGAGATCCGGGACGATGAGGACGTCAGCCTGGGGGATGCCGGCGAGGAAGGCGTCGAAATCGTCGGTCGCGGTCAGCGCGACGCCGTCGATCGAGCCGATCCGGCGCTCCATCGTCTGCCGCCAGAACCGAGCGAGAAAGAGCACCTTGACCATGACGGAGCGACCTCGATCGGGAAGGGCCGGCGGACGTTGCGGCGGCGCGCATTCTTTCCACGGCGGGGCCGATTGCAAGCGCATGGCCGGCGTGGGTGTGGCGGACCGGCCGCGCCGGCAACAAAAAGCCGGCGTCGGAGCCGGCTGGTAAAGATCAAGTAAAATTAAAGCTTTCTCAACCACCCCGGTATTGCTGGATCCGGGTGGTCCGGAGCCCCGCCAGGCCGTGCCGGTCGATCGAGCTCTGCCAGGCCAGGAACTCCTCGACTGTCAGGGTGTAGCGGCGGCAGGCATCCTCCAGGCTGAGCAGGCCGCCGCGCACCGCGGCGACGACCTCGGCCTTGCGGCGGATGACCCACCGCTTGGTGTTGAGCGGCGGCAAATCTGCAATCGTCAGCGGGCTTCCGTCCGGTCCGATCACATATTTTACCTTGCCGCGTGGCGGTTCGGTCATGGGTTACTCTCACGCTCGACTGACACCGTGGCCGCGACCGTAAGGTCCTGCGTTTTAAGATTTGCCTAAGCCGGTCGCTCCGCTTGTCCGCGCGCTGAAGTTGCCTGCGCCCGGCTCCGGCCGGGAAAAACCTGCCGGGCCGGCCAAATTTGCCGGCCATGCGGCAGGGGACCCGACGGCGAAGCCCAGGGACGCAAGGCGGCGGCGGGCTGGCGCGCAGCTTGCTTCACGGCGAGGAAGCTTCGGATCCGTCGATGGCCTCGTCACTGCCCGCCTTGCCTCAATCGACCGCATCGCCGCCGGCGGTGCCGTCGCGCGCGCCTGCCGGTGCCGAGCCGGGGGCCGGCGACGGCTTTGCCGACGTGCTTCAGGCCGTGGCCGCTCCGGGCGCCGACGCGTCGATGCGGGGTCAAGCGCAGCCGCCGCCGCAAGCCGCGCCGGCCAAGCCGCAGGCGTCGCAACAGCCGGTTCGCGGCGGGGCGAGCGCGCCCACAGCCGCCGCGGCGGCGGCGGCCTCTCCAGCGTCCGCAGTAGGGGGCGAAGGCGCCGCGCCGGCAACCGTTGCAGCGGACCCGGACAAGCCGGCCGGGCATGGCCATCGCGACGATTCCGATAGCGATGCGCCGGCTGCCGCCGCGCCCGGGCAGGTCGCGACGCCGACCCTGCTCGCCGCCCTCGTTCCCGTCCCGACGGTCGCCGCGCCGACGCCTGGATCGACGGCTGCCGCTGCCGCCGTATCCGGCGCGGGCAGCGCCTCCACCGCCGGCGCGACGATCCCGGGCGCCGGGACCGCGCCGCCTCCGGGCGCAGGGCAGATCGCCCTGAACGCAGCCGCTGCCGCGGTCGCGCGGGCAACCGGAACAGATCCGCCGCCGGGCGCGCCGTCGCCCGTTTCCCCTGGCGTTGCGCCACCTCCTGACGCGCCGAAGCCGGGCACCGCCCCTCCGCCCGCCGCACCGGCGGCCACCGCCCCGGCCGGCGGGTCCGGATCCGCGCCGGCATCGACCGCATCGCAGATGGCGCTGCAGATGACCGCGCCCGATGCCGCAGGTTCATCGCCGACTCCCGCAAAGGCCGCCGCGCCTGCCGCGACGCCTCCCAGCGCGGCGGACTCCGTTCCGGCGCCGCAAGGCCTCGCGACCGTGCCGG
>DASZVN010000011.1:0-1660 GCA_035547055.1 Hyphomicrobiales bacterium
AGCGCGCCCGCGAGCCTGGAACCGCTGGCGACGGCGGGCGACTGCTCGTTCATGACAATTCTCCTGGCGAAAGGCGGCCGGACCCTACCCTGCCGCCGGCGGGCGGGACAAGCCGGGCCGGCGGGCAGGCCTTTCCTCCGCGAGGCCGTCATTGCGGAGGCGAAGTTAACGTAGGGTGGGCATGCGGCGCATGCCCACCCTACGGAACGACCGCGGTTGGCGCCGCCACGCCTCCCGTGCTATCGCCCGCGCGTCCGGAGCCATCCATGCCCCTGCCGCTCGTCGTCGCGCCGTCCATCCTCGCCGCCGACTTCGCCGCCTTCGGCGCCGAGGTCGAGGCCGCCGACAAGGCTGGCGGCGACTGGATCCATGTCGACGTGATGGACGGCCATTTCGTGCCGAACATCTCGTTCGGCCCCGAGGCGGTGCGGGCCATGCGGCGCCATACCGGCAAGCCGCTCGACGTCCACCTGATGATCGCGCCGGTCGACCCCTACCTGAAGGCGTTCGCCGAGGCCGGCGCCGACCACCTCATCGTCCATGCCGAGGCCGGGCCGCATCTCCACCGCTCGCTCCAGGCGATCCGCAAGCTCGACAGGCGCGCCGGCGTCGCGATCAACCCGGCGACGCCGGCCGATGCCGTCGCGAACGTGCTCGATCTCGTGGGCGAGGTCCTGGTGATGACGGTGAACCCGGGCTTCGGCGGCCAGCAGTTCCTGCCCTCGATGCTGCCGAAGATCGCCGCGATCCGCGCCATGATCGGCGAGCGGCCGATCGACATCGTGATCGACGGCGGAGTCGGCCCGGAGACCGCGGCGGCCGCGGTCGCGGCCGGCGGCAACGTCCTCGTCGCCGGCTCCTCGGTGTTCGGCAAGGGCGCTGCGACCTATCCCGACCGCATCGCCGCCGTCCGCCGCGCCGGCGAGACCGGCCGGAGCCTCGCGGCATGAACGCCTGCGCCTGTCGTCCCGGCCGGAGCGAGGCGGAGAGCCGGGATCCGGGGCTGAGCGCCGCGGGTGAGAGCGGATCCCGGATCGCGCTCTGCGGGTCCGGGATGACGGCCTCCGCGGAGCGACATCCATGATCCCCCGCTATTCGCGCCCGGAGATGGCGGCGATCTGGTCGCCGGAGACGAAGTTCCGCATCTGGTTCGAGATCGAGGCCCACGCCGCGACCAAGCTCGCCGAGCTCGGAATCATCCCGAAGGAGGCGGCGGCCAAGGTCTGGGAGAAGGGGAAGGCCGCGACCTTCGACGTCGCGCGCATCGACGCCATCGAGCGCGAGGTCAAGCACGACGTCATCGCCTTCCTGACCCACCTCGCGGAAATCGTCGGGCCCGAGGCGCGCTTCGTCCACCAGGGCATGACCTCGTCCGACGTGCTCGACACCTGCCTCGCGGTGCAGCTCGTCCGCGCCGCCGACATCCTGATCGCCGACGTCGATCGCGTGCTCGCGGCGCTGGAACGCCAAGCCTTCGCCCACAAGCTGACGCCGACCATCGGCCGCAGCCACGGCATCCACGCCGAGCCGACCACGTTCGGCGTCAAGCTTGCCGGCCACCATGCCGAGTTCCAGCGCGCGCGGGCGCGGCTCGTGACGGCGCGCGAGGAGATCGGCACGGCGGCGATTTCGGGCGCGGTCGGCACCTTCGCCAATATCG
>DASZVN010000012.1:0-35422 GCA_035547055.1 Hyphomicrobiales bacterium
ATCGCGTCGAACGCATGTGGTGCAGGCTCAAGGACTTCCGCCGCGTCGCCACCCGATACGACAAGCTCGCCCGAAACTACCTCGCCGGTGCCCTCATCGCCGCCACCTGCGCCTACTGGCTCAATTGAGTCCCGACCCTAGGGAGCGGGCGCGGCGGTGCGCTCGCCGGCGCGGCCGGCGCCGGCGAGGCGGTCGACCAGCTCGCGGTCGCGGGCGAGGTCGGCGGCCGCGCCCTCCCAGGCGACGCGGCCGTCGTCGAGCACGTAGGCGCGGTCGGCGAGGGAGAGCGAGAGCGGCGCGTTCTGCTCGACCAGGAGCACCGAGAGCCCCTCCCCGCGCATCCGCTTCACGACCTCCATCACCTCCTTGACGACCAGCGGCGCGAGGCCCTGCGACGGCTCGTCGAGGAGCATCAGGCGCGGATTCAGCAGCAGCGGCCGGGCGATCGCCAGCATCTCCTGCTCGCCGCCCGAGAGCTGGCGGCCAAGCTGCGCCTTGCGCTCGCCGAGGCGCGGGAAGAGCTGGAAGATGCGCTCGAGCGTCCATGGCCCCGGCCGCGCCTGCGGCACCAAAAGGTTCTCCAGGACGGTCAGCGGGCCGAAGATCTTGCGCCCCTCCGGCACGTAGCCGACGCCGAGCCCGGCGATGCGGTGGGCCGGCCAGCGGGTGGTGTCGTTGCCGAAGATCGTGACGGTGCCGGCGCGGGGCGGCGTCAGGCCGACGAGGCTGCGGATCATCGTGGTCTTGCCGGCGCCGTTGCGGCCCAGCACGGCGACGATCTCGCCCTCGTTCACGGTCACCGAGATGCCGTGGAGGATGTGGCTCTTGCCGTAATAGGTGTGGATGCCGCGCGCGGCGAGAACCTCGGTCATGGGGCAGGCCTCCCACCGCCCGTCATCACGAGCGAAGCGAAGCAATTCGGGGACGGCAAGCGCGGCGCCTGCGGCCCATGGATTGCTCCGTCGGCTTCGCTTCCTCGCAATGACGAGGAGGCGCCGGCGCATAAGCCCCGCGCACTCACTCCGCTTCTCCCAGGTAGGCCGCGCGGACCTTCGGGTCGGCCGAGATCTCGGCGGCGGTGCCCTCGGCCAGCCTGGCGCCCTGGTCGAGCACGGTGATGCGCTCGGCGATCTCGAACACGATGCCCATGTCGTGCTCGATGAAGAGGATGCTGAGCCCCTGCTCGCGATGGAGCCGCCTGACGAGCGCGACCATGTGCTCGGTCTCGGCATCGCCCATGCCGGCGGTCGGCTCGTCGAGCATGAGCAGGCGCGGCTTCATCGACAGCGCCATCGCCACCTCGACCACACGCTGGTCGCCGTGGGCGAGCTCGCCGACGGTGCGGTCGGCCTTGGCCGACAGGCCGACCGTCGCCAGCAGCTCCTCGACGCGGGCGTCGCGCGCCGTCCGCGTCGCCCGCGAGATCCACGGCCGCGCGTTCAGGCCGGCCTGGGTCTCGACGCCGATGCGGATGTTCTCGAGGACGGAGAGGTCGGGGAAGATCTCCGTGATCTGGAAGGTGCGGACGATGCCGCGGGCGACGCGCTGGGTCGCCTTGAGCGCGGTGATGTCCTCGCCGTCGAAGCGGATGCGGCCGGCGGTGACGGGAAAGAACCCCGAGATCAGGTTGAAGAAGGTGGTCTTGCCGGCGCCGTTCGGGCCGATCACCGCGCGAAGCTCGCCCTCGGCCATCGCGAAGGAGACTTCGCGCACCGCCCTGAGGCGCCCGAAATCGCGCGAGACGGCCTCCAGCGACAGGAGCGGCGCCCCGCCCTCGCCCGCCGCCGCCGGCGGCGCGTTCCGGGCCTGCGTGGCGTCCATGCTCATGCGGTGCGCGTCCGCCGGCCCACCATGCCGAGCAGTCCCTTCGGAAACAGCAGCACGATCACGACGAACAGGAGGCCGATGATGGTCATCCAGTTGTCGGTCAGGCTCGACAGATAGTCCTGCGCGACGACGAAGATGACGACGCCGAGGAGCGGCCCCCAGAAGCGGTGCATCCCGCCCAGCACGATCATGATGACGAAGTCGCCCGACAGGATCCAGTGCAGGTCCTGCGGCGAGGTGAAGTTGAAGAGGAGCGCGTTCAGCGTGCCGGCGAGCGCGGTGACGAAGCCGGCGATGGCGAAGGCGGCCCAAATGTAGCGGCTGGTGCGGACGCCGAGGAACTCGAGCCGGCGGCGGTTCTCGCGGATGGCGACGAAGGTGTGGCCGAGCGGCGACTGCAGGATCAGCCAGATCACCACGACCGCCACGGTGAAGCAGCCCAGCACGAGATCGTAGTAGGCGGTCGCCGTCAGCGGCACGGTGGCGAAGCCGAAGTGGAGCGGCTGGCGCGAGAACCCGGCGAGCCCGTCCTCGCCGCCGGTGACGTTGTTCCAGCGCACCACGACGAAATAGAAGAGCTGGCCGATCGCGATCGTGATCATCGCGAAATAGATGCCGCGCCGCCGCATCACCAGCGGCCCGAGCAGGGTGGCGGCGAGCCCGCCCACGAGGGTACCGACCAGGATCGCGAGCGGCGTCGAGGGCGCGAGATAGCGCAGCGTCATGCCGGCGCCATAGGCGCCGAGGCCGAAATAGGCGGCCTGGCCGAACGACAGCCCGCCGGTGAAGCCGAGCAGGAGGTTCAACCCCATCACGGCGATGCCGTAGACCAGGATCTTGGTGCCGAGCGCGGTGTAGCCGCCGACCAGCGGGAGCCACCACGGCACCGCCAGCAGCACGATCCAGAACGCCGCGATCAGCGCAATGGGCCGCAGCGCGACCGGCGCACCGCTCTGGCGGCCGGGCTCGGCCGCGGTGAGGCCCGGCGTCATTCGAACAGCCCCTCCTCGCCGAACAGGCCGCGCGGCCGGATCACCAGCACCACCAGCATGATCAGGTAGATCACCGCGTCGCTCGCGGCGGGGTAGTAGGTCGTGGTGACGCCGGCGGCGAGCCCGATCAGGAGCCCGCCGAGCACGGCGCCGAACAGGCTGCCGATGCCGCCGACGATGATCGCGACGAAGCTCGGCATGATCAGGCTCGACCCCATCGGCGGGGTCAGGCCGAGAATGCCCGCGGCGAGCACGCCGGCGAGGCCCGCGAACAGGCAGCCGAGGCCGAAGTTCAGCGCCCTGAGGCGGTAGATGTTGACGCCGAGGGCGGAGGTGGTCTCGAGGTCGCGCGTGCCGGCGCGGATGCGGATGCCGATCAGGGAGTAGCGCAGCAGGAGGTAGAGCCCGAGCGCCGCGAGCGCGGTGATGACCACGATGAACACGCGGTAGCCGGTGATGAAGAAGAAGACCGAGCTGAGCGGCGAGTTCAGCACGTCGGGAACGGCGAACGGCAGGCCCTGCGCGCCCCAGATGGTGCGGGCCATGTCCTCGATCACGAGGGCGAGACCGAAGGTCAGGAGCAGGCTGTAGAGCGGGTCGGAGCGCTGGTAGAGCGGCCGCACCAGGATGCGCTCGACGATGAGGCCGATGACGCCGGCGAGGACCGGGCCGGCGATCAGCGCGCCCCAGAAGCCGAGATAGGGGCTCAGCGTGAAGGCGAGGTAGGCGCCGATGACGAGGAACCCGCCATGGGCCATGTTGATCACCGAATTCAGGCTCAGGATCAGCGCCAGGCCGAGCGCCATCAGGGCGTAGAACACGCCCTGGATCAGCCCGTTGAAGGCATTGAACAGCAGGAGCGTCATGCTCCCTTCCCTCCCCGCGCCGTCCTTTTTTCGAGGCGCGGCGACAAAGGCCGCGCATGTTCGTTACCCTACCCTGCCCTGATTTTCAGAGTCGCGTCGAGGTTCTCGCGACGCCCTCATCCCGAAGAGCGCCCGAAGCGCCCGTCCCGAACGACGAGCGCACGCGACGCTTCGAGACGCGAAGCATCGCCTCGCTCCTCAGCACGAAGGCGGAGGGGAGACCGCCGGTGAGCGCGCGGAACGCCCGCCGGCGGTCGAAGTCCCTCAGGCCGGGAAGTCGAGCTTGCAGCCGATCTGGTCGAGCGGCAGGGCGATCTTGTCGCCCTGCACGATGTCGGCGACCTTGAACAGATTGGGATATTTCCCGTGTTCCTGCGCCTCGCCGGGGAACTCGCTCGACATCAACTGATGGTCGCCCTTGCGGAAATAGATCTTGTGAGGCTGCAGCGCGACCTCGGGCGGCAGCTCGAGCCCCTCCAGCGCGTGCGCCACCTTCACCGCCTCGACCGACTTGGCGTTGTTGGCGCCGAGCGCGAGCGAATGCAGGCCGGCATAGCCGAACCAGGTCCGCGCGCTCGGCCACGATCCGTCGGCGTGGACCTTCTGGTACGCTGCGACCCATTCCTTGACGTGGGGCGTGTTGGGCTGGTCCCACCACCACTCCAGCGACCACCAGCCGATGCGGGCATTGTCGGGCAGCGCGCGCAGCACCTCGAGCTCGCTCAGGCCGCCGCCGATCGGGAACTTCTTGTCGAGGCCGAACTGCGAGGCCTGCTTCAGGCAGTTCACGAGATCCTGGCCGTCGACCAGGAGGATCAGCACGTCGGGGTTCGCCGCCTGTGCCTTGATGAGGTAGGACGAAAAGTCGGTCGCGCCGAGCGGCGACAAGGAATTGCCGAGCACGGTGCCGCCGAGATCTTTCAGCAGCTTGGCATACGACCCCTGAAGCGTATGGCCGAAAGCATAGTCCGGCGTGATGAAGTACCATTTCTTGCCGAACTTGTTGTAGAGCGTCGCGGCGAGGCCGGCCGCCAGCATGTAGGTCGTGGTGCAGATGCGGAAGGTGGTCCAGTGGCACTGGGTGCCGGTCACCGGGTCGGTGTGGCCGCCGGTGACCATGTAGATCACGCCCTTCTCGTGGGCGACCTGGTTGACCGCGAGCGCCGTCGCGGAGGACACCGAGCCCATGATCATCGAGCAGCCTTCCTGCTCGATCAGCTTGTGCGCCTTCTGCGCGGCGACGCCGGCATTGGCGCCCTCGTCCTCGATGGCGAGCTGGACCTTGCGGCCGAGGATGCCGCCCTTGGCGTTGATCTCGTCGAGCGCCATCTTGGCGCCGCGGGTCTCGCTCTCGCCCTCCGCCGCATAGGTGCCGGTGAGAGGGTCGTGCATGCCGATCTTGATCGGGGTTTCCCCCTGCGCGTAGGTCAGGATCGGAGGCGACGCCACCGCCGCCGTGAGCCCCAGCCCGGCCTTCAGCGCCGTGCGCCGCGTGACTTTGATCGTCATTTCGTCCCTCCCTCTTTGCCTGTTATTGGCTCGGCCAGCCGCCCTGCGGAGGCCTCGCGCCCTCGCGGGAAAATCCAGCCTACACCCCAAGGGTTGCGGAGCAAGCCCCTGCGGCGAGCGCAACTCCAGGCAGCGGGGTGGCCTCCCATCCTTCAGTCGAAGGACGGGCGTCGGCGGCTGTGCTAAAGGCAACATGCGGTCGATGTGGCCGGCCACCGGGGGAGATGCCGGCGATGCCGTCGGCCGCTGAAATCGCCGACCTCTTCGACGCCGCCACCGACAACCGGCGCTGGCCCGGCTTCTCCCGACTCGTCGGCAAGGCAGCCGGGATCGAGGATGTCGCGGTGTGGGTCGCGGCGGGCGACCAGATCCCCGAGTTCTCGATCGTCGACACCTGGCGGGACCAGGTCGAGGCCTACAGGGTCCATTTCCGCCAGCTCGACCCATGGGCCGCGAGCCTGGCGCGGGCGGCGCCCGAGACGGTGATGCTCGGCTATGAGCACATGCCCGAGGACGAGCTGCTGAAGACCGAGTTCTATAACGACTTCGCCCGCCCCGGCGGCATGTTCCGCCCGATGGGCGTGCGCCTCGCGCTGGCGCCGCGGACCTTCGCGACGATCGGCTCCGACCTGCCGGGCGCACGGCGGCGCTTCGAGGCGGCCGACAAGCCGCGGCTCCAGCGCGTGGTGCCCTACGTCAAGCGCGCCCTGCAGCTCAGGCTGCGGCTCGGCCGGCAGGCGCCGAAGCTCGGCTCCGCCGCGCTCGACGCGCTCGCCTTCGGCATCGTCGTCGCGGCCGCCGACGGCCGTATCGCCTTCGCCAACGCTGTCGCCGAGGCGCTGGCCGGCGCCGGCGCGGGCATCACCCTGACCGGCCGCGTCGTCGGCGCTGGACGCCCTGCGGACGCCGCCAAGCTGGCGCGCCTGATCCGCGACGCCGCCGGTGGCGGCGCCGGCGGCATCGCGCGCGTCGCCGGCAGCGCCGGCCTGCTGGTCGTGCTGGTCACGCCGCTGCCGCGGCGGGCGGACGGCGATCTCGGCACCGGCTACGCCCTGCTGTCGCTCCGGCCGGCCCGGGACGAGCCGGCCTTCGACGCCGCGACGCTGCGCCAGGCCTTCGGGCTGAGCCCGGCCCAGGCCGAGATCGCCATGGCGCTGTTCGAGGGGCATGCGCCGGAGGCGATCGCGGCCCGGCGCGGCATCCGCATCTCGACGCTCCGGACGCACCTCGCGCACATCTTCCTGCGGACGGGCGCACGCGATCAGCGCGACCTCGTGCGCGTCCTCGGCATGCTGCCGCCGCTCCGCCGCCGTTCATAGGCGGGCGGGCTCCGTCAGGCGACGAAGCGGTTCCGCTGGTAGTCGGCGAAGGCCTGGCGGATCTCCTCGACCGTGTTCATGACGAACGGGCCATAGGCCACCACCGGCTCGTCGATCGGCGGGCCGGCATAGATCAGGCCGCGGAAACCGGTACCGGCGGCGATGGTGAGCGTGTCGTCGCCCTCCCGCCCCGACGGCTCGAACCAGGCGACCTCGGGCGCCGCGAGCGGCGTCCGTGCCGCGCCGACCGCGGCCGAGCCTTCGAGCGCATAGAGAAAGCCCCGCCACGACGCCGGAATCTCCTGGGCGAACTCGCGGCCGGCGGCGACCTTCAGGTCGATCAGCATCATCGGCCAGTCGCTGCCGTGGGGCTGGGCGATGTCGCCCGAGCGGCCGGCATAGATGCGGGCCTCGACGCCCGGCAGGCGGCGGACCGGCACGTCGGCGAGGCGCTGGTCGACATAGCGCGCCGGAATCATTTTCTGCGCCGAGGGGAGGTTGAGCCAGAGCTGCAGCGTGTGCGCGGTCTCGCGCTCGTGCGGCATCTCGCTGTGGAGGACGCCGTGGCCGGCGGTCATCCACTGCACGTCGCCCTTCTCCAGCACGCCGTCGGCGCCGGTATGGTCGCGGTGGCGCAGCGCGCCGTCGAGCATCAGCGTCACGGTCTGCATGCCGCGGTGGGGATGGGTCTCGAAGCCGCCGGGCGCCGCGAACCAGTCCTCCGACAGGAACAGGAAGGGCGACTGCCGGCTGAAATCCCCCGGCCCGACCACCATGCGCTTGCGCTGCACCTGCTCGTTGGCGCCGGCCTCGGCCGGCATCTCGATGCGATCGATCGTACGTTCCACCTTGCGTCCTCGTCTGAACCTCAAGCGTGCTGCAAGACCCGGGTGGGCTCGGAGACCGGCCGGCTCAGGCGCCGGCTTCGTCCTTCCACTCCTCGATCGCCTCATCGCCATCCGACATGCAGCCGGGAAGATCAGGTACGCGGGCGAGGAAACCTCCGCCGTCGACAGGGTCGAGCGGTGCGATGACGACGCGATATTCCAGATCAGCCATGTCATGTCTTCCCCGGAAGCGGCGACCGCGTCGCTCCAGGCGCTTGTCCGTTTTCGCCATCCCGTCCCCGCCCCACCGGAATAGCGTTCCACGCTCCTCAATGCCAGCGACGCAGTCCCGCTCCTCACGGCCGGTTGACCAGGGTCCGGCTGGCCGGGCGGCCTCGCCCGCAATATAGAGACCGCGGCCGCCTTGCCACGGGCCGCCCAACGCCGCGGAGGAAGAGCCGGGCATGTACGACGTCGTGATCGCGGGCTACGGCCCGACCGGAATGATGGCGGCCGCCCTGCTCGGCCGCGCCGGCCACCGGGTCGCGGTGATCGAGCGCTACAAGTCGCTCTACAACCTGCCCCGCGTCGGCATCGTCCACGACGACGTGCTGCGCATGTTCCAGGAGCTCGGCCTCGCCGAGGCGATCGCGCCCGCGACCTATTTCCTCCCGGTCTACGAGCTCGGCAAGCACGGCGAGGTGCTGCTCTCGAACGACGTCGAGCCTCACGCCACCCATGGCTGGCCGGAGATGACCTCGATCTACCAGCCTGCCTTCGAGGCCGAGCTCGACAAGCTAGACACGGCGCTGCCGGGCGTCGACGTGCTGAAGGGCCTCAAGGCGGTCGGCCTCGCCCAGGACGGCGCCGGCGTCGAGGTGACCGTCGAGGACGAGGCCGGCCAGCGCCGCACCATCGAGGGGCGCTGGCTGATCGGCGCCGACGGCGGCAACAGCTTCGTCCGCGAGGCGCTCGGCATTTCCTACGCCGATCTCGGCTTCGACCAGAACTGGCTCGTGATCGACGCCGCGGCGAAGCCGGGACGCGCCGGGCTGCCGCTGCTCCGCCAGTTCTGCGAGCCCGAGCAGCCCGGCATGACCATGCAGATGGGCCCCGGCCACCGCCGCTGGTCGTTCATGATCTTCCCCGGCGAAGACCCGGCCGAGGCGGTGAAGCCCGAGAGCGTGTGGCGCCGGCTGGACCGGCCCGAGGGCGGCACGCCCGACGAGTTCGAGCTGGTGCGGGTGGTGTCCTACAAGTTCCAGTCGCTCGACGCCGAGGAGTGGCGCGTCGGCCGCGTCTTCCTGGCGGGCGACGCGGCGCACCAGATGCCGCCTTTCCTCGCCCAGGGCATGTGCTCGGGCTTCCGCGATGCCTACAACATCGCCTGGAAGCTCGACCTCGTGCTGAAGGGCCTCGCCGCCCCGGCCTTCCTCGACAGCTACGCCGCTGAGCGCCAGCCCAACGCGCGCGCGACCATCGTCGAGAGCATGCGCGTCGGCCAGAACGTCAACGAGCGCGATCCCGAGAAGATCAGGGCACGCGACGCCGCGCTCCGCGCCATGCAGGCGGCGAAGGCGAAGCAGCCTCCGACGCAGAAGGCGCTGATCGCCTTCCGGGTGCCGGGCTTCGACGACGGCTTCATCGCCGACGGCGCCGAGGGTGCGGGCGACATCTTCCCGCAAGGCACGGTCCGCGCCGGCGGGCGCGAGGGCCGTTTCGACGACGTGGTCGGCCGCGGCTTCTTCGTCCTCGTCCGCGACGGTGCCCCCGCCCCCGCGCTCGATACGGACGCCGCGGCGTTCTGGCGGCGTCTCGGCGGGCACGTCGTCACGATCGGCGCCCCCGGCTCGGGCGCCGCCGTCGAGGACACCGAGGGGGTCTATCTCCGCCTGATGGACGGCTATGGCGCCGACCTCCTGGTCAAGCGGCCAGACTATTACCTGTTCGGCGCGGGCGCGGCCGCCACCCTTCCCGCGCTGCTCGCCGATCTCCGCCGCCAGCTCGAAGGCGGCGACCCCGCGTCGGCCGCCGACGCCGCATCGGCCATCGCCCCGCTGCCGCTGGGCTGATGGCCGTAGCAGGGGTGGACAGTGCTGCCGCCGCGGCTTAGATAGCCGCCACCCCGCCGGCCGACGCGCATCTGACGGCGCCGGCCGGTACGGTCCTTGGGGGATCGTCTAACGGTAGGACAGCGGACTCTGACTCCGCCAGTCTAGGTTCGAATCCTAGTCCCCCAGCCACTCCAAATTCTTCTTTTATCTCAGCATATTGGCACCATCGGCTGGTGCGGTCACTCGGCGGTGCGATAGGGCACGAGCCGCTCCATGCCGAGGAGCTCGTGCAGCGGTGCGCCGTCGCTCACCCGGCGGAACAGCCCCGGCGCGATCCAGGGCGCACGGCCGTCGAGGTTCGGGGCGCCGCGGCCGCCGGTCACGTCGGCGATGGCGATGGTGCGGGTCTCCAGCGAGATGCGGGTCACGCCGGTCTGGTTGCCGACGCCGGTATGGGCGTGTGCGCTGGAGAAGGCGATGGCCGTGCCGGGCTCGATCAGGACCGGGATGCCGAGCTCGGCCGCGATTTCTTCCTCGAGATGCGGGATCATGTCGTCGGCGCCGACGGCCCCGCCGCCGCCCGCCTTGCGGCGTGCCATGACGCGGCCGAGATCGAAGTCGGCGCTGCTGTTCCGGACCGGCCGCGACCACAGCGACGGAAACAGCGCCATCGTCCGCCCCGCTGCAAGCGGATAGACCGGCATCCACCAGTTGACCTGGGCGTAGAGGTTGGTGCCCCAGGTGTCGCGATGGAAGGCGACGGTCGAGGCGCCGGCCGGCCGGAGGTTCGCTTCGGCGGCGTCGCGATGCGGCTGGAAGCGCAGGCGCAGCCGGTCCCGTGCGATCGCCTCGGGGTCGAGCCCGACCGCATCGAACAGCGCCCGCCACAGCCGCTTCACCTCCTCGGAACGGGCGTAGGCGCCCGACAGCGCGGCGAAGCGCTCGACCTGCTGCGCCAGCGTGAGATGGTGGTGAATCTCGGTCGGCGGATGCGGCGCCAGCTCCTCCTCGAGGAAGGTGCGGGTGAAGGCGACGATCTCGCCGAGCGGCGCGAGGCCCGCAAGGCGGAGGATCTCGCCGGCATAGAGGCGGCGATGGAACTCGTCCGGCGGACAAGGCAAGGGCGGGGTCGTGTACATCAGGCGGCCAGATGCTCGGCTGCCACGCCGAGACCGTCCTCGATCGCCTCGGCGATGAACCGGCGGTGGCACTGGCGGTGGTCGCGCTCGTAGCAGAGCAGGCAGATCGGCCGGCCGGAGGCGACGAGGCGCTTCAGCTCGGCGAACTCCGCCTGCGCCTCCGGCGTCGCGAAATGCGCCATGTAGATGCGCTCCAGCATCGTCATGTCGCCGCGCCGGGCCGCAAGGCGGCCCTCCTTCGGCGTGCCGAGCGCCCTGAGGTGCAGGTAGTCGATGCCGTGTTCCGACAGCCCGGCGGCGAGCTGGCGCTTCGAGAAGCCGGGCCGGCGCGAGGCCGCGATGGCGCGCACGTCGACCAGGAGTCGGACGCCGGCGCCTTCGAGGCGGCCGAGCACCGCCTCGGCGGGCGTCGCTTCGTAGCCGATCGTCATGAGGGGAGCGGGAGCAGCCATCGCGGGATGATGGCGCATCGGCGCGCCCGCGGGCAATGTGGGAGCCGCGGCCATCCCGCCGCAGGATGCTGGCGATGGCGCTCGCCGACGCGGCGATGCACGCGATCCACCACTACGGCTACGGCGCGGTGGCGCTGGCGGTCGGGCTGGAAAGCATCGGCGTGCCGTTTCCGGGCGAGGCGACGCTGATCGCCGCCGCCGTCTACGCCGGCAAGACGGGCCGGCTCGACATCGCCCTCGTCATCGCCGCGGCGGCCGCCGGGGCGATCGTCGGCGACAATATCGGTTTCTGGATCGGCCGCGAGGCTGGATTCCGCCTGCTCCGGCGCTACGGGAACTACATCCGCCTCACCCCGCCGCGGCTGAAGCTCGGGCGCTACCTGTTCCGGCGCCATGGCGGCAAGGTCGTGTTCTTCGGCCGCTTCGTCTCGATCCTCCGCACCTTCGCTGCGCTCCTCGCCGGCGCCAACCGGATGGGCTGGGGGCACTTCCTCGCCTACAACGCCGCCGGCGGCATTGTCTGGGCGACGCTCTACGGCCTCGGCGCCTATTTCCTCGGCACGCAGCTCGACCGTTTCGTCGGGCCGGTCGGCATCGGCTTCGGCGCCGCCGCCGCCATCGCGGTGATCGCGGCCGTGGTGTTCCTGCGCCGCAACGAGGCGCGTCTCGAGGAAGAGGCCGAGCGCGTCTTGGCTGACGAGCCGGGACACGGCGGCTCGTATTCGTAGGGAGGCCGGGCGAGGCGGCAGGAAACCGACACGGGGTCTGCGGAATTTCTCCCGAGCCGCAACGCGCCGGGGCTGGCCCCGGCGCCGGCAGGAGAGTGCGCCGGATGGCACGCGCGTCGTCGTGGTTTCTGCTCGGCCTCGGCACCCTCTACATCGCCTTCGCCGGGCGGGCCTTGGCGGGGCCGCGAAGCATCGCTGCCGTCGGGGCCGCACCCGCAACGCCGCCGCATGCGTCGTCGAACGTCGCCGCCGATACCGGGGACGACCGGGGGCGGCAGGCCGCGTCGCCCGGTGAGATTCCGCCGCGCGGCTGGAAGGAGGTCCTCAAGCGGACGGTCTCGGAATTCTCCGACGACCGCATCCTCTCGGTCGCGGCCGGGGTGACATTCTACGTCCTCCTCGCGATCTTCCCGGCCATCGCCGCCCTGATCTCGATCTACGGCTTCTTCGCCGATCCAACCGCGATGTCGAGCCAGCTCGCCCATCTCGCGGGCGTGCTCCCCGGCGGCGCCATGGATGTGGTCGGCGACCAGATGAAGCGCGTCGCGGCGCAGAAGCCGAGCTCGCTCGGCGTCGGCTTCGTCATTGGGCTGGTCGTCGCGCTGTGGAGCGCAAGCTCCGGCATCAAGGCGCTTTTCGACGCGCTGAACGTCGCTTACGAGGAAAAGGAGAAACGAGGCTTCATCCGCCTCAGCGCCATTGCCCTGCTCGTCACGCTCGGCGCCTTGGCGTTCGCACTGGTCGCGATCGGCGCGGTCGTCGTGCTGCCGATCGTGTTCAACTTCATCGGCTTCGGCAGCCTGTCGGCGACGCTCATGAACGTCGTGCGCTGGCCCGCGCTGCTCGTCATCATGGCGCTGGCGCTGGCCGTGCTGTTCCGCTTCGGCCCCAGCCGCGCATCGGCGCGCTGGCGCTGGGTGAGCTGGGGCAGCGCGCTCGCGGCGGTGCTCTGGGTCGGCGGCTCGCTGCTGTTCTCCTGGTACGTCGCGAATTTCGGCAGCTACAACAAGACTTATGGGTCGCTTGGCGCGGTCATCGGCTTCATGACCTGGATCTGGCTGTCGACGACCGTCATCCTCCTCGGCGCCGAGCTGAATTGCGAGCTGGAGCGCCAGACCGCCCGCGACAGCACGACGGAAGGCGGCCGGCCGCTCGGCAGCCGCGGCGCCGTGGCCGCGGACACGGTGGCCGGTCCACAGGATTAGACGCAGCCTCTTGCCTCGCGCCGCGCTGCCTGCTCTGTCGGGACATCCCGCTCCGCGAGGCCGCCATGACGCCCTCCTCCGACATCGCCCGGCTGATCGAGATCATGGCGGCGCTGCGCACGCCGCTCACCGGCTGCCCGTGGGATCTCGCGCAGAGCTTCGCGACCATCGCGCCCTACACCCAGGAGGAGGCGGCCGAGGTCGCCGACGCCATTGCCCGAGGCGATCTCGACGAGCTGAAGGACGAGCTCGGCGACCTCCTGCTCCAGGTGGTGTTCCACGCCCGCATGGCCGAGGAGGAAGGCGCCTTCGCCTTCGGCGACGTCGTCGAGGCGATCACCGCCAAGATGATCCGCCGCCATCCCCACGTGTTCGGCGACGTCGAGGCGCGGACCGAGGACGGCGTCAATGCGCTGTGGGACCGGATCAAGGCCGAGGAGAAGGCCGCACGTGGTCGGCCGGAGCCGGCGGGCGCGCTGGCGGGCGTGCCCGCGTCGCTGCCGCCGCTCGGGCGGGCGCTGAAGCTGCAGAAGGCGGCCGGCAAGGTCGGCTTCGACTGGAACGATCCTCGCGCCGTCCTCGCCAAGATCCGCGAGGAGGCGGACGAGGTCGAGGCGACGCTGGGCGGCAGCGATGACGATGCGCGCGAGGACGAGATCGGCGACCTCCTGTTCGCGGTCGTGAACCTCGCGCGCCACCTCGCGGTCGACCCCGACATCGCGCTTCGCCGCGCCAACCTGAAGTTCGAGCGCCGCTTCGCCGCGATCGAGGGGGCGCTGGCCCGCGACGGGCGTACGCCGGCCGACAGCACGCTCGCCGAGATGGACGCCCTCTGGGACGAGGCGAAGGCGGCGGAGCGGCCGGCGGGCTGACGTCACCGGCCTCTCCTCGTCATGGCCGGGCTTGTCCCGGCCATCCACGACCTTCTTTGCGGCGATGCCGAACCCGTGGATGCCCGGCCCAAGGCCCGGGCATGACGGGCTCAGGCACCGTTGTCCCCGAACCGGCGCCTGATCCCCTCTTCCCGCTCGGGCGGCACGCGGACGCGCATCACCACGGCGCCGTCGGGGCGGTCGTGGCGCTCCAGCACCTCGGCGTGGCGGTAGAGCCAGGACAGGCCGGCGCCGTCGCCCGCAGGCACCGCGACGGTCAGCGCCGCGCGGCCGACGCCGGCGCGGCGCTCGATCGCCGCCAACAGCGCGTCGATCCCCTCCCCGCCGAGCGCCGAGACCGGGATCGGCCGCCGCTCCGCCGGCCGCCGCCGCGCGGTCTCGGTCAGGCGGGCGCGGGCGTCGGCGTCGAGCAGGTCGATCTTGTTCCAGACCTCGATCAGCCGCGGGTCGGTCTCGGCGTCGATGTCGAGCTCGCCGAGGATCTTGGCGACGTCGGCGGCCTGCGCCTCGCTCTCGCCGTGGCTGATGTCGCGGACGTGGAGGATGACGTCGGCTTCCGTCACCTCCTCGAGCGTGGCGCGGAACGCGGCGACCAGCGTGGTCGGTAGGTCGGAGATGAAGCCGACCGTGTCCGACAGGATGACCCGCGTGCCGCCCGGCAGCGCGAGCGCGCGGAGCGTTGGGTCGAGCGTCGCGAACAGCATGTCGGCGGCCAGCACCTCCGCCTTGGTCAGGCGGTTGAAGAGCGTCGACTTGCCGGCGTTGGTGTAGCCGACCAGCGCCACCACCGGGTACGGCACGCGCTGGCGCGCCGAGCGATGGAGCCCGCGGGTGCGGCGCACGTCGGCGAGCTCGCGCTCGATCTTCAGGATGCGCTCGCCGATCAGGCGGCGGTCGGCCTCGATCTGGGTCTCGCCCGGCCCGCCGAGGAAGCCGAAGCCGCCGCGCTGGCGCTCCAGGTGGGTCCAGGAGCGGACGAGGCGGCTCCGCTGCCAGGTGAGATGCGCCAGCTCGACCTGGAGCGAGCCTTCCTTGGTGCGGGCGCGGCGGCCGAAGATCTCCAGGATCAGCCCGGTGCGGTCGAGCACCTTGCAGCTCCACGCCTTTTCGAGATTGCGCTGCTGCACCGGCGAGAGCGCGGCGTCGATCACCGCGAGGCCGACCTCCTCGCTTTTCACGACGCCGGCCAGCTCCTCGACCTTGCCCTTGCCGAGATAGGTCGCTGGCCGCAGCGAGCCGAGCGCGACCAGCCCGGAGGCGACGACGTCGAGATCGATCGCCTGGGCAAGGCCGATCGCTTCCTCGAGCCTGGCCTCGGGCTGGCGCTGGGTCGCGCCCGCCGGCGCCGCGCGGCGGCCGAGATGCGGCTCGACCACCAGCGCCCGCGTCGGCGGTGCTCGCGTCTCGGTCGGCAGCGATCGGCTTCTTGGAACGGGACCCGTCATGCCACCGCGCGCCCGATCAGCCGCATCGTGTCGTGCCGGCCGGAGCGAAGCGGAGAGCCGGGATCCGGGTCAGCAAGCGCGCCGGGGACCGGATCCCGGATTGCGCTTCGCGCGTCCGGGACGACAGCCGCAAGGTCGAATTCAAGGCGTGCCGACCCAATCACTCGTTCTCGGCGGCGGCCGCTTCGTCGGCGCCCTCGAACAGGGAAATGGGGTGGTTCGGCATTACCGTCGAGATGGCGTGCTTGTAGACGAGCTGGGAATGGCCGTCGCGCCGCAGCAGCACGCAGAAATTGTCGAACCAGGTGACGACGCCCTGGAGCTTGACGCCGTTGACGAGGAAGATCGTCAGCGGGACCTTGTTCTTGCGGACATGATTGAGGAACGTGTCCTGCAGATTCTGTGCTCGTTCTGGCATGGTTTTCTTCTTTCCCGCTCCAGGCCGACGCGCAGCCCTCACGGTGTGGCCGCGCGCTGCCCCCTTTTTCTGGCCGCGACATTAGATGCCAGGGGAAGGCCCTTCGGCAAGCGGCCCCGCCGGGCCGGCCGGCGATCGCTCGGCAACCGTGTGAAAACGGGCGCGGAGCCGCGTCGCCACCGGGCCCGGCCGGCCGTCGCCGACCGGCGCGCCGTCGATCCGGATCACCGGCATCACCAGCGTCGTCGCCGCGGTGAGGAAGGCTTCGCGCGCCGCCCTGGCCTCGGCGACGCTGAAAGGCCGCTCGACCACGCTCAGCCCCTCCGCGCGGGCGACGTCCATCAGCGTGAGGCGGGTGACGCCGCCGAGAATGTGATGGTCGGCCCGCCGCGTCACCAGCTCGCCGGCCGGGGTGACGATCCAGGCGTTGGTCGAGGCGCCTTCGGTGACGAAGCCGTCGACGTCGACGAACCACGCCTCGCGTGCGCCGGCCTCCCGTGCGGCCTGCTTGGCGAGCACGTTGGCGGTGAGCGCGGTGGTCTTGATGTCGACCCGGCCCCAGCGGATTTCCGGCACGGTCACGACCGACACGCCGGCGACGGCCGAGGCCTCGCCCCTCGCAACGTCGAGGCTCTTCGCCGTGACGACGAGCGAGGGCTTCACCGGCGGATCGGGAAAGGCGTGGTCGCGGGGCGCGACGCCGCGGGTGACCTGGAGATAGACCATGCCGTCCCGCACCCGATTGCGCCGGATGGTCTCACGCAGCACCACCGCGAGCGCGGCGTCGCTCATCGGCGGCGCGATGCGAAGCTCTCCGAGCGAACGGTGCAGCCGCGCGAGATGGCGGGTCGCGTCGATCAAGGCGCCGCCGCGGATCTCGCAGACCTCGTAGACGCCGTCGGCGAGCTGGTAGCCGCGATCCTCGATATGGACCATCGCCTGCCCATGCGGAAGGTAGCGGCCGTTGACATAGGCGATGCGGCTCACCGGGTGGCTCCGAAAAGGCGATGTATCATACCGGCCCAAGCGGCAGATGCGGCAGCGGAGCGGACGTCGTCACGATGGCGTCACCGGGACGTACCGCCCCGCCGACCACGACGACCGCCATGACACCGGCTTTTCGTACCAGATGGCCGGCGGCGTCACGATCAAGCACCGCGGCCAACAGGCCGGGCTGAAAGCGATCCAGTTGGACGCACGGATTGCGAAGGCCCGTCACCTCGATCACAGCCGTGCCTCCAAGCCGCAGCCGAGTCCCGCATGCAAGCCCGAGCAGATCCATTCCGCGCGTGGTGACGTTTTCGCCCATGTCGCCCGGCTGGACTACGAAGCCTTTGCCGTTCAACTCGTCGAGCAGTTCGGCGTGAACGAGATGAACCTGGCGGAGATTGGGCGCGGACGGATTGCGCCGCACACGAGAGAGATGCTGAACCGTTGCGCCAAGATGCGCATCGCCGTCGACGCCCAGCCCGGCAATCAGATTGATCGCTTCAGCCGGAGGTTTGCTGAACGTATGATCCGGATTGCGGCCGACGCAGATCACCCTGGGCGACGAGGCATTCATCCGCGTCGGCTCAATCGATGCCCAGGGCCTTCAGCTTGCGGTGCAAGGCCGAGCGCTCCATGCCGATGAACTCGGCCGTGCGCGAGACGTTGCCGCTGAAGCGGCTGATCTGGGCGACGAGATATTGCCGCTCGAAGATCTCGCGGGCCTCGCGGAGCGGCAGGCCCATCAGGTGCTCGCCGCCGGAGCCGTTCGGCGTCACCGGCACCATCGCGCCGATCTCGGAGGGCAGCATGTCGGCGGTGACCACCGCCTCGGGGTCGCCGCCGGTCAGGATCATCAGCCGCTCGACGTTGTTGCGGAGCTGGCGGACGTTGCCGGGCCAGTCGTGCGACTGCAGCACCGCCATGGCGTCGGCGCCGATGGCCCGCTTCGGCAGGCCGGTCTGGATCGAGATCTGGTCGAGGAAATGCTCGATCAGCTCGGGGATGTCCTCGCGCCGCTCGGACAGGCTCGGCACCCGGATCGGAACCACCGCGAGGCGGTGATAGAGGTCGTCGCGAAAGCGGCCCTCGGCGATCTCGACCTGGAGGTCGCGGCTGGTCGAGGACAGCACGCGGACATCGACATGGACCCGCGCGGCGCCGCCGACGCGGGTGAAGTTCTGGTCGATCAGCACGCGCAGGATCTTCGACTGGGTATCGCGCGGCATCTCCGCGACCTCGTCGATGTAGAGCGTGCCGCCGTGGGCCTCCTCCAGGGCGCCGGTGATGCGGCTCCGTCCCTCGCCGCCCTCGACCCCGAACAGCGCCATCTCCATCCGGTCCGGCGTGATGGTCGCCGCATTGAGCGCGACGAACGGGCTTTCCGCGCGGCCCGAGAGCGCGTGGATGGTGCGCGCCACCAGCTCCTTGCCGGCGCCGGGCGCCCCGGTGATGACGACGCGGCTGTTCGCCGGCGCGACCCGCTCGACCGCGGAGCGGAGCTGGTTCATCACGCTCGAGTGGCCGACGAGGCGGCTGGCATGGCCGCCGCGCTCGCGGAGCTCCCTGACCTCGCGCTTCAGGCGCGAGGCTTCGAGCGCGCGGCTCGCCACCAGCACGAGGCGGTCGGCCTTGAACGGCTTCTCGATGAAGTCGTAGGCGCCCTTCTTGATCGCCGCGACCGCGGTCTCGACATTGCCGTGGCCGGAGATCATCACCACCGGCAGGTCGGGGTGCTGGCTCTTCACCACGTCGAGGATCTGCAGGCCGTCGAGCCGGCTGCCCTGGAGCCAGATGTCGAGGAAGACGAGATGCGGCCGCCGCTCGTCGATCTGGGCCAGCGCCTCGTCGCTGTTGCGGGCGACGCGGGCGCGATAGCCCTCGTCCTCCAGGATGCCGGCGACCAACTCGCGGATGTCCGCCTCGTCGTCGACGATGAGAATATCGGACGCCATTCCTATTGCTCGCTGTTTTCGATGGCGGGCGCCGGCGCCGCGGCGCCGGCGAGGGAGAACCACAGGCGCACCAGGGCGCCGCGCCCGCCATTGGCGACGGCGGGCGAATCCAGAAGCTCGATGCCGCCGCCGTGCTCCTCGGCGATCTTGGCGACGATGGCGAGGCCGAGGCCGGTGCCCTTCTCGCGGGTGGTGACGTAGGGCTCGAGCAGGCGGCTTCTGTGCTCGGCAGGCAGGCCGATGCCGTTGTCGACGACATCGACCACCGCATGCGCCGCGGTGCCGGACAGGGTGATCGCGATGCGCCCGCCGCCGCCGCTTTCGCCGACGGCCGCGCGCACCGACTCCGCTGCATTCTTCACGACGTTGGTCAGCGCGCGGGAGATCAGCCGGCGGTCGAAGCGGGCGACGATCGGCACGGCCGGCGCCTGGTAGTCGATCGCGATGTCGGGATAGCCGTCGCGCATCATGATCGCGACCTCGGCCACCGCGGCGCCGAGGTCCTCCGGCTCCATCACCGGCTTCGGCATCCGCGCGAAGGAGGAGAACTCGTCGACCATGCGCTTGATGTCGTCGACCTGGCGCACGATCGTGTTGGTGCACTGGTCGAACACCTCGCGGTCCTCGATCTGGCGGCCGTATTTGCGGCGGATGCGCTCGGCCGAGAGCTGGATCGGGGTCAGCGGGTTCTTGATCTCGTGCGCGATCCTGCGGGCGACGTCGGCCCAGGCTGCGGTGCGCTGGGCGCTGACGAGATCGCTGATATCGTCGAAGGTCACGATGGCGCCCGCCTCGGGCCCGCCCGACGGCTCGGCGGCGAGGCGCGCGCTCAGCGTCCGCTCGCGGGCGCCGCGGCGCACGACGACGGTGCGTTGCACGGGACGCAGCGCGCCCCGGGAATCGGCAAACAGCTCCGCGAATTCGGGCACCGCATCGCTGAGCGGCCGGCCGAGCAGCTCGGCCTCGCTCGCCGCCAGCAGCGCTTCGGCGGTGCGGTTCAGCAGGGTGATGCGGCCCTCGGCATCGAGCCCGACGACCCCGGCGCTGACGCCCGACAGCACCGCCTCGGTGAAGCGGCGGCGGCGGTCGATCTGCTCGCTGGCGTCCAGGAGTGCGTTCCGTTGGGTGCGGAGCTGCGCGGTCATGCGGTTGAAGGTCTCCGACAGGCCGCCGAGATCGCTGCCGCGCTCGCCGACCGGAACCTGGACGTAGAGGTTGCCGACGGTGACCTGGTCGGCCGCGGCGATCAGGCGCCGGAGCGGCGCGACCAGGCCGCTCGCGAAGGCGAGGCCGAGCCAGATCGCCGCCAGCAGGAGAGTCAGCGCGATCACGAAATACATCAGGCCGAACGCCACCTGCACGCCGAAGCGGCGCTGCGCCAGGACCGAGTATTCGTTGGCCGCCTCCTCGGTGTTGCGGAGATATTGCGTCGCCTTGGGATCGACCGGGCGCGTCACGAACAGCCACAGGTCGTCGTAGTTGGAGAGCTTGAAGACCGCGCCGATGAGGTTCTGCGCCCCCGGGGAGAGGATCGCCGGCTCGTCGGCGTGGGCCAGGTCGAAGGCGCCGGGCGGCGGCGGCGGCACCGAGACCGGAGGGCCGACCGCGACCTGCTCCGCGATCTTGCCGTTCGAGTGGACCAGCCAGGCGGTGGTCATGCCACGCACGGTCGCCTGCATGGTCAGGAAATCGTGGAAGCCGGCGCGGTCGCTCTCGAACAGCGGCCGCTCGCGGTTCACGTCGTTGGCCATCGCCAGGATTTCGGCGTGGATCGAGCGGGCCTGGTCGTTGAGATAGGCGCGGGCGACGATGACGGCGTTGGTGAGGACGGTGTGGGCGCGGGTCGAGAACCATTCGTCGAGACCGCGGTCGATGGTGATCGTGGCCATGGTGGCGAGCGCGAGCGCGGGCGCCGCCGCGACCAGGCCGAACAGGCGCACCACCCGGCTGTGCAGCTCGGCACCGGGCTGGCCGGTCTTGCGGGCGCGGCGGATGCGCCGCAGCTCGCGGACGATCAGGACGAGAAGGAGAAGAGCGAAGGCTGCGTTGATCCCGAGCGCCGTCACCACCGCGCGGTGGGTCGGCTCGATCGGGGTGAAGCCGGCCAGCACCAGGAAGGTCGCGAGCGAGGAGACGACGGCAAGGCCGAGCGCCGCCGGACCGAGGCCGCCGGTCCCGAGGGTGCGGCGCGCCGAGGTCCCGGCCTCGCCGTCCGCCCGTCTCATGATGCCGAGGCGCCGCGATGCCATGGTGCTCCGGAAGGCTCGATTTCGATTCGAAAATCTTGGGAGTGATGCAGCGCCGGCACAGTGTTGTCGAATTGCGACAACTTCGCGGCACCGCTCGAATCGGCAGG
Source organism: Hyphomicrobiales bacterium (assembly GCA_035547055.1). Classification (GTDB taxonomy): domain Bacteria; phylum Pseudomonadota; class Alphaproteobacteria; order Rhizobiales; family Methylopilaceae; genus DASZVN01. Next base: position 20,973 of record DASZVN010000012.1, read on the forward strand.
GCAGGCAGCACCGAGGCGGGCATCGTCGGCGCTGCCGATGCCCGCCCTGCCGGGCACGCCAGGCTCTACCGCCCGCCGCGGATGACTTGGACGTGGAGGTCGCGGATCTTCTTGCGCAAGGTATTGCGGTTCAGCCCGAGCAGCTCGGCGGCGCGGATCTGGTTGCCGCGGGTCGCGGCCAGCGCGGCGCCGATCAGCGGCTCCTCGATCTCGCGCAGGATGCGGTCGTAGAGGCCGGGCGGCGGCAAGGCGCCGCCGAAGCTCTCGAAATAGCCGGCAAGGTGACGCTCGACCGCCACGCCGAGATCCTGCTCGGGCAGCGGCGGCGCATCGGGCTTTGCCGGGGGCGCCGGCTCGGCCAGCTCGACCTCGACCGTCGCCGCGCCGATCACCTCCTGCGGATAGAGCGCGGCGAGGCGCCGGATCAGGTTCTCGAGCTCCCGGATATTGCCCGGCCAGCGCGCGTGCTTGAGGCGTTCCATCGCCTCGGCGTCGACCTCCTTGGCCGGCAGTCCCTCGCGCGCCGCCAGCGCGAAGAAATGGCGCACGAGGTCGGGGATGTCCTCGGCGCGCTCGCGGAGCGGCGGCAGGCGGATCGGCACGACGTTCAGGCGGAAGAACAGGTCCTCGCGGAACAGGCCCTGCTGGATCAGGACGCGCACGTCCTTGTTGGTCGCGGCGACGATGCGGACGTCGGCCTTGATCGGGGTGCGGCCGCCGACGGTGGTGTACTCGCCCTGCTGGAGCACGCGGAGCAGCCGGGTCTGAGCCTCCATCGGCATGTCGCCGATCTCGTCGAGGAACAGCGTGCCGCCCTCGGCCTGCTCGAAGCGGCCAGCCGAGCGCGCCTGGGCGCCGGTGAAGGCGCCCTTCTCGTGGCCGAACAGCTCGGACTCGATCAGCTCGCGCGGGATCGCGGTCATGGTCACCGCGACGAACGGCCCGCCGCGACGCTTGCCGTAGTCATGGAGCGCGCGGGCGACAAGCTCCTTGCCGGTGCCGCTCTCGCCAGTGATCATCACCGTGAGGTCGGTCTGCATCAGCCGCGCCAGCACGCGGTAGATCTCCTGCATCGCCGCCGAGCGACCGACCAGCGGCATGTTCTCGGGCTCGGGCGGCGGCTCGGCGCGGGGGCCGCGGGGCTCGGCCAGGGCGCGGCCGACGATCCCGGTCAGCTCCTTCAGGTCGAACGGCTTCGGCAGATATTCGTAGGCGCCGCGCTCGGACGCCCGGATCGCCGTCATGAAGGTGTTCTGCGCGCTCATCACGACGATCGGCAGCTCCGGGCGGAGCCGCTTGATCCGCGGCAGAAGGTCGAAGGCGTTCTCGTCGGGCATCACCACGTCGGTGATGACGAGATGGCCGTCGCCCTGGGCGACCCAGCGCCACAGCGTCGCGGCGTTGCCGGTGGTGCGGACCTCGTAGCCCGCCCGCGCCAGCGCCTGGTGGAGCACGGTGCGGATCGCGCCGTCGTCGTCGGCGACGAGGATGGTGCCCTTGGCCATGGTCTCTGCCTCTAGTCGCCAGCCTCGACGCCGGTGTGGATGGGGAGGAGCACGCGGAAGATGGTGCGGTGGGGCTGCGACTCGCATTCGACCACGCCGCCGTGGTCGCCGACGATCTTGGCGACCAGCGCGAGGCCGAGGCCGGAGCCCGAAATCTTGGTGGTGACGAAGGGGTCGAACAGGTGCGGCAGGAGGTCCGGGCTGACGCCGGGCCCGTTGTCGCGGATGCCGATCTCGAGCGGCAGCCCGACGCGGGCGCGGGCGCCCGGGACGGTCAGGCGCACGCCGGGGCGGAACGCGGTGGTGAGGTGGATCTCGCCGTCCGGCGCCTCGGCCAGCGCCTCCGCCGCGTTCTTGACGAGGTTGAGGAACACCTGGACGAGCTGGTCGCGGTTGGCGAGGACCGGCGGCAGCGAGGGGTCGTATTCCTCGATCAGCTTGATCCGGCTGGCGAAGCCGGACTGCGCCAGCCGCCGGACATGCTCGAGCACGACATGGATGTTGACCGGCTCGCGCTCGACCGGGCGCTCGTCGGTGAACACTTCCATGCGGTCGACCAGCTTCACGATGCGGTCGGTCTCGTCGCAGATGAGGCGCGTGAGCGCGCGGTCCTCGTCGCCGGCCGACTGCTCCAGGAGCTGGGCGGCGCCGCGGATGCCGGACAGCGGGTTCTTGATCTCGTGCGCCAGCATCGCGGCGAGCCCGGTGACCGAGCGGGCGGCGCTGCGGTGGGTGAGCTGGCGGTCCATCTTGTCGGCCATGCTGCGCTCCTGCAGCATGACGACGACGTAGCCCGGCCGGTCGGCCTCCGGCGCGACGTGGATGTCGACGATGCGCTCGCCGCCGAGCCGCGGGGTGCCGAGGTCGACGCGATATTCGTTCATCGTCAGCCCGCGCCGGGCGGCCTGCTCGATCAGGCCGAGCACCGGCGAGCCGAACGGCACCAGCTCCGCCAGCGGACGCCGCAGGAGGAGCGCGGCGCCGAGATGGAAGAAGTCCTCCGCCGCCACGTTGGCGGCGGCGATCCGGCCATCGGCATCGACCGAGAGCACCGGCAGCGGCAACGCGTTCAGCACCGCCTCGGCGCCGCGCTCCGCCCGCGTTTCGACCAGGCTCATGCCGCCGCCTCGACGGATTCGAGCGCATCGTGGGCGGCGACGAAGGCGGCGCGAGCCGAGGCGGCGTCATCCGCCGTCAGCACGCGGGTTCTCAGCGCCGCCGGCACCCCCTGCCCTGCCGTCTCGGCGGCGGCATCGAGATACCAGCCGAGATGCTTGCGGGCATGGCGGACGCCCACGCCGTGACCGTAGAGCGACAGCAGGCCCTCGTAATGTTCGAGCGCGATCTCGCGCTGCGCGTCCAGCGGCGGCGCCAGCGGGGCACGACCGGTTGCCAGATGCGACGCCACCTGGCCCGGAAGCCATGGCCGGCCCTGGGCACCGCGCCCCACCATCACCGCGTCGGCGCCGGAGACCGCGAGGAGCGCCGCGCCGTCCTCGGCCGCGATCACATCCCCGTTGGCGACGAGCGGGATCGACACCGCGGCCTTGACCTCGGCGATCGCCGGCCAATCGGCCTGCCCCGAATAGAATTGTTGGCGGGTGCGCCCGTGCACCGTGACGAGGACGATGCCCGCCGCCTCGGCGCGGCGGGCCAGCTCCGGCGCGACGAAGGACTGCTCGTCCCACCCGAGGCGCATCTTCAGCGTCACCGGCACGCTCACCGCGGCGATCGTCGCCTCGATCAGGCCGAGCGCGAGGTCGAGGTCCCGCATCAGCGCCGCGCCGGAGGCGCCGCCGACCACCTTCTTCGCCGGACAGCCCATGTTGATGTCGATCACGTCGGCGCCGCTGGCCTCGGCCAGCCGTGCGGCCTCCGCCATCCAGCGCGGCGCGCGGCCGGCGAGCTGGACCACCCGAAGCGGCATCCCCTCGCCCTCCGCCCGGAGCCGGGATTCCTCGTCCCCCGCGGCGAATTCGCGCGACGCGACCATCTCCGACACCGCCCAGCCGGCGCCGAGCCTGACCGCGAGGCGGCGGAACACGACGTCGGTCACGCCCGACATCGGCGCCAGCGCAACGGGGTTCGGAACCCGATGGGGACCGATATGAAAAGGTTGATTGACCAAGATTTAGGCACTTACGAATGTGCATAGACAATAGGCAATCCTGCGCGATGCCGCAAGCGGGTTTGTGCAGTGCGGTCGCTCGCCTTGAATGCCAGCGCCGGCTATGAGGAAGCCCGGAGGCGAAATGAGCGAATCTCGGGAACGCGCGCGGGTCGCGGCCGTCGTGGTGGCGGCGGGTCGCGGCGTCCGCGCCGGCGGCGGCCTGCCGAAGCAGTACCGCGCGCTCGCCGGCCGGCCGGTCCTCGCCCACGCGCTCGGTGCGCTCCTCGCCCATCCGGCCGTCGGCCGCGCGATCGCGGCGATCCATCCCGACGATCGCGCGCTCTACGACGCGGCGGCCTCCGGTGTGGACGGACTGTTGCCGCCGGTCTCGGGCGGCGCTACCCGGCAGCAATCGGTCCATGCCGGACTGGAGGCACTGGCGGCCGAGCCGCCGGACCTCGTCCTGATCCACGACGCCGCGCGGCCTTTCGTGTCGGCGTCGCTCGTCGACCGCGCCATCGCCGCGCTCGACACGGCGCCGGCGGCCGTGCCGGCGCTCGCCGTCAGCGACACCGTGATCGCCGTCGATGCCGCCGCGCGGCGTACCGACGCGTTGCCGCGCGACCGTCTGCGCACGGTGCAGACGCCCCAGGCCTTCCGCTACGCCGACATCCTCGCGGCGCACCGCACCCTGGCCGCCGCCGGCCGGCACGACCTCACCGACGACGGCGCGGTCGCGGCGGCGGCCGGCCTCACGGTCGCGACCTTTCCCGGAGATCCCGCCAACGTGAAGCTGACCACGCCTGACGACTTTGCCGCCGCCGAGGCACGGCTCGCCGATCGGCTGATCGACGTCCGCACCGGCACCGGCTTCGACGTCCACGCCTTCGGGCCGGGGGACCGCGTCATGCTGGGCGGCGTGGCGGTGCCGCATGGCTTCGGCCTCGTCGGCCACTCCGACGCCGACGTGGTGCTCCATGCCCTGACCGATGCGCTGTTCGGCGCGCTCGGCGAGGGCGACATCGGCAGCCACTTCCCACCGAGCGACCCGCAGTGGAAGGGCGCAGATTCGGAAGTGTTCCTGGCTTACGCGGTGGAACGGGTCGGCGCCCGCGGCGGCGTGATCGGCCATCTCGACGTGACGGTGATCGGCGAGGCGCCGAAGGTCGGCCCCCACCGCGAGGCGATCCGCGCCCGGATCGCCGGGATCGCGCGGGTCAGCCCCGACCGCGTGGGCGTCAAGGCGACCACGACCGAGCAGCTCGGCTTCGCCGGCCGCCGCGAGGGCCTCGCCGCGCTCGCGAGCGCAACCATCCGCCTGCCGCTGGCATTGGAGCCGCGATGAGCGCCGACCCCCCGCCGGACAAGATCGAATACACGCGGCTCGACCGCGACCTCGTCGAGAAGGCGATGCACGTGCTCGCGCTCTGCAAGGATCGCGGGCTTCACGTCGTCACGGCCGAATCCTGCACCGGCGGCCTCCTTGCCGGCGTGCTGACCGAGGCGCCGGGGGCGTCCGACGTCGTCGACGGCGGCTTCGTCACCTATTCCAACACCGCCAAGGAAGCCTGCCTCGGCGTGCCCGAGACGCTGCTGAAGATCCACGGCGCCGTCAGCGAAGCGGTGGCGCGCGCCATGGCCGAGGGAGCGCTGAAGCGCTCGCCGGCCGAGCTGGCGGTGTCGATCACCGGCATCGCCGGGCCCGGCGGGGCGACCGAGGGAAAGCCGGTCGGTCTGGTGCATTTCGGCGCCGCCCGCCGCGACGGGCCCCGCCTCCACCGCGAATGCCGCTTCGGCGACATCGGCCGCGGCGCGATCCGCCGGGCGTCGATCGTGGTGGCGCTGGAGATGCTGGCCGAGCTGGCATCTTCGTAAGGCGCGCATCCCTTACGCGGCGCCGTAGACGGCGTCGGCGCGGGCCTCGAAGGCGCGGGCGAAGCGGCGGAAGGCGCGCTCGAACACCGAGCCGACCATCGCCGACAGGGTCCGGCTCTTCATCTCCCAGGAGATGTAGAAATCGACCTCGCAGCGGCCCTCTTCCCCGGTCGGACGGAACTCCCAGCGGTTCTCCATGTGCCGGAACGGCCCGTTGACGTACTCGACGAAGATGCGGCGGTTCGCGGGGTCGAGCGTCACCCGGCTGGTGAACGTCTCGCGGAAGAAGGAGTACGCCACCGTCATGTCGGCGACGAGCGTCGTCGTGCCGTCCTCGCCCTCGTCGCGCCGGCGCACATAGAGGCGCTCGCAGAGCGGCACGAACTGCGGATATTTCTCCACGTCGGCGACCAGCGTGAACATGTCGTCGGCCGAGTGGCGGACACGGTGGCGGGTGCGGAAGCTGGGCATGGCGGTTGCGGGCTCGCGCGGCCATCCGGCCGCTCTCTGAACTAGACGCTCAAAGCGCCTGGGAGGTTTCCGATCTGGCGCGGCGGGCGGCTCGGAGGCGGGCGAAATCTTCGCCCGCGTGGTGCGAAGACCGGGTTAATGGGCTCGCCGACACCATCAGGAACCCCTTGGCGTAGGCGATCGCTTCGTAGGACTTGAACTCCTCCGGCGGCACGAAGCGAACCACCGGATGATGCTTCAGGCTCGGCGCGAGATACTGGCCAATGGTCAGGAAATCGACCCCGGCGGTGCGAAGGTCGTCCATGAGCTGCAGCACCTCGTTCCGTTCCTCGCCGAGCCCGACCATGATGCCCGACTTGGTGAACATGTCGGCATCGAGCTCCTTGACCTGCTGGAGCAGGCGCATCGAGTGGAAATAGCGGGCGCCCGGCCGGACGGTCAGGTAGAGCGAGGGCACGCATTCGAGATTGTGGTTGAAGACGTCGGGCCTCGCCGTGACGACCGTCTCCAGCGCGCCGGGCTTGCGCAGGAAATCGGGCGTCAGCACCTCGATGGTGGTGCCCGGGCTCGCGGCGCGGATCTCGCGGATGACCGCGGCGAAGTGCCCGGCCCCGCCGTCCGCGAGGTCGTCGCGGTCGACCGAGGTGATGACGACGTGGTTCAGGCCGAGCTTCGCGACCGCGTCGGCGACACGCGCCGGCTCGCCCAGGTCGACCGCCTCGGGCAGGCCGGTCCTGACGTTGCAGAACGCGCAGGCGCGGGTGCAGGTGTCGCCCAGGATCATGAAGGTGGCGTGCCGCTTCGACCAGCATTCGCCGATATTCGGGCAGCCGGCCTCCTCGCACACCGTCACCAGCTGGTGGGTGCGGACGATCTCCTGGGTCTCGCGCCACACCGGCGAGCCCGGCGCGCGGACGCGAATCCAGTCCGGCTTCGGCAGCCGCTCGGCCTCGGGGCGCCGCGCCTTCTCGGGATGGCGCACCGCGCGGCGCTCGCCACCCACCGTATCGAGGACCACCACCATCGCTGCCGCGCTCTCAGCGCCCCATCCCGTCCGCGCCTAACATGGCGAAGCCACGCAACCAAGACAATGCAGCCAAAGGGCGGCAGCCATGACGCCGCAGAGCGCTTGACAAGATCCGTTAGTCATTACTAACATTAGTTATGACTAACATATCGGCGGCGCTTCTCGCCCTGGCCGAACCGACGCGGCGGCAACTCCTCGAACGCCTCGCGGCCGGCCCGCGGACCGCCGGCGCCCTGGCCGAGGGCCTGCCGGTCACCCGCTCCGCGGTGTCCCAGCACCTGAAGGTGCTGAAGGACGCCGGCCTCGTCGCCGACCGCGCCGAGGGCACGCGGCGGATCTACCGCATCGATCCCCAGGGCCTGGGGCCGCTGCGCGCCTGGCTCGACCGGTTCTGGAGCGACGCCCTCGCGTCCTACGCCGCCGAAGTCGATCGAACTGCTGACAGCAAGGAGACCCGCAAATGACCCTCACCATCGCCCCTGCCCCCGTCCGCAGCAGCGTGCGCGTGAACGCGACGCAGCGGCGGGCCTTCGAGGTGTTCACCGCCGGCATGGGCCGCTGGTGGCTGAAGACGCACAAGATCGGCGCCGTCGAGATGGCGGACACCGTGGTGGAGCCGCGCGTCGGCGGGCGCTGGTACGAGAAGGGCGTCGACGGTACCGAGTGCGAGTGGGGCCGCGTGCTGGCCTGGGAGCCGCCGTCGCGCCTCGTCCTCGCGTGGCAGATCAACGGACGCTGGCAGTTCGATCCCGACCTCGTGACCGAGGTCGAGATCCGCTTCATTCCCGACGGCGAGGACGGCACCCGGGTCGAGCTGGAGCACCGCAACATCGAGCGCTTCGGCGCCGAGGCCGATGCCGCGCGGGCGGCGTTCGACTCGCCGGGCGGCTGGCCCGGCCTGCTCGGGAGCTTCGCGGCGATCTTCCCGTAGGGGGCATCGGCGTTGCCGGGGCCTCACCCGGCCCGCTACGCGCCGCCTACAGCCGCCGGTCGGGAAGCCCCGCGATGTGCGGCAAGGCCTCGTCGGTCTTGTCCCAACTGATCCGCTGCTTCGCGTAGATGACGCTTTCGGGCGTGATCTGCTCGGGATCGTCGAGCGATCCCGCCTGGATGATGACGATGTCGCCCGGATGGTCGCCCGTGGTGTAGAGCCGGCCCCCGCAAGTGCCGCAGAAATGGCGCGTCACCCGGCCGCCGGTGTCGCCGATGCTGGTGTAGGTCCTGGGCTCCCCGTGCAGCGTCAAGCGGCTGCCCGGGAGGCCGACGATCGTGGTGTGCCCGGTCCCGGTGGCTTTCTGGCAGTCCTTGCAGCAGCACTGGCTCACGAACAGAAAGGGACGCCGGATCTCATACCGGATCTGGCCGCACAGGCAGCCGCCGCTGAGGACGTCCTGCTCCTTGGCTTCCATGTCGTTGCCCCCCGATGCCGACCGGCTTCAGCTCGAAATGCGCTACCCGACGATCTCGGCGTCGGTGAAGAAGAAGGCGATCTCCTCGCGCGCGGTGTCCGCGGCGTCGGAGCCGTGGACCGAGTTGGCCTCGATCGACTCGGCGAAGTCCTTGCGGATGGTGCCCGGCGCCGCCTTCTTCGGGTCGGTCGCGCCCATCACCTCGCGATATTTCGCGACCGCGTTGTCGCCCTCGAGCACCTGCACCACGACCGGTCCCGAGATCATGAAGCGCACGAGATCGCCGAAGAACGGCCGCTCGCGGTGCACGGCGTAGAAGCCTTCGGCCCGCTCGCGGCTGAGACGGAGCCGCTTCTGCGCGATCACCCGGAGCCCGGCGGTTTCGATGCGGTCGACGATCTTGCCGGTGATGTTGCGGGCGGTGGCATCCGGCTTGATGATCGAGAGGGTCCGTTCGAGGGCCATGTCTCTTCCTGACGGGTCACGGGAGGGTCTCGGCTTATATCGGCGGCCTCCTTGAGCGGCAAGGCGGCAGCATCGGCGCGCATCGCGGCCGCCAGCGCCTCGACCTCGCGGCCGACCGAGGAGGCCCGCCGCCACGCGATGCCGATGGTGCGGAACGGCGCCGGCGGGGCGAACGGCAGGAGCGCGACGCGCGGGTCCCCGCGCAGCTCCGCCTCGACGAACAGGCGCGGCAGCAGCGTGATGCCCTGCCCGTTGGCGACGAGCTGGTGCAACGTCGACAGGCTGGTGGCGCCGAAGCTCCGGAGCCGCCCGACCGGAATGCGGCGGCACACCGCGAGCGCCTGGTCGCGGAAGCAGTGGCCGTCCTCGAGCAGCAGCAGGTCGGCGCTCTCCAGCATCGCCTCGGTCGCCCTCTGGTGCCGTGCAAGGGCGTGGCCGACCGGGACGGCCAGGAGAAACGGGTCGTCGAACACCGCGATCTCGTCGAACTCGGGATGGTCGAGCGGCGTGCTCGCGATCACCGCTTCGAGCCCGCCGGAGGCGAGCTCGTCGACCAGGGCCGCGGTGACGGTCTCGCGCAGCACGAGCTCGAGGCCGGGATGCACCGCGCCGAGCGCCGGCAGGAGGCGGGGCAGGAGATAAGGCGCGATCGAGGGGATGATGCCGAGCCGGAACGGCGCCGCGAACGGCTCCTGGCGGGCGCAGCTTTCGAGGTCGGCGACCGCGACCAGGATGTCGTCGCCGCGCCGCGCCACCTCGGCGCCGAGGGCGGTCAGGCGGATGCCGTCATGCAGCCGCTCGACCAGGGGCGAGCCGAAGAACGCCTCGAGGTCGCGGATCTGCATCGAGAGCGCCGGCTGGGTGACGGCGCTGGCCGACGCGGCCTTGCCGAAATGGCGATGGCGGGCGAGCGCCTGGAAATAGCGAATCTGTCGGAGAGTGATCGTAGTCATAAGACGAGTTTATCGCCGACGCGTCGATGCCGCCAGGCGGGCTGCGCGCCTTCGCGCTCTTGCGCTGCCTCGCGCCCGCCGGTAAGTCCCGCGCCAGCCGGGTCGAGCGGGAGTGAGTGCGGATGGGCAATCGCTACGTCGTAGCCAAGGTCGACGAGGTGGCGCCGGGCACGAGCAAGCTCGTCACCGTGCGCGGCCGCGAGATCGGCGTGTTCAACGTCAACGGCTCGTTCTACGCCCTGCTCAACCGCTGCCCGCACGAGGGCGCCTCGCTGTGCAAGGGCCGCATCATCGGCCTGGTCTCGTCCGACGAGCCCGGCCACTACAAGGTGACGCGGCAGGGCGAGTTCCTGAAATGCCCGTGGCACGGCTGGGAGTTCGAGATCGCGACGGGCCAGTCCTATTGCGATCCCAAGGGCACCTTCGTGAAGGCCTACAAGGTCGAGGTCGAGCCCGGCGCCGAGCTGGCCAAGGGCCCCTATGTCGCGGAGAGCTTTCCAGTGACGGTGGAAGACAACTACCTTGTCGTCGAGATGTAGCCGGTTCGGGAGAGACGACGCCGATGGCTGAGCAGGACGATGTGGCGCTGATCCGCCTGTGCGGCTCCGACGAGGTGGCGCCGGGGTCGGCCCGCGAGATCGAGGTGCCCGGCCTTGCGCCGCTGGCGGTGTTCCGCCTCGAGGACGGCACGGTCTACGTGACCGACGGCATCTGCACCCACGCCTATGCCTCGCTGGCCGAGGGCTTCGTCGACGGCGACGAGATCGAGTGCCCGCTCCACGCCGGCCGGTTCTGCATCCGCGACGGCCGCGCCACCGAGGAGCCCTGCGAGGAGCCGCTGAAGACCTACCAGCCGGTGGAGCAGGACGGCGCGATCTTCATCCGCAACCCGCGCTGACGCGTCCGTGCTCTATCTCGTTCGCCACGGCGAAACGGAATGGAACGCGGCCGGACGATTTCAAGGAGCGCAGGACTCCCCGCTGACCCGGCGGGGCCGCGACCAGGCCGCCGCAATCGGCCGCCTCCTCGCGGCGAGAATAGGGGCGGCTCGGCCGATCACCTGCTACGTCAGCCCGCTCGGGCGCGCCCGGCAGACGGCGGACATCGTGGCGCACGAGATCCAGGTCGCGCGCATCGCCGAGCCCAGGATCGCCGAAGTGACGCTTGGCGCCTGGGACGGGATGTCCCGCTACGAGATCGAGGCGGAATATCCGGGCGCTCTCGCCGGAGCGACGGCGTTCGACTGGTATTTCCGGGCGCCGGGCGGAGAGCGGTTCGACGCCGTCTGCGCCCGTGTCTCCGCCTGGCTGCGGGACGTCGACACGCCCGCCGTCGCAATTTCCCACGGCCTCCTCGGCCGCATCGTGCGCGGCCTCTATCTGGGAATGTCCGTGCCCGAGATGCTGGCCCTGCCGGTGCCGCAAGACGGCGTCTTTTGCCTGGACGGTGGCCGGGTCGAGTTCCTCGGCGTGCCCCGCTAGACCAGCGCCTTATCCGAATATGTCATCGCGCTCCATCTTGACCGCCCTGGCCCCTCACCCGGTTTCGCCTGCGCAGCAGGCGATCTGGGCGAGGGGTTACGACGCTGGCGAGGACACGCGATCCAGCCCCCTCTGAACATGGGCTAGAGGATCGGCATGCCGTATTGGAGGCCGCCCTGGGTCCAGAGCGCGTTGAGGCCGCGCTTGATCTTGAGCGGCGACGACATGCCGAGGTTCTTCTCGAAGATCTCGCCGTAGTTCCCCATCGCCTTGATGACACCGTAGGCCCAGTCCTGGCGGAGGCCGAGCGCCTTGCCGAAATTGCCCTCGACCCCGAGCAGGCGGCGGATCGACGGATTGGTCGAGGACTTCATCTCGTCGACGTTCGCCTTGGTGACGCCGAGCTCCTCGGCGTCGAGCAGGGCATAGTGCGTCCACTTGACGATGTTGAACCACTGGTCGTCGCCCTGGCGCACCACCGGGCCGAGCGGCTCCTTCGAGATGACCTCGGGCAGGATGACGTGGTCGTCCGGCTTGGCGAGCTGGAGGCGCGTCGCGGCGAGGCCGGAGGCGTCGGTGGTCCAGGCGTCGCATCGGCCGCCGTCATAGGCGGCGATCGCCTCGGTCAGCTTCTCGAACGACACCGGCTTGTAGTCGATGTGGTGGGAGCGGAAATAGTCGGCCATGTTGAGCTGGGTGTCGGTGCCGTTCTGCACGCAGATCGAGGCGCCGGACAGCTCCTTGACCGACTTCACCCCGGCCGATTTCCTGACCATGAAGCCCTGGCCGTCGTAATAGTTCACGCCGGCGAACTTCAGGCCGAGCGTGGTGTCGCGCGACATCGTCCAGGTGGTGTTGCGGATGAGGACGTCGACCTCGCCGGATTGCAACGCGGTGAAGCGCTGCGAGGCGTCGAGCGGGGTGAACTTCACCTTGGCGGGGTCCCCGAAGATCGCGGCGGCGACGGCCCGGCAATAGTCGACGTCGAAGCCGGTCCACTCGCCCTTGGCGTTCGGGTTGCCGAAGCCCGGCAGGCCGGTGTTGACCCCGCACTGGAGGAAGCCCTTCGCCTTGACGGTGTCGAGCGTCGAGGCGGCATGGGCGGTGGAGAACGAGGCCAGCGCGAAGACGGTGGCGAGCGCGACCGCGCGGACGATGGTCATCTTCGGCGCCTTTCGATGGAGTGGAGGCCCGGCATTCCAGGGCAAGGGCGCGAGAGGGTCAAGTGTTGACGCGGCGCGCCGGCACGGCGAGAAACGCCGGCGAGTTCGACGGGGGACACGATGGCCCATTCGCCCGAGGAGAGCGCCCGGCGCGGCGCCAACACCCGCTTGGTCAGCGCCGGCCGCGACCCCGCCGACTATCACGGCTTCGTCAATCCGCCCGTGTACCATGCCTCGACCGTGGTCTATCCGACCGCGGACGACTTCTTCGCCCATCGCGGCCGCTACCAGTACGGCCGCCGCGGCACGCCGACCAGCGAAGGCCTGACCGACGCCGTCGCCGAGATCGAGGGCGGCGCCGGCGCGGTGCTGGCGCCCTCGGGGCTCGCGGCGATCACCACCGCGCTGCTTTCGGTCGTCGGCGCCGGCGACCACCTCCTGGTCGCGGACTCGGTCTATGGCCCGACCCGGGCCTTCTGCAGCGGCGTGCTGAAGCGCCTCGGCGTCGAAACGACCTATTACGACCCGACGATCGGCGACGGCATCGCCGCGCTGATGCGGGACAACACCCGCGCCGTCTTCACCGAGAGCCCGGGCTCGCTCACCTTCGAGGTGCAGGACATCCCGGCCATCGCCGCTGTCGCCCACGCCCGCGGCGCCTGCGTCCTGATGGACAACACCTGGGCGACGCCGCTCTATTTCCGCGCCCACGACCACGGCGTCGATCTCTCGATCCAGGCCGGCACCAAGTTCCTCTCCGGCCATTCCGACGTGATGATCGGCACGATCTCGGCCAACGCCGAATGGTGGCCGAGGCTGATCGAGACGCACGGCCTGATCGGCCAGCACGTCGGCCCCGACGACGTGTATCTCGCCCTGCGCGGCTTCCGCACCCTCGGCGTCCGGCTGGAACGGCACCAGGAGTCGGGCCTGAGGGTGGCGCGGTTCCTGTCGGAGCACCCCGACGTCGCGCGCGTGCTCCACCCGGCCCTGCCCGGCGCGCCCGGCCACGATCTGTGGCGGCGCGACTTTACCGGCGCCTGCGGACTCTTCGCCGTCGAGCTGAAGCCGCGCTCCGACGCCGCCATCCGCGCCTTTCTCGACGCGCTTCGCCTGTTCGCGATGGGCTATTCCTGGGGCGGCTTCGAGAGCCTCTGCATCGCCACCGACCCGCGCCCCATCCGCACCGCCACCACCTGGCAGGCCGACGGCCCGATGCTCCGGCTGCACATCGGCCTGGAGGACGTCGACGACCTCATCGCCGACCTCGCCGGCGCGCTCGGAGCTTACGCTGCGGCTTGAATCAGGCGGAGCGACCGCCCTTTCCGACGACGTTCTTCAAGGCCTCGTTGATGCGGCCGCGCCAGCCCGGCCCGCCGGCACGAAAATGATCGAGGACGTCGGGGTCGAGCCGCAACGAGACGAGTTCCCGCGGCCGATCCAGCCTTGGGCGCCCCCGCGGCCGGGCCGGCCGTCCACCCTCCATCAGCACGCCGTCGCGATAGAAGGCTTCGGGAAGCTCGGGAATCTCTTCGTACTCGGCGGCAGTGATGCGATGCGCATCACTCTTCTGCAAATCGCTGTGCCAGCCTCTTCTGCTCTCGCCCATTGGCCTTGCTCATCGAAATGACGCGCCGCCCTTCGCCGCGGGGCGTCCAAACGACGATCATCATGCGGCCGTCCACAAATCCGGCGCTCACGTAACCCCTCTCGCCATAGTCCTGACGATCGTCGATCCAGTCGATTGTTCGTCCGGCGAACATCCGCGCCGCGTCGCGGAAATCCAACCCGCGTTCCGCCAGCGTGGCCGGACGCTTGGCGGCACCGGGCAAGGCTATCCGAGCCCTTTCCCGCCTTCCGTGACCGTCATGCTGGCGCGGCGCTCGCGGTGGATGAACCAGAGGTTCCGCAGGTAGATGAAAAGCCCGGCGCCCTGGCCGACGATGAAGACCGGATCGCGCCGCGTCAGCGCGTAGATGAAGAGCAGGAGA
>DASZVN010000013.1:0-55278 GCA_035547055.1 Hyphomicrobiales bacterium
CCGGCGCGACCGCGCCGTCGGCCAGGGGCTCCATCTGGCCGCCGGAGAACTGGCCCCACCACACGTGGGCGGCCTCCGGGCTGCCGGACAGCCCGACGCAGGTCGGCGCCTGCGGTGGCGGCGGCGGTTCGGCGGCGGCCCTGGTCGCCGCGCCCGTCGCGACAAGCGCCGCGAGGGCGGCCGCCATCCAGATCGCGCGCATCTCGCTCATCCTCGCTGGTCCTTCGCCGCCTCAACGCGCCGGCCGCGCCGCCGGCTCCCTCACAGCAACTGGTCGAGGCCGGGAATGGCGCCGACGATCTCGCCCATCACGTCCTCGCCGGCCTTGGCGCGGCCATAGGCCAGGAGCTCCTGCGCCAGCACCTTGATCTGCGCGAACGACAGGCCGAGGCCGGACAGCTCGTTGAAGGTCGCCATCGCGCCCATGCCGCCGAAGCCGGCGGCGTCGGGAAAGCCGCCCTGGCCCTCGTTCTCGACCATCTCGCGGGCGCCCGGCATGGCGTCGAACAGCGCCTTCACCTTGTCCTCCGGGGCTTCCCGGGCGATGAAGGCCAGCACGACCCGCACGGCCTTGTGCGCGGTCGCGGCATCCAGATTGGCGGCGGCCGCGACCTTGTCGACGAGGTCCTGCATAGGCTGTCCTTCCCCTTTTGGCGAGGCTGGCGAGTGTGCCGGCCCGTGGATGCGAACACAAGGCGGCGGGATATGCTAGAACCCGCCGCGGATTTGGTCGGGCTTCGCCGTCATTGCGAGCGAAGCGAAGCAATCCAGGGGGCCGGGCGACGCGCCAGCGGCCCCTGGATTGCTTCGTCGCTGCGCTCCTCGCAATGACGGTGAGAGCCTGGCTGCCGACAGAAAAGGCGCTGCCCGCGCCGCTGTGCCCCCACGGGAGAGATGCCGATGGCCGCCGCAATCGATGCCGTGCTGGGTCGCCTCGACCGCGACTTCGACCAGGCGCTGGCGCGGCTGCTCGGCTTCCTCGCCATCCCCTCGGTCTCGACCGACAAAGCCTATGCCGCGGAGTGCCGCCGCGCCGCCGAATGGTCGGCCGCCCAGCTTCGCGACATCGGCTTTACCGCCCGGATCGACGAGACACCCGGCCAGCCGATGGTGGTCGGCCGCCGCGCGGTCGCCGGCGCCCGCCGCCACGTTCTGTTCTATGGCCATTACGACGTCCAGCCGCCGGACCCGCTGGCGCTCTGGACCAACCCGCCGTTCGCGCCGCGGGTCGCCGAGGGGCCGCGCGGTCCGCAGCTCCAGGGCCGCGGCACCTCCGACGACAAGGGCCAGCTCATGACCTTCCTGGAGGCGGCCCGGGCGTGGCGCGCCGTCGCGGGCGAGCTTCCGGTGACCGTCACGGTGCTGCTCGAGGGCGAGGAGGAGACCGGCAGCCCCTCGCTCGCGCCCTATCTCGCCGCCCACCGCGAGGAGCTCGGCCAGGCCGAGCTGGCCCTGGTCTGCGACACCACGCAATGGAACGCCGAGACGCCCGCCATCACGACGAGCCTCCGCGGCCTCCTGCTCGAGGAGGTGACGGTGACGACCGCGAGCCGCGACCTTCACTCCGGCATGTATGGCGGCCCGGCGCTGAACCCGATCCACGTGCTCGCCGCCCTGGTCGCCGGCCTCCACGATGCCGAGGGTCGCGTCACGGTGCCGGGCTTCTACGACGGCGTCGCCGCGGTGCCGGAGGCGGTGAAGGCGCAATGGCGCGGGCTCGGCTTCGACGAGAAGGCGTTCCTCGGCGAGGCCGGGCTGGCCGCGGTCTCCGGCGAAAAGGGCCGCGACGTCCTGGAGCTGCTCTGGGCGCGGCCGACCTGCGACGTGAACGGCATCAAGGGCGGCTATCTCGGCGAGGGCTCGAAGACCATCGTCCCGGCCCAGGCTTCCGCCAAGGTGTCGTTCCGCCTCGTGCCCGGGCAGGATCCGCTCAAGCTGCGCGACGCGTTCCGCGCGTTCGTGACGGAGAAGCTGCCGGCCGGCGCCCGCGTCGATTTCGTCTCGCACGGCGCGAGCCCGGGGCTGCAGCTTCCGCTCGAAAGCCCTTACATCGCGGCGGCGTCGAAGGCGCTCTCCGCCGAGTGGGGCCGGCAGGCGATCCTGATGGGCTGCGGCGCGTCGATCCCGATCGTCGGCTCGTTCAAGCGCGACCTCGGCATGGACGCGCTGATGGTCGGCTTCGCGCTCGACGACGACCGCATCCATTCGCCCAACGAGAAATACGAGCTGCGCGCCTTCCAGAAGGGCGCGCGCTCGTGGGCCCGCATCCTCGGCGCGCTGGCCGAGGCTTGAGGTCATGGTCTTCCGGCCACCCCTCGTCATGGCCGGGCTTGTCCCGGCCATCCACGACTTCCTTCAGCCGCGGTGTCGCGAACTCGTAGATGCCCGGACCAAGTCCGGGCATGAGGGGCGGAGCAGGCGGTGACGATGCGCGCGCAGTGGGCGATCCGCGGCGGGACGCTGCCGATCGGGGGGCGCACTCTCCTGATGGGCATCCTCAACGTCACGCCGGATTCCTTCTCCGATGGCGGCCGCTTCCTCGCGCCGGAGGCGGCGCTGGCCCACGGCGAGACGCTGGCCGCGGAGGGCGCCGACATCCTCGACGTCGGCGGCGAATCGACCCGGCCAGGCTCGGCCCAGGTCGACGCCGAGGAGGAGCTGGCGCGGGTGCTGCCGATCGTCCAGGCGCTCGCCGGGCGGCTTGCCGTCCCGGTGTCGATCGACACCTACAAGGCGGGTGTCGCCGCCGCTGCCGTCGAAGCCGGCGCGCGGATCGTCAACGACGTCTGGGGCTTCCAGCGCGATCCCGACATCGCCCGGATCGCCGCCGATAGCGGCGCCGGCGTCGTCCTCATGCACAACAGGCTGAAGTTCGACACCGCGGTCGACATGCTGGCCGAGGTGAAGGACTTTCTCGCCCGCTCGCTCGACGTCGCGCTCGGGGCGGGAGTTCGCGAGGAGGCGATCGTGCTGGATCCCGGGATCGGCTTCGGCAAGACGACGGAGCAGGACCTGATGCTGATCGGCCGGATCGGCGACATTCGCGCCATGGGCTTTCCGGTGCTGCTCGGCGCGTCGCGCAAGAAGTTCATCGGCCGCCTGACCGACCAGCCCGACCCGATGCGCCGGCTCGGCGGCACGCTCGGCGCCCACCTGATGGGCGTCGCCGCCGGCGCCGACATCGTCCGCGCCCACGACGTCGCCGCCCATCGCGACGCCCTGACCGTGCTCGACGCCATCCGGGCCGCGGCATGAGCGACCGCATCGCCATCCGCGGCCTCGCGCTCTACGCCCATCACGGCGCGCTGGAGGGCGAGCGCGCGATCGGCCAGCGCTTCGTGCTCGACCTCGTGATCGAGACCGATTTCGCCGACGCCGCACGCTCCGGCCGGGTCGAGGAGACGATCGACTACGGCGCCGTGGTCGAGGTCGCGACCGCGGCCTTTCTGGAGCGCACCGAGGCGCTGATCGAGGTGCTCGCGGTCCGGATCGCGGAGCGCATCCTGGGCCGCTTCCCGCGTGCCGCCGCAGCCGAGGTGACGGTGCGCAAGCCCGGCGCCCCGGTCGCCGCCATCTTCGACTGGGCCGAGGTGACCGCGCGGCGAAGCCGGTGACAGCGAGTCCTGTAGGGTAGGCAAGCTTTTGCTTGCCCACGACGGGGGCATCGGCGAGCCGATGCCCCCCACGGCGGCTGACGATGCCGTCATCGCGAGCGAGGCGATCCAGAGCCACGGCGCGGCGCTGGCCGCCCCTGGATTGTGTCGTCGCGACGACGGCCCGCGCTACTCCTCCTCGGCGTCGCCGACTTCGGCCAGCCCGTCCTCGATCAGGTCGCCGAGCATCGGCGTCGCGGCGAGGTCGACCAGCGCGTGGTCGTCGAGGCTTTCGTGCGCCTCGGCCAGCGCATGCTCCCAGTCGCCGCCGCCATAGTCGCCGCGGCCGATCATGACCAGCGCCAGAAGCTCCGCGCGCTCATCTGCGTTCAGGCCGAAGAGCACCGCCCGCAGCTCGCTTTCGGTCGGGTTGTCGGGGGTTCCCTCGATCACCTCGCGCTCGTCGTCGTCCGCGGGGTTGTTGCCGTCGTCCAGTCCCGACGGCGCAACCTCGGCGTCGAACTCGCGGGCCTTGGCGACGATGTACTCGATCTTCGACAATGGCATCTCGACCATGGGAGGGCAGCCTCGGCTCGTTCCGTTGCGCCAATAAGGCATGGACGGGCGCCGGGGTTCCTGCCGCGGCTGGAGCAAACGGCCGGGACGGCCGACACTCGTCTCCAGAGCAGGATGCCTTCTTCGAGTCGCCATCCTGCTCCGGGTCCTTGTTTGAGCATGATCTTTTCCGAAAACCGCTGCACACTTTTCGGGATCATGCTCCAAAGAAGGAGGCCGACATGCACGCGATGGTGCTCGACCGGCCCGGCGAGGCGCTGGTCCCCCGCGAGCTTCCCGACCCAGAGCCGAGTCCGGGCGAAATCCGGGTCCGCGTCGCGGCCTGCGGCGTCTGCCGCACCGACCTCCACGTCGTCGACGGCGAGCTCGCCGAGCCGAAGCTGCCGCTGGTGCCGGGCCACGAGATCGTCGGCCGGGTCGACCGGATCGGGGATGGGGTCGCCGGCTTCCGGGTCGGCGAGCGGGTCGGCATCCCCTGGCTCGGCCATACCTGCGGGGTCTGCCGCTATTGCCTGGGCGGCCGCGAGAATCTCTGCGACCGCCCGCTCTTCACCGGCTACACCCGCGACGGCGGCTATGCCGGCCTCGCCGTCGCCGACGCGCGCTTCGCCTTTCCGCTGGGCGAGGACGGCAGCGACGTGGCGCTGGCGCCGCTCCTCTGCGCGGGGCTGATCGGCTGGCGCGCGCTGGTGCGGGCGGGGGAGGCCGAGCATCTCGGCCTCTACGGGTTTGGCGCCGCCGCCCACATCGTCGCGCAGGTGGCGCGCTGGCAGGGCCGCAAGGTCTATGCCTTCACGAAGCCCGCCGACGCCGCCGGGCAGGCTTTCGCCCGTGGCCTCGGGGCCGTGTGGGCGGGAAGCTCGGAGGCGCCACCGCCTCATCTCCTCGACGCCGCCATCCTCTTCGCGCCGGTCGGAGCGCTGGTGCCGGCGGCCCTGAAAGCGGTCCGCAAGGGCGGCCGCGTCGTCTGCGCCGGCATCCACATGAGCGACATCCCGCGCTTCTCCTACGACCTCCTGTGGGAGGAGCGCGAGCTGGTGTCGGTCGCCAACCTGACGCGCCGGGACGGCGTCGACTTTCTCGCCGTGGCGCCGAAGGCCGGGATCGTCACGACGACGCGGCCCTATCCGCTCGCCGAGGCCAACGCCGCCCTCGACGACCTGCGCCACGGCCGCTTCGAGGGAGCGGCGGTGCTGGTGCCGTGATCACGCGTCCGGTTTTCCGCCTCTCGAGCTGTCATCCCGGCCCGAAGCGAAGCGGAGAGCCGGGATCCGGGGACGTGCGCGCTGCCTGGGACCGGATCCCGGATCGCGCGGCGGGCGTCCGGGATGACGGGCCGAACGAACGCTCCAATGGCGAGGATCGCACAGGATGACCGACCCCGACCTCGTCCGCTTCATCGAGGCGCAGGACGGCGCGCGCCGGGCGGTGACGGCGGAGCTGGAAGCGGGGCGCAAGGCCAGCCACTGGATGTGGTTCGTCTTCCCCCAGCTCGCCGGCCTCGGCCGCAGCCCGGCCGCGCAACGCTACGCCATCCGCGACCTCGACCGCGCGCGGCGCTATCTCGCCGACCCGGTGCTCGGACCGCGGCTCCGCCACGACGTCGGCCTGATGCTCCGCCATGCCGGCCGTTCGGCAACGGACATCCTGGGCACGCCCGACGACCTCAAGTTCCGCTCCTGCCTGACGCTGTTCCGCGCCGCCGCGACCCTGCCTGAGGATCGCACCTTCATGCAGGCGGCGCTCGATCGCTTCTATGGCGGCGCGGCCGATCCGTTCACCATGGCGCGGCTCGGCGACGGCTAGCGCCGCCGTCGCCGCGGTGCTGACGCAAAGTCGCGGGAAAGTGCTTCCGCGTGAGTCGGTGCAACGTTGCCGCGTCGATGGGTGCTGTTTCGCCGTTGCCGCGATGTGACCGTGCGCGGCGACTTGGTTCGGGCAAGACGGCCGGGGGGCCGCGCCAAGTCGTCGCAGGCGGCTGATTTTCGCTTTCCAGGCTGATCTTGCCGCTATTCACAGCGTCTGCCATGCGCGTTCGATCGCGGCGGCTTCGTTCTTGATCGGCGCCCGTGGCAAGTCTATTGGTAATCAGGTCGCTCCCAAGCAGATCGCGCGTTTTCGCGACGGGAGTGGCACCCACCGACCGGGCATGCCGAAGCCGCCGGCGTCGCGCCCGGTCAAGTCGTTCGTCTGCGAGAGAGTAGGACCCGAACCATCATGTCGGAGAACGTTGCCGCGCCGAGCCACGTCGAGCTGGCTGCCGAGATCGTCGCCGCCTATGTCAGCAACAACAGCGTCGCCCAATCCGACATTGGCGCGCTGCTCGGGCAGGTGCACGCGGCGCTGATGCAGGTGGCGTCGGGTCGGGGCGATGCCGCGCGCGAGGCGCCGAAGCCCGCCGTTCCGATCCGCAAGTCGATCATGCCCGACCACATCGTGTGCCTCGAGGACGGCAAGAAGTTCAAGTCGCTGAAGCGGCACCTCCGCACCCGCTACGACATGAGCCCGGAGGAATATCGCGAGAAGTGGGGGCTGCCGCCCGACTACCCGATGGTCGCGCCCGACTATGCCGAGGCCCGCTCGCGCCTCGCCAAGAAGATGGGCCTCGGCCAGCAGCGCGGCCGCCGCGCGGCGTAAGCAAATCACGGGTGCCGTAACCTCTCACCCGGATCGCCCGCGCTGACGCCCGGGCGATCCGCCCTCTCGCTCTCGGAGGGGTGAAGGCAGGTGCCGGCGCCCTTCTCACCTCTCCCCGGCGGGGAGAGGTCGAGTCCGGCGCAGCCGGACCGGGTGAGGGGCCGTCACCCGATGAAAAACGCCCGCAGCGCGCGGTAGGTCTCCTCGGGGCGCTCCTCGGCGAGGAAGTGGCCCGAGTCGATCGGCTGGCCGCGGACGTCGTTTGCCCAGTCGCGCCACACCGCCACGACGTCGTACCAGCTCCCGACCGCGCCCTTGCCGCCCCACAGCGCGAGCAGCGGGCAGGCGATCTTGTGGCCGGCCCGGTGGTCGGCCTCGTCGGCGGCGAAATCGTAGGTCGCGCCGGCGCGGTAGTCCTCGCAGAGGGCGTGGATCGTCGCGGGCTGGCGCAGGAAGCCGAGATATTCCGCCAGCGCTTCCGGGGCGAACAGCTCGCGCCCGCGCGGGAAATAGAAGGCGTCGGGATCGGCCCCGATCACCCGCTCGGGGAACGGCTCGGGCTGCGCCAGGAAGAACCAGTGCCAGTAGCCGAGGCCGAACTTCATGTCGGCGCGGCGATACATCTCCCAGGTCGGCACGATGTCGAGCACCGCGAGCTTGGTCACCGCCGCCGGATGGTCGAGCGCGAGGCGATAGCCGACCCGGCCGCCGCGGTCGTGGCCGGCGACGGCGAAGCGGTCGAAGCCGAAATGCTGCATCACCGCGATCTGGTCGCGCGCCATCGCCCGCTTGGAATGGGGCTCGTGGTCCGGCGCCGAGGCCGGCCGCCCGCTCGCGCCGTAGCCGCGCAGATCCGCCAGCACCACCGTGAACTCCTCCGCGAGGCGCGGCGCCACGCGGTGCCACATCGCCTGGGTCTCGGGGTGTCCGTGGAGCAGGAGGAGCGGCGGACCCGAGCCGCCGCGGCGCACGCGGATCGTGGTTTCCCCCGTGGTGACGGTCGTCTCGTCGAAGCCTTCGAACATCCCTTGACCCCGCTCGCGCCGGTGCCGATAAGCCGTTCCTGGAGCCGCTTCCGGCGCACCGCTCCCATCCGGCGCCGGCGGTCGCTTTTTGTCGAGGCGTGCGCTAGCTTGCCGGCGCCGACGCCAACCCTATCAGGAGGCCGCATGGCCGCGCACGCTGCCAAAGCGAAAACCGACAAGGCGCCCGCCAAGACCCCCGCCCGCGCCAAGCATCTCGCCGGCGAGGCGAAGTCCGGAGCGGCGAACGGCGCCGCGTTCGGCAAGGCCGAAGAGCTGAAGGCGCTTCGCGCGATGCTCCTGATCCGCCGGTTCGAGGAAAAGGCCGGACAGCTCTACGGCATGGGCCTGATCGGCGGCTTCTGCCATCTCTATATCGGCCAGGAAGCGGTCGTCGTCGGGATGCAGACCGCGCTCGAGGACGGCGACCAGGTCATCACCGGCTATCGCGACCACGGCCACATGCTGGCCTGCGGCATGGCGCCCAAGGGCGTGATGGCCGAGCTGACCGGGCGCTTCAGCGGCTACTCCCACGGCAAGGGCGGCTCGATGCACATGTTCAGCATCGAGAAGAACTTCTACGGCGGCCACGGCATCGTCGGCGCGCCGGTGCCGCTCGGCTCGGGCCTCGCCTTCGCCGACCAGTATCGCGGCAACGGCAAGGTCTGCCTGACTTATTTCGGCGACGGCGCCACCAACCAGGGCCAGGTCCACGAGAGCTTCAACATGGCGAAGCTGTGGAAGCTGCCCGTGGTCTACGTCATCGAGAACAACCAGTACGGCATGGGCACCTCGGTCGCCCGCGCCTCGGCGACGACCGACCTGTGGAATCGCGGCGCCGCCTACCGCATCCCGGGCGAGCAGGTCGACGGCATGGACGTCCGCGCGGTGGCCGCCGCCGGCAAGCGGGCGGTCGCCCGGGCGCGGAGCGGGGAGGGCCCCTGCATCCTCGAGATGCTGACCTACCGCTATCGCGGCCACTCGATGTCCGACCCGGCGAAGTACCGCTCGCGCGAGGAAGTGCAGAAGATGCGCGACGAGCATGACCCGATCGAGCAGGTCCGCCATCGCCTGATCGACAGCAAGGCCGCGACCGAGGACGAGCTGAAGGCGCTCGACCAGGAGATCCGCGGCCTGATCAACGAAGCTTCGGAATTCGCGACCCACAGCCCCGAGCCCGATCCCGCGGAGCTGTGGACCGACGTGCTGCGCTGAAGGCCGCCACCCGACCGCCCCGCCACTTCTCGCCCCGGAATTACGATGCCGATCGAAGTGCTGATGCCCGCCCTGTCGCCCACGATGGAGAAGGGCACGCTGGCCAAGTGGCTGAAGAAGGAAGGCGACAAGGTCAGCTCCGGCGACGTCATCGCCGAGATCGAGACCGACAAGGCGACCATGGAGGTCGAGGCGGTCGACGAGGGCACGCTCGGCAAGATCCTGGTCGGCGACGGCACCGAGGATGTCGCGGTCAACACCCCGATCGCGCTGATCCTTGCCGACGGCGAGGACGCCGGCGCGATCAAGGCCGGCGGCAAGGCGAGCGCGGCGCCGGCGACGGCTCAGAAGGCGGCCGAATCGGCGCCACCGGCGAAGGCCGAGGCGCCGCCCGCGGCGAACGACGGGCCGGCCGCCCCTGCGGTCAAGACCTCGGCCGTCGCCGCTCCGCCGACCCCCGCCGCGCCGGCCGAGCCGGATCTGCCCGAGGGCACCGAGTTCGTCACCATGACGGTGCGCGAGGCGCTGCGCGACGCCATGGCCGAGGAGATGCGGATCGACCCCGACGTCTTCGTGATGGGCGAGGAGGTCGCCGAGTACCAGGGCGCCTACAAGGTGACGCAGGGCCTGCTCGACGAGTTCGGCGCCAAGCGCGTCGTCGACACCCCGATCACCGAGCACGGCTTCGCCGGCCTCGGCGTCGGCGCCGCCTTCGCCGGCCTCAAGCCGATCGTCGAGTTCATGACCTTCAACTTCGCCATGCAGGCGATCGACCACATCATCAACTCGGCGGCGAAGACGCTCTA
This sequence comes from Hyphomicrobiales bacterium, assembly GCA_035547055.1. GTDB lineage: Bacteria > Pseudomonadota > Alphaproteobacteria > Rhizobiales > Methylopilaceae > DASZVN01. Next base: position 9,850 of record DASZVN010000013.1, read on the forward strand.
TATGTCCGGCGGCCAGATGGGCTGTTCGATCGTATTCCGCGGCCCGAACGGCGCCGCTGCCCGCGTCGCCGCCCAGCACAGCCAGGACTACGCCTCCTGGTACAGCCACGTGCCCGGCCTCAAGGTGGTCGCGCCCTATTCCGCGGCCGACGCCAAGGGCCTCCTCAAGGCCGCGATCCGCGACCCCAATCCGGTGGTCTTCCTCGAGAACGAGATCCTCTACGGCCACTCGTTCCCGGTGCCGAAGCTCGACGATTTCGTCCTGCCGATCGGCAAGGCCAAGGTGGCGCGGCCGGGCCGGGACGCGACCATCGTCTCGTTCGCGATCGGCATGACCTACGCCCTCGCCGCCGCCGAGGAGCTGGCGAAGGAAGGCATCGAGGCCGAGGTGCTGGACCTGCGCACCATTCGCCCGATGGACCGCGCCGCGATCGTGGAGTCGGTCAAGAAGACCGGCCGCTGCGTCACCGTCGAGGAGGGCTGGCCGCAATCCGGCATCGGCTCCGAGATCGCCTCGGTGCTGATGGAGGAGGCGTTCGACTGGCTCGACGCGCCGGTCCTCCGCGTCACCGGCAAGGACGTGCCGATGCCGTATGCCGCCAATCTCGAAAAGCTGGCGCTGCCTTCCGTCGCCGACGTGATCCAGGCGGTGAAGGCGGTGACCTATCGGGGCTGAGGGGATGAGCCGTCAGGTCACCAAATTGAAATCAATAGTACCTGCGGACGGTTGGTTCGAGGTGCGAGGCACTCTTGATAATCCATCGTTTGCCAGACTCGCCCTTTGGGCTCATGTGAAGGTTAAGTGGGAAGAAGCAGAGGGCGGAGAAGACGATTTAGTTGTCGGAATCTCGGCAGATGAGGCAATGTTGGTAGCTCGGGATTACGTCGTAAACGACTCCCCAGTAGGCTATCTTCATGCGGAGGATCTAGAGCGTATCAAAGGCGGAGATCGCACTCCTCTTGAGAAATTGGACTGGGAGTGACCTTTCGGTGACCGCCTCATCCGACATGCGCTGGCGGCGCGGAGGGTGCCATTGCGGGGCGGTGGCCTTCGAGGTGCTGGCGCCCGCCGCAGTCGAGGTGACCGACTGCAACTGCTCGGTCTGCCGCATGACCGGCTTCCAGCACCTGATCGTGCCGCAGGACCGCTTTCGCCTGCTCTCGGGCGCGGACAAGCTGACCGACTACCGCTTCAACACCGGCACGGCGCGGCACCTGTTCTGTGCGGTGTGCGGGATCAAGTCGTTCTACGTGCCGCGCTCGCACCCGGACGGCTACAGCGTGAACCTGCGCTGCCTCGATGCCGGGGAGTTTGCGCGCGTCGACATGGTGCCGTTCGACGGACGGCACTGGGAACAACACGCGGCCGAGCTCCGGCCGCTCGAGGCCAACTGATGCCGACCAACATCCTGATGCCGGCCCTGTCCCCGACGATGGAGAAGGGCAACCTCGCCAAGTGGCTCAAGAAGGAGGGCGACCCGGTCAGGTCCGGCGACGTCATCGCCGAGATCGAGACCGACAAGGCGACGATGGAGGTCGAGGCGGTCGACGAGGGCACGCTGGGCAAGATCCTGGTCGCCGAGGGCACCGAGGACGTGCCGGTCAACCAGCCGATCGCCGTGCTGATCGGCGAGGGCGAGGATCCGAACGCGGCTGCGCCGCCGCCTGCGGTTGCGCCTGCGCCGAAGGCCGAAGCGCCGAAGGCCGCTGAAGCGTCGAAGTCCAGCGCCCCTTCGGCGGAACCGGCCGCGGCGCCATCTCCACCATCGCCGGCTGTGCCTGCGCCACAGCCGCCCCGTGCCAACGGCGCCGGCCGCGTCTTCGCCTCCCCGCTGGCGCGCCGGCTCGCCAAGGAAGCCGGCATCGACCTCGCGGCGCTCCGGGGCTCCGGTCCGCACGGCCGCATCGTCAAGCACGACATCGAGGGCGCCCAGGCCGGCGGCGGCGCCCGCCGCGCTCCCTCCGCGGCGCCGGGCGCGGCGCCTGCCGCGCAGCCCGCCGTCGCGCCGATGGGCGACGACCGGATCCGCGCGCTCTATGCCGAGGGCAGCTACGACCTCGTCCCGCATGACGGCATGCGCAAGACCATCGCCCGCCGTCTCGTCGAGGCCAAGGCGACGATCCCGCACTACTACCTCACCGCCGACATCGACCTCGACCTCCTGATGGCCGCGCGGGAGGAGGTGAACTCCGCCGCGCCCAAGGGCGAGGACGGCAAGCCGGTCTGGCGGGTCTCGGTCAACGACTTCATCATCAAGGCGCTGGCGCTGGCGCTGATGAAGGTGCCCGAGGCCAACGTCACCTGGACCGAAGGCGCCATGCTCCGCCACCACCAGGCCGACATCGGCGTCGCGGTGGCGCTGCCGGGCGGGCTCATCACCCCGATCGTCCGCAACGCCGAACGGAAGACGCTGTCGGCCATCTCGATCGAGATGAAGGACCTCGCCGCCCGCGCCCGCGCCCGCAAGCTGAAGCCGAACGAATACGAAGGCGGCTCCAGCGCCGTCTCCAATCTCGGCATGTACGGCGTCAAGGAGTTCTCAGCGGTGATCAACCCGCCGCATTCGAGCATCCTCGCCGTCGGCACCGCCGAGAAGCGGGCGGTGGTGCGCGCCGGCCAGCTCGCGGTCGCGACCCAGATGACGGCGACGCTCTCGGCCGACCACCGCGCCGTCGACGGCGCGCTCGGCGCCGAGCTTCTGATGGCGTTCCGCGGCTTCATCGAGAAGCCGCTCAGCATGCTGGCGTGAGCCGTGCCGCTCGTCCGCATCGACCTCCGGCGCGGCCGCTCCGCCGCCGACCGCCGGGCCATCGCCGACGGCGTCTACCGCGCCATGCGCGAGACGTTCGCCGTGCCGGAGCACGACCGCTTCGTGATCATCAACGAGCACGACGAGGCGAATTTCGATTTCGACCCGGCCTATCTCGGGATTCCGCGCGGCGACGGGCTGGTCGTCATCCAGATCACCGCGAACAACACGCGCACCGTCGAGCAGAAGAAGGCGCTCTATGCGCGGATCGCCGCGCTGCTGGCCGAGCGGCCCGGGGTGCGGCCCGAGGATGTGTTCATCAATATCGTCGAGGTCTCCAAGGAAGATTGGTCGTTCGGAAATGGCGTCGCGCAATATGCCTGAGGCGATGAAACAGAATGGCTGACAACAATTTCGACGTCATCGTCATCGGTTCCGGCCCCGGGGGCTACGTCACCGCGATCCGGGCGGCCCAGCTCGGCTTCAAGACGGCGATCGTCGAGAAGACCTATCTCGGCGGCATCTGCCTCAACTGGGGCTGCATCCCGACCAAGGCGCTGCTGCGCTCGGCCGAGATCTTCCACTACATCGAGAACGCCAAAGACTACGGGCTCACCGTCGAGAAGGTCTCGTTCGATCCCGGTGCGGTGGTGAAGCGCTCGCGCGGCGTCGCCCAGCAGCTCTCGAACGGCGTCGCTTTCCTGATGAAGAAGAACAAGATCCCGATCATCTGGGGCACCGCCAAGATCGAGGCGCCAGGGCGCGTCGCCGTTACGAAGTCCGACGTCGAGGGCCCGAAGGGCGCGCTCGGGCCGGGCACCTACACCGCGAGCCACATCATCCTCGCGACCGGCGCGCGGCCGCGGGTGCTGCCGGGGCTCGAGCCCGACAAGAAGCTGGTCTGGACCTATTTCGAGGCGATGGTGCCGGACGCGATGCCGAAATCGCTCCTCGTCGTCGGCTCCGGGGCGATCGGCATCGAGTTCGCGAGCTTCTACCGCACCATGGGCGCCGCGGTGACCGTGGTCGAGGTGCTGCCGCAGATCCTCCCCGTCGAGGACGAGGAGATCGCGGCCCATGCCAGGAAGCGCTTCGAGAAGCAGGGCATCCGCATCCTGACCGGCGCCAAGGTGACCAAGCTGGAGAAGAAGGCGAACTCGGTCGGCGCGACCATCGACGACGGCAAGGGCAGGACCGAGACCACGGAGTTCGACCGCGTCATCTCCGCGGTCGGCGTGGTCGGCAACATCGAGGGGCTCGGGCTCGAGGCGCTCGGCGTCAAGACCGAGCGCGGCCTCGTCGCGATCGACCCGTTCGGCCGCACCAGCGTCAAGGGCATCTACGCCATCGGCGACGTCGCCGGGCCGCCGATGCTGGCCCACAAGGCCGAGCACGAGGGCGTCATCTGCGTCGAGGCGATCAAGGGCCTCCACCCCCACCCGATGGACAAGCTCAAGATCCCCGGCTGCACCTATTGCAACCCGCAGGTCGCCTCGGTCGGCCTGACCGAGAAGGCCGCCAAGGCGGCGGGCCGCAAGATCAAGGTCGGGCGCTTCCCCTTCGTCGGCAACGGCAAGGCGATCGCGCTCGGCGAGCCGGACGGCCTCGTCAAGACGATCTTCGACGCCGACACCGGCGAACTGATCGGCGCCCACATGGTCGGCGCCGAGGTGACCGAGCTGATCCAGGGCTTCGTCGTCGCGATGAACTGCGAGACCACCGAGGCCGAGCTGATCGAGACCGTATTTCCTCACCCGACCCTCTCGGAAATGATGCACGAGAGCGTGCTCGACGCCTACGGGCGGGTGCTGAACATCTGAGGCACCGCCGTCATTGCGAGCGAAGCGAAGCAATCCAGGGGGCGTCGGCGTCGGCGCCTGTTGCCCTGGATCGCTTCGTCGCTTCGCTCCTCGCAATGACGGCTGACGTTGCGACGGTGGAGCTTATGCTCGACGATCTGAAGCGGAAGAACCGCGCCTGGGCGGCGGGGAAAGTCGCGGCCGACCCGGATTTTTTCAGCCGCCTCGCGCGCCAGCAGGCGCCGGAATATCTGTGGATCGGCTGCGCCGACAGCCGGGTGCCCGCGACCGAGATCATGGGCCTCGACCCCGGCGAGATGTTCGTCCACCGCAACATCGCGAACCTCGCCCCGCCGCAGGACCCGAACTACCTCTCGGTGCTGCAATATGCCGTCGACGTGCTGAAGGTGCGGCACGTCATCGTCACCGGCCACTACGGCTGCGGCGGCATCGCCGCCGCGGTAGACGGCCAGCGCCGCGGCCTCGTCGACCACTGGCTGCATCCGATCCGCGAGGTCGCCGCGGCCCATCGCGCCGAGCTCGATGCCGTCGCCGATCCGCAGGCGCGCCTCGATCGCCTGTGCGAGCTCAACGTCATGCGCCAGGTGAAGAACGTCGCCGCCGACCTCTTCGTCCGCGACGCCTGGGGCCGGGGGCAGGCGCTGACGGTGCACGGCTGGGTCTACGGCCTCGCCGACGGCCTCGTCCGCGACCTCGGCGTCAGCGTCTCGGCCGCCGAGGAGGCGGGGCGCCTCGCCTGACCGTGACCTCGTGTGCCGGTTGCGCCATTGGAAACATTCCGGATTGGGGCAATACTGACCGCCTCCTGAGGGCGAGGCGTCGCGCAGGAAGACAGGGATCGCCCGCGCGGGCCGCCCGTATGGAGCGTCGCAGGTGCCGTGTCCGGCCGGTGGGCCGGGCGGCGGCGCTGTGGCGTCGGCCAACGCGGGAGGTCAGCGATGGGCGTCGAAGGCATCGGTCAGCGCGTTCTCCGCAAGGAAGATCGCCGGTTCATCACCGGGCGCGGCCACTACACCGACGACATGACGGTGCCGGGGATGGCGCATGCGGCCTTCGTCCGCTCGCCGCACGCCCACGCCAGGATCAAGTCGATCGACACCAAGGCCGCCGCAGCGAAGCCCGGCGTGATCGCGGTGCTGACCGGCCCCGAGCTCGTTGCCGACAAGATCGGCAATTTGATCTGCGGCTGGATGATCCATTCGACCGACGGCACGCCGATGAACATGGGCGCCTATCCGGCGCTCGCGACCGATGCCGTGCGCTATGCCGGCCAGCCCGTGGCGGTGGTGGTCGCGGCGACGCGGGAGCAGGCGCGCGACGCCGCCGAGGCGGTCGCGGTCGCGTGGGAGGAGCTGCCCTCCGTCACCGATCCCGCGTCCGCCATCAAGGACGGCGCGCCGCAGCTCCACGACAACGCGCCGCACAACCTGATCTTCGACTGGACGCTCGGCGACAAGGCCAGGACCGACGCCGCCTTCGCCGGCGCCGCCCACGTCACCAGGCTGGAGCTCGTCAACAACCGGCTGGTGCCGAACGCCATCGAGCCGCGCGCCGCGCTCGCCCAGTACGACCCCGGCCAGGACCATTTCACGCTCTGGACGACGAGCCAGAATCCGCACGCCGCGCGCCTCGTGCTCTCGGCGTTCTACAACGTCGCGCCGGAGAACAAGCTCCGCGTCATTGCGCCGGACGTCGGCGGCGGCTTCGGTTCGAAGATCTACATCTACCCGGAAGAGATCGTCTGCCTGTGGGCCTCCAAGAAGACCGGCGCCCCGGTGAAATGGACCGCGGAGCGGAGCGAGTCCTTCCTCGCCGATGCCCACGGCCGCGACCACGTCACCCATGCCGAGCTCGCGCTGGACGGGGACGACCGCATGATCGGCCTCAGGGTCGACACCATCGCCAATCTCGGCGGCTACATGTCGCTCTTCTCGAGCGCCGTCCCGACCTATCTCTACGCGACGCTGCTCTCCGGGCAATACGCGCTGCCGACGATCCATGCGCGGGTGAGGGCGGTCTACACCAACACCTCGCCGGTCGACGCCTATCGCGGCGCCGGGCGGCCCGAGGCGACCTACGTCGTCGAGCGCCTGGTCGAGACCGCGGCGCGCGAGCGCAAAATCTCGCCGGCGGAGCTCAGGCGCAAGAACTTCATCCGCGCGTTTCCGCACCAGACGCCGGTCATCATGAACTATGACTGCGGCAACTACGAAACCTCGCTCGACGCGGCGCTGAAGGCGGTCGACTATGCCGGCTACGCCGCCCGCAAGGCCGCCTCCGAGAAGCGCGGCAGGAAGCGCGGGCTCGGCCTATCCTGCTATATCGAGGCGTGCGGCATCGCGCCGTCGCAGGCGGTGGGCTCGCTCGGCGCCGGCGTCGGCCTGTGGGAGAGCGCCGAGGTCCGCGTCAACCCGGTCGGCACCATCGAGGTCCTGACCGGCTCGCACAGCCACGGCCAGGGCCACGAGACCACCTTCGCCCAGCTCGTCGCGCACCGCCTCGGCGTGCCGATCGACAGCGTCGAGATCGTCCACGGCGACACCGACAAGGTGCAGTTCGGCATGGGCACCTACGGCTCGCGCTCGGGCGCGGTCGGCATGTCGGCGATCGTCAAGGCGATGGAGAAGGTCGAGGCCAAGGCCAGGAAGATCGCCGCCCACCTGCTGGAGGCCGCCGAGGGCGACATCGAGATCGAGGGCGGCGAGCTCCGCGTCGCCGGCACCGACAAGAAGCTCGCCTGGGCCAATGTCGCGCTCGCCGCCTACACCGCCCACAACCTTCCGGCCGGCATGGAGCCGGGGCTGAAGGAGAGCGCGTTCTACGACCCGATCAATTTCAGCTTCCCCGCCGGCACCCACATCGCCGAGGTCGAGATCGACCCCGACACCGGCCGGGTCGAGGTGGTGAACTTCGTCGCCGCGGACGATTTCGGCAACCTCATCAACCCGATGATCGTCGAGGGCCAGGTCCACGGCGGCATTGTTCAAGGAGTGGGGCAAGCCCTGCTCGAAGGCTGCGTCTACGACAAGGCGACCGGCCAGCTCGTCACCGGCAGCTTCAACGACTACTGCATGCCGCGGGCGGGTGACATGCCGCCGATCCAGGTCTCGACCACCGACACGCCGTCGCCCTCGAACCCGCTCGGCCTCAAGGGCTGCGGCGAGGCCGGCGCGATCGGCTCGCCCGCCGCGGTGATGAACGCGGTGACCGATGCGCTCGGCATCGTCGACCTGCCGATGCCGGCGACGCCCGAGAAGGTCTGGCGCGCCGCGCGGGCGTAAGGCGGGCGAACTCGGCCTGCGTGGCCGGATCGTCGGGTCCGGCCCCTGCGGGCTCAGCCCTCGTCGACGAAGCGCCTGATCAAATGATGGGCGATCGCGAGCGGCGGCGGGCACATCAGGCCGTCGGGGTGCTGGCGCGCGAGCATCAGGCGGAGGGTTTCGCGGTCGAACCAGCGCGCCTCCTCCAGCTCGGTCGGATCGAAGTTGATCTCGCGGGAGAGCGCCTCGCCGCGGCAGCCCAGCATCAGCGAGGAGGGAAACGGCCAGGGCTGGGCGCCGACATAGCTCACGGCCCCGACCGCGATGCCGGCCTCCTCCATCACCTCGCGGCGGACGGCGTTCTCCACCGTTTCGCCGGGCTCGAGGAAGCCGGCGAGGCAGGAGTAGCTGCCCTTGGCGAAGCGCGGCTGGCGGCCGAGGAGGGCCCGATCGCCGTCGGCGATCAGCATGATGACCACCGGGTCGACCCGCGGGAAGTGCTCGGTGCCGCAGGACGGGCATTGCCGGCGCCAGCCGCCGCCCGCGACCTCGGTCAGCGTGCCGCAATTGCTGCAGAAGCGGTGGCGGGCGTGCCAGGAGGCGAGGCTCTTGGCGAGACCGAGCGCGCCGAGGTCGCGGTCGGAGACGAGCTGCTGCGCCGCGAGCGTGCGGAAATCGATCACGGTGAAGGCCGGGTCGGCCGCGAGGCGCTCGGCCGCCTCTGCGGCGATGACGGCCGCGTAGTGCGGCGGCCCGCCGGCCGGCCGGCCGAGATAGAGCCGCGCCGCGCCGGGGTCGAGCAGCGCCGCCTCGGCCGGCGCGAACAAGGCCAGCGGCGGGTCGCCGGCGCGCAGCACCGCGCGATCGGCCGACATCACGTAGGTCAGGCCGCTGTCGTCGGCTTCCTCGGCGGCGATGAAGGCCGGGTCGTTGCGGCGGTCGCCGCCGCGGTCGAGGCCGTTGACGCCGTAGGCGATGGCGGCGAAGGGCTCCGGGCCGAGGGTCATGCCCGCTTCCCCAGCGCGCGGCGGAACATGGCGATGCGCTCCTCCCGCGCGTGTCCGTAGGGCACCGCGTTCGGCACGCCCCAGACCGGCCCCGGCCATGCCGCGTCGCCCTCGGTCCGCGCGACGACGTGGACGTGGAGCTGCGGCGTGTTGTTGGCGAGGGCGCCGACATTGATGCGGTCGCACGGCACCGTCGCCCGCAGCGCGGCCGAGGCCAGCGCGATCTCCTCGATCAGGACGGCGCGGTCGGATTCGGCGAGGTCGCCGATCTCGATGACGTCCGCACGGCGCGGCACGAGCAGGAGCCACGGGAAGCGCGAATCGTCCGTCAGGAGGACGCGGCTGAGCGCAAGGTCGCAGACCGGCGCGGTGTTGGCGGCGAAGCGCGGGTTGAGGACGAAGCCGTCGGACAGGGGCATCAAGGGGCATCCGGTGGTGGGTTGCGCCGGGCGGGCGATCCGCCCCATATACAGCACGGGAGGTTGGCGGTGGACGAGCCACTCGCCAACCGGGTCAGGTCCGGAAGGAAGCAGCCCCAACGAGCCCGCGCTCGGGTCGTCGTCCGACCTCCCACCTCGTATACTATTGCGCCTCGATCCGAGCTCCGTCATGCCCGGCCTTGGGCCGGGCATCCACGAGTTCCCAGCACGGCGCGTAAAAAGTCGTGGATGGCCGGGACAGGCCCGGCCATGACGGAGTGTCGCTCTCGATGGACGAGCCCCAGACCCCCGCTCCGCGGGATTCCGGCGCGGCCGCCTACCGGGTGCTGGCGCGGAAATACCGCCCCTGGAGCTTCGACGAGCTGATCGGCCAGGAGGCGATGGTGAGGACCCTCACCAATGCCTTCTCGTCCGGCCGCATCGCCCAGGCGTGGATGCTGACCGGCGTCCGTGGCGTCGGCAAGACCACGACCGCCCGCATCCTCGCCCGCGCCCTCAACTACGAGCTCGAGGACGGCTCCGTCGCCGGCCCGACCATCCGGATGCCGCGGCCCGGCCTCCACTGCGCGGCCATCATGGAGAGCCGGCACATCGACGTGCTCGAGATGGACGCCGCTTCGCGCACCGGCATCGACGACGTCCGCGAGATCCTCGACGGCGTGCGCTACGCCCCGGCTTCGGCGCGCTACAAGGTCTACATCATCGACGAAGTCCACATGTTGTCGGACAAGGCCTTCAACGCGTTTCTGAAGACGCTGGAGGAGCCGCCGCCGCATGTGAAGTTCGTCTTCGCGACGACCGAGATCCGCAAGGTGCCGGTCACCGTGCTGTCGCGCTGCCAACGCTTCAGCCTGCGCCGGGTCGATGCCGCGACGCTGGTCGGCCATCTCGGCGCGATCGCCGCCAAGGAGGGGATCGCCGCCGACGAGGAGGCGCTGGCGCTGGTCGCCCGCGCCGCCGAGGGCTCGGTGCGCGACGCGCTCTCGATCCTCGACCAGGCCATCGCGCATGGCGGGGGCCGGGTCGAGGCGGCGGCGCTCCGCCAGATGCTCGGCCTGTCCGACCGCGGACGCATCGTCGATCTCTTTGCCGCGGTGATGTCGGGGGATGCCGCCGGCGCGCTGTCGACCTTCCGCGACATCTTCGACGACGGTGCCGATGCCGCGGCCGTGCTGGCGGACCTCGCCGACTACGTCCACTACGTCACCCGCGTGAAGCTGAGCGAGGCGGCGGCGCTGGCCGACCCGTCGGTGACCGAGGTCGAGCGGACGCGCGCCAAGGAGTTCGCCGCCGGCCTGTCGCACCGCGTGCTGGCCCGGGCGTGGCAGATGCTGCTCAAGGGCGTCGCCGAGGTCCAGGCTGCACCGAAGCCGGCGCAGGCCGCCGACATGGTGCTGGTGCGCCTCGCCTACGCCGCCGAGCTGCCGACGCCCGACGAAGCGCTGAGGGCGTTGGCGGACGGGCAGGGGCCCTCGGTGGCGCCATTGCCCGCGCCGGCCCGCGCGGCGGCGCTGGGGGGAGGCGGCTTCGCCTCGGCGGCGCCCGCACCGCGCCCGGCCGCGGCGCCGCGATCCGAGGCCGCGCCGGCATCGGCGCCGCGCCTCACCCGATTCGAGGAGGTCGTCGCCCTCGCCGATACGCATCGCGACATCGGTCTCAAGACTGCGCTCGAACGCGATGTGCACCTCATCGCATTCGAGGACGGCAAGCTCGAGTTCCGTCCCGCCGCCGGGGCCGCCCGCGGCCTTGCCGCCGAGATCCAGCGCAAGCTGATGGGCTGGACCGGGCGGCGCTGGTCGGTCGTGGTGTCGAGCGAGGAGGGCGAGGAGACGCTGCGTGCCCGGGCCGAGGCCGAAGCTGCCTCGCGCCGCCGCGGCGTCGCCGCCCATCCCGACGTGCAGGCGATCCTCGAGCGGTTTCCCGGCGCCGAGATCGTCGACGTGCGCGTGCCGGCGACGGCCGAGGCTGCCGCGCCTGCCCCCGAAGACCCCGAAGAGGAGAGCGACGCCGATGCCTGATTTCATGGGCATGATGAAGAAGGCCCAGGAGATGCAGGCCAAGATGGCCGAGATCCAGGCCCAACTGGAAGCCGCCATGGTGGAAGGCACCGCGGGGGGCGGCGTCGTCACCGTCCGCCTCAACGGCAAGGGCGAGATGATCCATGCCGAGATCGACCCGTCGCTGCTGAAGGCCGAGGAGAAGGAGATCGTGCAGGATCTCCTGGTCGCCGCGCATGCCGAGGCGCGCAAGAAGGTCGAGGCGCTCGCGGCCGACAAGATGAAGGAGGTCACCGCCGGCCTCCCGCTGCCGCCGGGGCTCAAGCTGTTCTGACGGGAGCCCGGGGGGAGGCCGCCGAGGCATCCCCGTCGTCCGGTCACTCCAGGCATCGCAGTCGTCCCGGGCGGCCTTGTCGCCGCGCTGGTCGCATCGGTTTACCCGCGGCGCGGCGGGTTGATTTGACAATTTTCGCTTGCTGATTGGTAATGTCGGCCGGGCGATGGAAGGTCCGGGCGTCCGTAGACAGGAGGCGCATCATGGGGCTGTTGGATTCGCTCAAGGGTTCGTTCGGCGGCATTCTGGGCGAGGCCGAGGCGGCCGCCCTGCCGACGATCCTGGCACAGGTCTTTCCCAACGGGCTGCAAGGCCTGCTCGACCGGCTGCAGCAATCGGGGCTCGGCGCCCAGGTGAGCTCGTGGGTCGGCAACGGTCCCAACCAGCCGATCACGGTCGACGAGCTGCGCAGGGTATTGAGCGACCAGCACGTCCAGCAGATCGCGCAGTCGCTCGGCATCCCGGCCGACAAGGTCCTCGAAATTCTGTCGGCCCACCTTTCGGCGGCGGTCGACCGCCAGAGTCCCAACGGCGTCCTTCAGGAGCCGGCCTCGTCCTCGTAGGAGTTCGATGATGATCCGTTCGATCTACGGTCTCGGCGCCGCCGCGCTGGTCGGCGGCGCGCTGTCTTTCCTCGCGCTGCAGCCGGCCGCGGCCGTCACCATGACCGAGTGCAGCCAGATGTACAGGGCCGCCCAGAAGGACGGCTCGCTGAACGGGATGAAGTGGAACGACTTCCGCAAGGCGAAGTGCGGTTCCAGCGCATCCGCGGCGCCCGCCGCCGCGCCGGCCGCGGCGCCGGCCCCGACCAAGACCAAAACCAACGCGATGACGCCGGCCAGGCCGGCCTCGCACGCGACGACCGCGGCGCCGGCCAACGCCGTGTTCCCGAGCGCGGTGTCATCCAAGTATTCCAAGGAATCCGCCGGCAAGGCCCGGATGCACACCTGCCTCGATCAGTACAATGCCAACAAGGCGAGCGGCGGCGCCGGCAATGGCGGCCTCAAATGGATCCAGAAGGGCGGCGGCTACTACAGCGTGTGCAACACGCGCCTGAAGGGCTGATCGACACCTCTGTGGTGGCGGGCGCCGGCCGGCCGGGCGGCGCCGTTTGATGGAGGGCATCATGGCGGAAGACTGGGCTGCCGACGTCAAGAAATATGCGCCGAACGCCGACGACAAGGCGATCGCCGGCATCGTGCGCTACTGCGGCATCGCGCTGCAAAAGCGCGACTCTTCTTTGGTAGCCCTGTCGGACAAGGCCGAGGTGGGCCGGGTCCGTGACCATTTCCTGAAGAAGAAGCTTGGGCTGAGCCAGTCTGACGCCGAGCTGGACACGGCGATCATGGCGGTCGGCGACAAGATGAAGGGCGACCGCACCAAGAATCGCGTGACGGTCTACTACCTTCTGGCCTTGCATTTCGGCAAGCTCGGCACGCTCGCCTGACCTTCGGCGGCGGGCCGGCCGCGGCTTGACGGCCTCTTCCCTCATCCCGCAAGGGTGGGGGCAGAGGAGAGAATTGGTTCATGCCCCGCGCCGTCGCCGGCCCCGAGATCGAGCGCCTGATCCAGATCCTGGCGCGCCTGCCGGGGCTCGGGCCGCGGTCGGCGCGCCGCGCCGCCCTCCACCTCATCCGCCGCAAGGAAGCGCTGCTCGGCCCGCTGGCCGACGCGATGGCCGACGTCCATCGCCGCGTCGTCGTCTGCTCGGTCTGCGGCAACGTCGATACCGCCGACCCCTGCACCATCTGCCGCGATCCCGGCCGCGATCCCTCGATGCTGGTGGTGGTGGAGGACGTGGCCGACCTCTGGGCGCTCGAGCGCGCCGGCGCGCTTCGCGCGCGCTACCACGTCGTCGGCGGCACGCTGTCGGCGCTCGACGGCCGCGGGCCCGAGGAGCTGAACCTCGCGAGCCTCGCCACCCGCGCGACCGATCCGGCCGTGAACGAGGTGATCCTGGCGCTGAACGCGACCGTCGAAGGCCAGACCACCGCGCACTACGTCACCGATCTCCTGCAGCCGACCGGGGTCAAGATCACCCGCCTCGCCTCCGGCGTGCCCGTCGGCGGCGAGCTCGACTATCTCGACGAGGGCACCCTCGGCGCCGCCATCCGCAGCCGCACCCCGTTCTGAGCAGGGCAGGGAGCGGCCGGAACATCGGCAGCAGCCTTGCCGTTTAAGGGCAGCGGCACGCGGCCGCGGCGGAGGATGGCATGGCGATCTGGCGGGCGACGCTGCTGTCGGCCGGCGCGCTGCTGGCGATGGGCGTCATCACCTCGGCCTACGCGGTCGACACCAAGGCCCATGTCGAGACCAACACCACCCGCGGCTACCGCGCCAATCCCGAACCGCTGAGCGATGCGGACCGGACTTTCATCAAGAACGCGGTCGACAAGGCGGCCAAGCCGGCCGCCAAGGTCGCCAATTCCACGACGACCTTCACCCCGGGTGCCCATGTCGACCAAACCGTGAAGCTTTACCAGCTTCCCGCGGCGGCGGTGGAGCGGGTGCCGTCCTATCACCTCTACGAATATTTCCGCACCGCCAAAGGCGAGATCGTCATCGTCAATCCCGACACCCGCGTCGTCGTCCAGACGATCGGCGGCTAAGCTGTCAGCTTCCTTCGATTATCATGTCATTTCAATGGCTTACTTGAAGATCGCGCATCCTTGACACCCTCCGGGCCCACCACTATGGTGCGCGCCGTTCGCAGCGGCGGGAGCGGCCACGGCAGGAATCTGCGTGGGTGCCGACGGTCGCGGCGACCAGTCTATTCGTCGTTCGCACCGTCACTGGTGATCTTGCGTGGCCCCTGAGGACGAACCGTCGCCCAGCGGCAGCGCCGGACCGGGATCCCCGGATCCCGATTTCGACCGTCGCCTCGCGGCCTTTCGCACGCAGATCGAGCGCGCGGAAAGGGGCGAAAAGCAGGCGGGCGGAAGCCGTGGCGAGCGGGCGTCTCCGGCCTCCCTTGTGGGCGCCCTCAGGCTGTCGAGCGAGTTCATCGCCGGCATCCTCGGCGGCGCCGGGCTGGGGTGGCTGTGCGATCATTTCCTCGGCACCTCGCCGTGGGGGCTGATCGTGCTGTTGCTGCTCGGCTTCGTCGCAGGCGTCTACAACGTCATGCGCGACTCCGGGTTCCTGGACGCCGGCGGTTCGCCGCCGGCGGGGTGAGGGAGCGACCGGCGCGGCCGGCGCTCGTGGGGTGCGGAGCCGAGAGGGACGATGGTCCACGCCGATCCGATCAGCCAGTTCGACATCGTCGGGATCAGCGGCCCGCTGTTCCGCGTCGGCGGGGCGCCGGTGGCGTTCACCAACTCGGCGCTGCTGATGGCGATCATCGTCGGGCTGATCGTCGCCTTCATGCTGGTGGCCACCCGCGGCTCGATGGTGCCGGGGCGGCTCCAATCGGCGGCGGAGCTGTTCTACGAGTTCACCGCGCAGACGGTACGCGAATCGGCCGGCAACGAAGGGATGCGCTTCTTCCCCTTCGTGTTCACGGTCTTCATCTTCGTCCTGTGCTCGAACGTGCTCGGCATCATCCCGGGCAGCTTCACCGTTACCGGGCAGATCGTCATCACCGCCGCGCTTGCCGGCTTCATCATCCTGATGGTGGTGTTCTACGGCTTCTACAAGCACGGCCTCGGCTGGCTGCGCCTGTTCGTGCCGCCCGACGTGCCGGGCTGGCTGCTTCCGATGCTGGTATTCGTCGAGGTGGTCTCGTTCTGGACCCGGCCGATCAGCCTCTCCGTCCGTCTCTTCGCCAACATGCTCGGCGGCCACATGGCCATGAGCATCTTCGCCTATTTCGTTGCGGCGCTGCTGTTCGGCGGGGTCTGGGCGGTGATCTCACCGTTCCCGCTCCTCCTCGTGGTGGCGCTGGTGGCGCTGGAGCTGCTGGTGGCGGTGCTCCAGGCCTACGTCTTCGCCATCCTGACCGCACTCTACCTCAACGACGCCCTTCACCCCCACCACTAGCTCACCCCAATCCGGCCATGCCGGCCGCCTGAACGAACCTGGGAGTTTCGATCGATGGACGCGACTGCTGCAGCTTATATCGGCGCGGGCCTGGCCTGCATGGGCATGGGCGGAGCGGGCGCCGGCCTGGGCGTGCTGTTCGGCCAGTTCCTGCATGGGGCGCTGCGCAATCCGTCGGCGGCCGCTGGCCAGCGCGCGACGCTGCTGCTCGGCTTCGCGCTGACCGAGGCGCTCGGCATCTTCTCGCTCCTGATCGCGCTGCTGCTGCTGTTCGTTCTGAAGTGAGGCTCGTCCGCCCGGCCGGGCCGCGCGGCGCTGCGCGCACCCGGCCGCCGGCCGTCCGGAGACCGATCTGACCATGGCGACCTCCACCACCGCCACGACCGAAGTGCCCGCGGGCGGCGGCGGAACGAAGTTCCCGCCGTTCGAATCGCACTATTTCGCCGGCCAGCTCATCTGGCTCGTGATCTTCTTCGGCGGGCTCTATCTGTTCCTGTCGCGCTGGGCGCTGCCCCGGCTCGGCGGGACCATCCAGGCCCGCCACGACCGCATCGCCGGCGATGTCGCCGCCGCCGCGGCGATGAAGAAGCAGGCCGACGACGCCGAGAAGGCCTACCAGGACGCGCTCGCCGCAGCCCGGCGGGACGCGCAGGGCATCGCCGGCGAGGTCCGCGCCCGGCTGGCCGCCGAGGCCGACGAGACCCGGAAGAAGCTCGAGGGCGAGCTCGGCGAGAAGCTTGCCGCTGCCGAGGCGACCATCGCCGCGACCAAAGCCGAGGCGATGTCCCACGTCGAGGCGATCGCGACCGACACCGCGGGAGCGATCGTCGAGCGCCTGCTCGGCAAGGGCGCTCTCCAAGGCGACATCGGCGGTGCCGTCAAGACGGCGCTGGCGGGCGAGGGGGCGTGATGGAGCTGCTTCAGGAACCGGAGTTCTGGTACGGCGTCGGCTTCGTCCTGTTCGTCGCCCTCGCGCTCTACCTCGGCACCATCAAGACGGTGGCGAAGGGACTCGACGAGCGCGGCAGGAAGATCGCGGCCGACCTCGCCGAAGCGAGCCGGCTGCGCCAGGAGGCCGAGGCCATCGTCGCCGAATACGAGAAGAAGCGGAGCCGCGCCGAGGCGGAGGCCGCCGAGATCGTCGCCACCGCCAAGGCCGAGGCCGAGCGCGCCGCCGAGGAAGCCCGCGCCCGGGTCGCCGATTTCGTCGAGCGCCGCACCCAGGCCGCCGAGACCAAGATCGCCCAGGCCGAGAGCCAGGCGATCGCCGAGGTCCGCGGCGCTGCCGCCGACACCGCGATCAAGGCCGCGACGGCGATCCTGCATCAGGCCGCCCGCCAGGGCGAGGTCGCCGAGCGCCTGATCGCCGGCGGCATCGACGAAGTCCGCAGCAAGCTGCACTGAACGGCGGCATTCCGAGGAATTTGCGCTCGCCTGTCATTCCGGAGGCGGCGCATCCGCCGTCATTTGCCCTTGCGGAGATCGCCGTAGGGTGGGCATCGGCATCGCCGATGCCTACGTGTAAGCTCACCGCGGGCGTCCGGGTGCGGATGCCCGCCCTACAGGTCTGGCTTTCTAGTCCAGGTGCGACAGAGCGCTGCGGGGGCGGCAGGCTCATCGTGTTGCCGGGCCGCATCGTTTCGGCTAAGTCCGGCTTTGCGCTCAGTGCTGCGATTCCGGGGACGAGTATGGCCGACCACGCAATGCCCGAATATGCCACCGCCACGGGCAACGACTACCCGATGCACGAGCACACCTACGCCAACGTGGTGAAGCTCGCGAAGGTCGGCAGCTTCACGGCGATCACCCTCCTGGTAAGCATGGCGGCCGGGCTCGTCGCCGATCATGTCTGGCTGTTCGTGCTCGGCTTCATCCTGATGGTGGTCTCGCTGATCATCGGCTTGGCTTCCGAGCGCGGACGCGTCGGGCCGCTGGTCGGCACGATCGTGCTGGTGCTGATCCTCTGGGCGATCGTGAGCTGATCGATGCGCATCGCGGTCGCGGGGGAGACCGACGTCGATGAGCCGCGCGTTGCGGCGACGCCCGAGACTGTCAAGAAGCTGAAGGCCCAGGGCGCCGAAGTCGTGGTCCAGGCCGGCGCCGGGCGGCGCGCCGGCCTGCCCGACGCCGAGTTTGCCTCAGCCGGCGCCGATATCCGCGAGGGCGATGCCGCGCTCGCCGGGGCCGACGTGCTCCTCGCGGTCCGCCGCCCGCCGGCAGAGCGGGCGCGGGCGCTGAACCCCGGCGCCCTCGTCGTCGCTCTGATGGATCCCTACGGCCACGAGGCGGCGGTGGCCGACCTTGCCGCCACCGGCGTCTCCGCCTTCGCGATGGAGCTCGTGCCGCGCATCACCCGCGCCCAGGTGATGGACGTGCTGTCGAGCCAGGCCAACCTCGCCGGCTATCGCGCGGTGATCGACGCTGCCGCGGCGTTCGGCCGGGCGCTGCCGATGATGATGACGGCGGCCGGCACCGTTCCCGCGGCGCGCGTCTTCGTCATGGGCGCCGGCGGCGCCGGCCTCCAGGCCATCGCCACCGCCCGCCGCCTCGGCGCCATCGTCACCGCGACCGATGTCCGTCCTGCCGCCAAGGAGCAGGTCGAGAGCCTCGGCGCCAAGTTCATCGCGGTCGAGGACGACGAGTTCCGCCAGGCCGAGACCGCCGCCGGCTATGCCCGCGAGATGTCGGCCGAGTACCAGAAGAAGCAGGCCGAGCTGGTGGCGAGCCACATCGCCCGCCAGGATATCGTGGTGACGACGGCGCTGATTCCGGGCCGTCCGGCGCCGCGCCTCGTCAGCCGGGCGATGCTGGACACGATGCGGCCCGGCGCCGTCGTCGTCGACCTTGCAGTCGAGCGCGGCGGCAATGTCGAAGGCGTCGTGGCGGGGCAGGCCGCCCAAGTCGGCCCGGTCACCGTGCTCGGCTACGCCAACGTCGCCGGCCGCATCGCGGCTACCGCCTCGGCGCTCTACGCGAAGAACCTCGCCGCCTTTCTCGAGCCGATGCTCGGCAAGGGCGCGCTCGCGGTCGACTGGGACGACGAGATCGTCAAGGCGACGCTGCTGACCCGGGGCGGTGAGGTGGTGCATCCGGCCTTCGCGCCGAAGGGGGAGGGAGGGGCATGATCCAGCTCGCCCAGGCGACGATGTCGGCGCCCGAGGCGGCCCAGCGCGCCCGCGAGGCGGCGGACGCCGCCCAGGCCGCCGCCAGCGCCGCCCACGCCTATGCCGACGCGGCCGCCCACGCGCTCGGCGCCGGCGCCCATGCCGCGACCGGCGGCGTGATCGATCCCTTCGTCTTCCGCTTCGCGATCTTCGTGCTCGCGATCTTCGTCGGCTACTACGTGGTGTGGGGCGTTACGCCGGCGCTGCACACGCCGCTGATGTCGATCACCAACGCCATCTCCTCGGTGATCGTCGTCGGCGCGCTGCTCGCCGTCGGCGTCGACGTGACCGTCTCGGCCGGCGCGGGATGGTCGCGCTGGTTCGGCTTCTCCGCGGTGATCCTCGCCTCGATCAACATCTTCGGCGGCTTCCTCGTCACCCAGCGCATGCTCGGCATGTACCGGAAGAAGGGCTGAGCGGCGTGGCCGACCTCACGCAACTCCTGTACCTCCTCGCGGGGGTGCTGTTCATCCTGGCGCTGCGCGGGCTCTCCAGCCCGGAGACGGCGCGGCGGGGCAACCTCCTCGGCATGGCCGGCATGGCTATCGCCGTGGCGACGACGCTGGCCGTGTCGGGCCCGGCGCAATGGACGGGCTGGGTGCTGGTGGCGGTCGGCGTCGCCATCGGCGGCTCGATCGGCGCGGTGATCGCGCGCCGCATCGCGATGACGGCCATGCCGCAGCTCGTCGCTGCCTTCCACAGCCTGGTCGGCCTCGCGGCCGTGGTCGTGGCGGCCGGCGCGCTCTACGCGCCGCAGGCGTTCGGCATCGGCGTGCCCGGCGCGATCTACGGCGACAGCCTGATCGAGATGTCGATCGGCGTCGCCATCGGCGCCATCACCTTCACCGGCTCGATCATCGCCTTCCTCAAGCTCGACGGACGGATGAGCGGGCGGCCGATCATCCTGCCGATGCGCCATGCGGTGAACGCCGGCCTCGCCGCGCTCCTGGTCGTCCTGATCATCCTGTTCGTCGTCACTGCCGCGCACGCACTGTTCTGGCTGATCGTGCTGGTGGCGCTGGTCCTCGGCTTCCTCATCATCATCCCGATCGGCGGCGCCGACATGCCGGTCGTGGTGTCGATGCTGAACTCCTATTCCGGCTGGGCGGCGGCCGGCATCGGCTTCACCCTCGGCAATCTCGCGCTGATCATCACCGGCGCCCTGGTGGGCTCCTCCGGCGCGATCCTGAGCTACATCATGTGCCGCGGGATGAACCGCTCCTTCATCTCGGTCATCCTCGGCGGCTTCGGCGGCGAGACCGCGGCCGCAGGCGGCGCGGTCGAGACCCGGCCGGTCAAGCGCGGCTCGGCGGACGATGCCGCCTTCATCATGAAGAACGCCGGCAAGGTCATCATCGTGCCGGGCTATGGCATGGCGGTGGCGCAGGCCCAGCACGCGCTCCGCGAGATGGCCGACCGCCTCAAGGCCGAGGGGGTCGAGGTCAAGTACGCGATCCATCCGGTCGCGGGCCGCATGCCGGGCCACATGAACGTGCTCCTGGCCGAGGCCAACGTGCCCTATGACGAGGTGTTCGAGCTCGAGGACATCAATGCCGAGTTCGCCCAGGCCGACGTCGCCTTCGTCATCGGCGCGAACGACGTGACCAACCCGGCCGCCAAGACCGACAAGTCCTCGCCGATCTACGGCATGCCGATCCTCGACGTGGAGAAGGCACGCACGGTGCTGTTCGTGAAGCGCGGCATGGGCTCGGGCTACGCCGGCGTCGAGAACGAGCTGTTCTTCCGCGACAACACGATGATGTTGTTCGGCGACGCCAAGAAGATGGTCGAGGAGATTTTGAAGTCGCTCTAGGTGCCAGCCGGTATTGGAAGGCTGGAGTGACTTCTGTCGCCTGATCGAGGCCACGGCGGGTGTGGGGCGTTATGTGGCCTGTCCGTGCCGCCGGGGAGGCCGCGGCCGGCGTGCGGGACCCGGATGGGCCACGTCAACGTGTTCGTCCGGTCGATCCCGGGCGTTGCCACGCCCCAGCCCGGTTTGCGACAGTCGCCGCGGGGCCATTGGGGCGGGGACCATGGAGGCCGCGACCGTCTCGTTCGATTTCATCGCGGCGTTCCGCCGTGCCCGCTCTGCGGCGCAGGTGTTGACGCAGCTGGAGCGCGCCGGCAGCGCGTTCGACTTCGATCATGTCTGCATGAGCGGCGTGTCCAGCACCGTACCGCCGTGGGCGCCGCCCGGCTTCGTCCACCGGTGGCCGGCCGGTTGGTATCGTCGCTATCTCGACCGGGGCTACCTTCGCCGGGATCCGATCGCCCGCGCGGTGCTCACGACGACGCGCCCATTCGCGTGGGACGAGATCGAGGTGCCGCCGGAGGATGTCGCGGCTGCCGAGTTCATGGCGGACGCAGCAAGCTTCGGCCTGGCGGCGGGCTTTTGCGTACCGATCTACCAGGTCGGGCGCGTCACCGCCGTCTCCTTCGGCGGGAAGCGGCGCGCCGGGCTAACGGAGGACGATCGTGGCGCCCTCCAGTTGATCGCCCTGTTCGCACTGCCCGGGCATGCGAACTGCAGCGTGGCGACGCCTACCCTGAAATGTCGACGCCGCAACTGCGCCTCACCCGTCGCGAGACGGAAATCCTGCAATGGTCTTCCGAGGGAATGAACACGCGCGAGATCGCGAGGATCCTGGCCATTTCCCAAGAGACGGTCGAGAAGCACGTCCATAACATTTGCGAGCGTCTCGGGACGACCAACCGCACCCACGCCGTCGCGACCGCCCTGCGAAACCGGCTCATCAGCTAAAATACCGCTTTTCCGGAATGGTCGATCCGCGCCACATCGGCTGAGTTTCCTCCACGACGCTTCGGTCCCGGAGGAAGCCCTGGATGCTGGATGTCATCACCGGCGTTTCGCCCGGCCGTGCCCCGCCACGGCTCGTCGACGCATTCCGGCTGCGCCACCGCATTTTCGTCGAGGAGAGGAGGTGGCGCGGCCTCGGAGGCGCGGATGGCCTGGAGATCGACGAGTTCGACGGCCCGGGCGCGGTCTACTTCATCGCGCACCACGGGGGTGAGGTTGTCGGCCACCTTCGGTTGCTGCCGACGACCGCGCCGCACCTCCTGTCCGAGGTCCACCCTTTCCTGGCTCGCCGCCGCTACGCGACCGGACCTCATGTCTGGGAAGCCAGCCGCCATGCGGTCGACCGCCCCTACCGCGGGGTCGACGCCGCCTTCCCGCTCGCAACGGAGCTGACCGTCGGCGCGTTGGAATGGAGCCTCGCCCACGGCATTTCGGAGTGGATCGTCGAATTGGACGCCGGCTGCCTGTCGCGGCTGCTGGGTCTCGGCTATCACATTACGCCTCTCGGGCTGCCCGTCGCGATCGACGACCGCCAGGTCATCGCCGTGCACATCGCTTGCGACGAGAGCGTCATCGCGCGGGCCGGCGCATGGCGCGTGGCCCCGGCGCCGGCATCCCCGCCGGAACGCCTGCAGTTTGCTTCCGCGGCGCGATAGGACGGAACACACCATGGACAGCAGGCGCTACGCGGCATTGCTCTTCCTCATGCAATATCTCGCCGAAGAACTGCGTGAGCTCGAAGAGAAGGACGCGCTCGTCTACGCCGCCGCCGCCATCGCCATCGTGAAGCGGCACGCTCAATTCGAATGGCCCGAGCCCGAGCCGTCCAGCGACAAAATCCCGCGCTATCTGAACTGAGCCCTGGGCATGTCCGGACATCGCAGCGGCGGAAGTCGGCGTCTTGCGGCCTTTGCCCCCGGCGCAAGCGCCTCGCCCGACGCACGGGGGACGCCGTGACCAGCGCGATCGATGCCCTGGTGGGGGCTCGGATCAGGTGGCTGCGCTGCCGCCGCGGCACCACCGTCGCGGAGCTCGCGGCGAGCGCCGCGGTCGCACCGGAGCGGATGGCCCGCTTCGAAAGCGGTGTCGAGCATGTTCCGATCGATGTCCTGCAAGTCATCGCGACGGCCCTGGGGGTCGACGTCGAGGACCTGTTCGCGCAGTCCGACGGGCTGCCGGTGGAGCAGGGCGACGATGCCGGTCTTCTCGAGCTCCGCCCGCCGGACGCCGCCGTCGATCCCCTGGATCTCGCACGCCGCCATCTGGAAGCCGCGCTGGCGCTGTTGAGCGTCGCCGAGGAGGCGGCGGCCGCCAGCAGCGCCGCAAAGGCCCTCGACGACGTGCTGCAAGCCGAGGCCCGCCGGCGCCGCAGCGGATCGCTGAAAGACTGAAGCCGCCTCTCTTGATGGCGCCCGGCCAAGCGCGGGAGCACGCGATCCTTGTCCCGCCACGAAACAGGGGCTTAGCCGTCACCAGCTAAGCCCCTGATCGAATTGGCTCCCCGGGCCGGACTCGAACCAGCGACCCAGCGGTTAACAGCCGCTTGCTCTACCGACTGAGCTACCGGGGACCGCGGCGCTCGACGCGCCGACGCGCCGCTATAGCAATCCCGCTCGCCCGTGCCAACCCGCTGCCGCCATGCCGCCGCCGCGATCCATGGATATGGTGCCGGCGCTGCCCATATTCAGGGTGGAACGAGCCGGATGGCCCGGCCCGCGGAGAGATCATGCAGCCGTCGCTCAGGTTCGGAAGCCGCCGCATCCCGCTGCCCAGGGCGCGCTGGCTGCGCATTACGCTCGGCGTGGTTCTCGTCATTCTCGGCTGCTTCGGCTTCCTGCCGGTCCTCGGCTTCTGGATGATCCCGGTCGGCCTCCTGGTGCTGTCGCAGGACATCGCGGCGGTGCGCCGCTTCCGCCGCCGGGCCGAGGTGCGGTGGGCGCGCTGGCGGGCCAGCCGGCGGCGGGCGAACCAGGCCTGAGGCCGCCGCCGGTCACGCCGCCTCGAGCAGCCGCCGCACGATTCCGTAGGTGTAGAAGCTCGCGACCTCCCGCAGGAAGGCGGGAAAGTCGATATGGGCCTTGTCGTCGGCGCTGTCGGAGACGATCCGCAGGACGCCGCACGGGATGCCATATTCGTGGCAGACCTGGGCGACGGCGGCGCCCTCCATCTCCGCCGCGAGCGCCTCCGGCAGATCGGCGCGGAGCGCCGCCGCCGCGGCCGCGCCGGCGATGAAGCGGTCGCCGCTCACCACGAGGCCGCGATGGAGCGCCGGCCGGTCGAGGCCGAACGTCGCGCGGGTGCCGGCCGGGAGCTCCGCGAGGTCGTGCGTGAGGAAGGCCGCGGCCGCGTCGGCCAGCGCCCCGCTCAGCGCCGGATCGGCCGGAAAGCGCGCCAGGCCGAGCAAGGGCACCTCGTAGCGCGGAAACAGCGGGGTCGCGTCGAGATCGTGCTGGACCAGATGGTCCGCCACCACCACGTCGCCGACGCGGACGCCGTCGCCGAGGCCGCCGGCGACGCCGGTGAACACCACCCGCTCGACTCCGAAGCGGTGGATCAGGGCCGTCACGGTCGTCGCCGCTGCGACCTTGCCGATCCGGGCCAGCGTGACCACGCATGGCCGGCCCCAGAGGTGCCCGACATGATAGTCGCGGCGTCCGAGGTGGACCCGTTCGGCGCCGTCGCCTGCCGCCATGGCGGCGACCAGCGCTTCGCATTCGGGCATGAGCGCGGCGATGATGGCGAGCGGGGCAGGGGAGGTCATGATGGCGGTCGGGCGGTCCGAAAACCATCATGAAGCGGCCGGCGCGTCGCCGCAAAGGGGCCATCGCCGCCGTCGACAGTCGGCGGTTGAGGGGCATGGGACAGCCTCGGAAGGGCGTACGGGCGCCATTTGTGGCCGCCGCATTTGTCCGAGCCTGCAACCGGCTATCCAAGGGAACCAGTCATGGCCACGATCGACGTAGCAGATCACTTTCCCTTCGCGCTCAGCGAGCTCGACCTGCATCGGCTTCAGTTCGCCCGCTTCTATACCGAGACCAGCGACCGCTATGTCGCCCATTTCGGGCATGGCGACGCCGAAATCTTCCAGGGCGACGACCTCGCCTACGACAAGGACGGCAACCTCACCGGCGGCACCATCACCTCGATCCAGATCCAGCACCACGGCGACATCGACGCGACCATGAACGGTCTCGCCATCTCCGCGGTCGCGCTGCAAGACGCGTCCGAGACCTTCCGCTTCTCCGACGACCGCCAGCTCTTCGCCACGGCATTTCATGGCGACGACACCCTGAACGGAGGCAGTGCCGGCGACCTGCTGCAAGGGTTCGCCGGCAACGACACCCTGGCGGGCCATGGTGGCGCCGACCTTCTCGAAGGCGGCAACGGCAAGGACACGCTCGCCGGCGGCACGGGCGACGATCTCCTGATCGGCGGCAACGGCAGGGACACCCTCTCCGGCGGCAACGACGCGGATCATCTGTTCGGCGGCGCCGGGGCGGACATGCTGGACGGCGGCAGGGGCAACGACCATCTCTCCGGCGGCAGCGGCAACGACGTGCTCGACGGCGGCCTCGGCGACAACGTCCTTCACGGGGGCTCGGGCGCCGACACGTTCGTCTTCGACATCGGCGTGGGCGCTGCGAGCGACAATCTCATCCCCGATTTTTCGCTGCGCCAGGGCGACATGCTGGAGTTGAAGACCGGCGCCGGCGTCGCGCCGCTCCCGACCGTGGCCGGCGGCACGCTCGACCCGACGGCATTCCACATCGGCGCCCACGCCACCGATGCCGACCAGCGAGTGATCTACAACGCCCATACCGGGTCGCTGTCGTTCGACGGCGACGGCTCGGGCAGCGAGGCGGCGATCCAGATCGGCATGCTCGACAGCCACCTCCACCTCACGGCGGCCGATTTCCTGGTCGCCTGAGGCGCCGCCGAGAGCCCGCGCGAATCGGGAACAGCGGCCGAGGGGCTTCCCTCGGCCGCTGTTCAGCGTGGCGATTCGTGCGGGCCGGCCTCGCTCGCCGTCATGAACGCCGTGACGATGCGGTTGAACTCGTCGGCGTTGACGAGCTGCACGAAGTGGTTGGGCGCCGGGACGATGACGAGCCGTCCATGCGTCAGCCGGGCCGCGATTTCGCCGACGGCGTCGAAGGTCGGGCTCCAGCCGCCGCTGACGACGAGCGTCGGGATGCGGTGCGCGGCGACCGTTTCGGCCGCCTTGCGCATCGCGGCGGCCGTCGCGAAGCGCGCGCGCAACAGGGAGCAGCCGAGATTGTGCATCTCCTGCGGGCCGTTCCGGCCGAATCCGGCATCCGCGGCGTCGCGAAACAGGCTGCGCAGGAAGATCGTGGCGTAGTCCTCCGGGGTCCGCGCGGCGAGCCAGCTCCTGCCCATGCGGAGGAAATCGGCCCGCGCCCTGGCATCGGCCTTCAGGACGTCGCTGCCCGGCAACAGGGGAATCAGTGCCGGCTCGACCAGCACCAGGGACCGCACCGCCTCCGGCCGCCGTGCCGCGGCGAGCAGGGCGTCGGCGCCGCCGAAGGAATGGCCGACGAGATGGGCGCCGTCGCCGAGCATGTCGGCAACCCAGGCCGCATCCCCCTCCATGTCGTCCGGGCCCCGCGTCGGGCTCTGGCCGAAGCCGGGCCGGTCCGGCAGGAGCACCTGCCACCCGTCGTCGCCCCACGCCGCCTGCTTGGCGAAGGTCGCGGGGCCGCCGCCGATACCGCCCTGAACGCCGCCGTGGATCATCAGGACCTTTGGTCCGGTGTCGCCCCGGCGCGTGACGTGAATCGGAAGGGCCGTCGCGTTCGGCGGTACGGCGACGGCCGGACATTGCGCTGCCAAGGCTCGCAGGTGGCGCTGGATCCGCACCGCCGTGACCAGGTCGAACACGCTGAATCCGGTGGCGAATCTCACGCCGGCCGAAACGCCGATGCCGAGCACGACCAGGGCTACGAGCAGCGCGGCCAACACGCGATCTCCCCGTCGAAGGCGCCGACTGAGGCGGATTATTTCACCACCTGCCTGGATGGCGGAGCAGAGGCGAAAGGGTGGAGGCCACGCCCGGAATCGAACCGGGGTGCGAGGATTTGCAGTCCTCTGCGTAACCACTCCGCCACGTGGCCGGGATTGCCTTCACGCGACCGTGAGCGGCAGGTCCGCGGCCCGTATAGCAGAAGCCAAAGCGCCGCGACAGCCGGTCGAAGCGGGGAAATTCGACCGATTCGCGCGACGCCGCGGCGGCGGCTTGCCTTCGGTTGCGGCACGGCGCAAAAGGCGCCAGCGCCGCCATACGAGTTCGCAACGATGGATTTCGCCGCCGCCCGTCGCAACATGGTCGAGGGCCAGATCCGCACCAACCGGGTCACCGATCCCGGCGTGGTCGAGGCCATGCTCGAGGTCGCGCGCGAGCGTTTCGTCCCGCCGGCGTGGCAGGCGCTGGCCTATTCGGACCGCGCCATTCCGCTCGCCGAGGTCACCTCGGCGCCCGCTCACCAGCACCGCACCATGCTGCCGCCGATGGTGCTGGCGCGGCTGCTCCAGGCCGCCCGAATCACCCCCGGCGACAAGGCGCTCCATATCGGCTGCAACACCGGCTATGGCAGCGCGCTCCTGGCCCGCCTCGCAGGCTCCGTGGTCGCGCTCGAAGAAGACGACGGCCTCGCCCGTCTCGCCGCGAAGCAATTCCGCGCCGAATCGATCGCTCGCATCGAGCTGGTGCGGGGGCGCCTGGCGGACGGCTGGGCATCGAACGGCCCGTACGACGTGATCCTGATCGAGGGCGGCGTCGAGCGCCTGCCCGACCAGCTCGCTCCCCAGCTTGCGGAGGACGGCCGCCTGGTCGTGATCGTCAGCCATGGCGGCACGAGCCGGGGCGAGATCGTCCGCCGGGCCGGCGACCGGCTGAGCGGCTTTCCGCTGTTCGACGCCGTGGCGCCGGTCCTCGACGGATTCGCCCGGCCGGTCGAATTCGTCTTTTGACGCGGGCCCCGGCCTTTCATTGACGAGGCCGGCCTTTCATTAACGAGGAATGTGGGGAAATCGCCCGTCCGAGCGTGGCGGGCCCCCGGGCTTGTGGCAGATTTGCGCCACCGCCGGGGAGAAGTACCGCCGCGGTCGCCCCGTCCGGTTTCTCGGCTGCCGTGCGGGGGTTACAATCGCGCGGCTAGTCTGCGCTGGAAGCGTGCCGGGCGTAAGCGGCGGGAGCACGGGTCGATGAGGGCAGTGGGGGGCGCGGATCGCGCAGGGTCCGCAGCATGCACGCGGACGGGACTGGCTGCCGCGCTGGTCCTCGCGCTGGGCGTCGCTGGAGCCCATGCCCAGACGCTCGAGCAGGCGCTCAGCCAGACCTATGGCAGCAGCCCGACCCTGAATGCCCAGCGCGCCGCGGTGCGCGCGACCGACGAGAACGTGCCGACCGCCCGCGCCGGGCTGATGCCCAAGGTGTTCGGGCAGGCCAATGTTGGCCGCGAATGGGCCAACGCCAAGAGCCCGGCGTCGTTCGGCGGGCTTGTTCCCGGCGGCCGCTCCAACGTCGACAGCTACCCCCGTGGCTACAATTTCAGCATCCAACAGCCGCTGTTCGACGGCTTCCGCACTCCCAACAGCATCAAGCAGGCCGAGGCTTCCATCCTGGCGGCCCGCGCCAACCTCGCCAACACCGAGGAGACCGTGCTGTTCGACGCGGTGCAGGCCTACATGAACGTGCTGCGCGACCTCGCGCTGTGGAACCTGCAGAAGAGCAACGTCAACCTCCTGAACGAGACGCTGCGGCAGACCAACGAGCGCTTCAAGGTCGGCGACGTCACCCGCACCGATGTCGCCCAGGCACAGGCGAGCCTTGCGGCGGCGCGTTCGGCGATGATCGCGGCCGAGGGCCAGCTCAAGCTCAGCCGGGCGGTCTACCAGCAGGTCATCGGCTCGCCTCCGGGCAAGCTCTATCCGGGGCGCCCGGCCGACCGGCTGCTTCCGCGCGGCGGGCAGAACGCGGCGGTCGCCTTCGCCTTGCGGAACCATCCCGCGGTGCTCGTCGCGCTCCACACCGTGGACGTCGACCAGTACCAGGTGAAGATTGCCGAGGGCGCGCTGCTGCCGAGCGTCACCGTCACCGGCTCCGCCGGGCAGCAATGGGAATCCTCGACCCAGGTCAAGCAGATCAACGACGCCAGCGTCGTCGCCTCGCTGACGGTGCCGATCTACCAGGGCGGCGGCGAATATGCTGCGGTGCGCAAGGCCAAGGAGACGCTGGGCGAGGCCCGCATCCAGGCCGACCTCACCCGCGACCAGGTGCGCGAAGGCGTGGTCTCGGCGTGGGCCTCGCTCGAAAGCGCCCGCGCGGAGATTTCGGCCGACCAGGCCGCGGTCGATGCCGCGCAGATCGCCGCCAACGGCGTCGCCGAAGAGCTTAAGGTGGGCCAGCGCACCACGCTCGATCTCCTGAACGCCGAGCAGGCGCTGCTGAACGCCAAAGTGACGCTGATCGGCGCCCAGCGCGACCGGGTCGTAGCCTCCTATGCCGTGCTCCAGGCGATGGGGACGCTGACCGCCGGCAATCTCGGCCTGCAGGTCGCCCGCTACGACCCGACGGTGCACTACCGTCAGGTCCACGACAAATGGTTCGGCCTGAGGACGCCGGAAGGGCAGTGACCGCGGCGGCAGGTGCCGCCGAAACGCGCCGCCGGATTGTTGCCAAGGCGGAGGGGCCTGCGATACTCGGCCGCTGACGACGAGTCGATTTCCACGAGTGCGGGTGCGGCGGAGCTGACGTGATGAGTAGTCCCGCGAGGGCGCACGAACCTTCGATGGAGGAGATCCTGGCTTCGATCCGCCGGATCATTGCTGACGACGAGACGCCCGCGGCCGCCGCGGTGGCTTCGCCCGCTACGGCCGGCGGCGGCGCTGTCGACGCGGAATCCGCGGTCCCGGCAGGCGCGCCGGACGACGTGCTCGAGCTGACCGACCGGGTGCAGCCGGCCCCGTCCGCGGGCACGGCGGAGGTCGAGTTCGGCGAGCCTGAGGCCGCGCCTGCGCCGCCGCCACCCCCGCCGCGAGCCGAAGCCGCGCCGCCGCCGAAAGCCGAGCCGGTGGCGCTCCGCCCCGCCTCGCGGCCGGCCGCCGAGGGGCTGCTGTCACCCGCGGCGAACGACGCTGCGTCGTCGGCCTTCGCGGCGCTGGCTCACACGGTGCTCGCCGAGAATTCGCGCACGCTCGAGGACCTCGTCCACGAGATGCTGCGCCCCATGCTCAAGACCTGGCTCGACGACAATCTCCCGGCACTGGTCGAGCGGCTGGTGCGCCAGGAGATCGAGCGGGTCTCCCGCGGCGGCCGCCGCTGAGCGGGACCGCCGGCTTGCCCATGAGGCGCAGCGTCGGGCGCATTCTCACAACCCATTGCGGCAGCCTGCCGCGTCCGCCCGAATTGGTGCAGCTCTACGGCCGCCGGGCTACCGGCGAAACGGTGGACGAGGCTGCGCTTGCGGCGACGGGCCGGGCCGCGATGCAGGCCTCGATCCGCGACCAGGCGGCAAGCGGGATCGACGTCGGCAACAACGGCGAGCAGCAGCGCGAGAACTTTTTCCTCCACGTGCAGCGGCGCATGACCGGCTTCGGCGGCGTCTGGACGCGCTACCCCCGCGGCGACGTCGAGCGCTATTCGGTGTTTCGCGCGATGCTGCTGGCGCAGATGGCGGGGCGCGGCGGGGTTTCACCCTTTGCCCCGCCGAAGGCGATCGGCGCGATTGCCTATCGCGATCCCGCAGAAGCCGCTGTCGAGCCCGCCGAGTTCCGCGCCGCGCTGGAGGCCCTCGACGAGCCGTTTGAGGAAGCGTTCCTGACCGCGCCATCGCCCGGCATCGTCGCGGCGGCGGTGAAGAAC
This sequence comes from Hyphomicrobiales bacterium, assembly GCA_035547055.1. Classification (GTDB taxonomy): domain Bacteria; phylum Pseudomonadota; class Alphaproteobacteria; order Rhizobiales; family Methylopilaceae; genus DASZVN01. The sequence continues at coordinate 40,299 of DASZVN010000013.1, forward strand.
GAGCACTATCCCGACCGCGACGCCTATCTCGACGCGCTCGGCGAGGCGCTTCGCCTCGATTACGAGGCGATCGTCGATGCCGGCTTCATTCTTCAGCTCGACTGCCCGGACCTCGCGCTGGAGCGCCACCTCTCGTTCGACACGCGGCCTCTATCGGAATTCCTGGCCTTCGTCGAAGCCGTCGTGGCGGTCATCAACCGCGCCATCCGCAACATCCCACCCGAGCGGGTCAGGCTCCATGTCTGCTGGGGCAACTACGAGGGGCCGCACGACCGCGACGTGCCGCTGGCGACGATCTGGCCGCTGATCCGCCGGGCCAGGGTCGGCGGCTTCGTCCTGCCCTTTGCCAACCCTCGCCACGCGCACGAGATCGGCGTGCTTCGCGCCGCGCCGCTCGAGCCCGGCCAGATCCTGGTCGCCGGCGTCATCGACGTCCTGACGAACTTCGTCGAACATCCCGAGGTGGTGGCCGAGCGGATCGAGCGCGCCGCCGCGGTGCTCGGCGACCCCAGCCGCGTCCTCGCCGGCACCGATTGCGGCTTCGATACCTCGGCCGGCAGCGGCCGGGTCGCAAGCGACGTGGTCTGGGCCAAGCTCCGCGCGCTCGCCGATGGCGCGCGCCTCGCGTCGGAGCGGCTGTTCTGAGGTCGAGACCGCAGGCGGGCCCTGGTGTGATACCATTCCGGCATGGCGAACCTGCCGATCGCTCCATCGCCCGAAATAGCCGCTGCGGTTGTCGTGCTCGCCCGGCCTTATCTGTGGTGGGACCCGGTCGACGGACAGTCTCACCCGTTCGCCCGAGCCGTCGCCCAGGTCATGGATCTCGGCACCTATGACGACATTCGACGGCTCGAGGCCCTGGTCGAGCCGGACCTGTTGGCAGCGGTGATGGGGACGGCCGCGCCTGGCTGGCTCAGTCCCCGTTCCTGGGAGTTCTGGCGAGGCCGGCTGTCGCGTTCCACCCGTGCGGCGATTCCCGCCCGCCCGCGGCAGAGGATCTTCGACCGTGCCCCGCCTTGAGGCGCGGCTCGACATCTTGCCGCCGGCGCAGCGCGAAATCTGGGAGGCGCTGAGACCGGCACCAAAGGGCGGGCTGGTCCTTTATGGCGCCACGGCCGTCGCGCTACATCGGGGCCACCGTGCTTCGGTCGACTTCGATTTTTTCGGCGCCGATCCCTTGGACAAGGACGCGATCCGCCGCGCCTTCGCATTCGTTGCGAGCGCCGAAGTGCTGCAGGACATGCCCGACATCCTCGTGGTGTCGGCCGCCATGCCGTCCGGGCCGGTCAGGGTCTCGTTCTTCGGCGGCCTCTCCATAGGCCACCTGAACGAGCCGCTGCTCACCGCAGATGGCGTGCTCAGGGTGGCGTCGCGCCCCGCTTTCCTTGCGCGCGGCGAAGGCCCATCTTAGGTGGGCGACGGCGGTTTAGGCGAAGGAACGGCGACATGCAGGACGGCACCAATCGTGGCCCGGTGCAGGAGGATTTCTTCCGTCGCATCGGCGAGGACAGCCTGGCGCCGCTGTGGAAGGTGCTGGCCGGCCTCGTGACCGACGAGCCCAAGACGCAGATCCGCGCCCATCGCTGGCGTTACGACGAGGTACGGCCCTTCCTCCTCGAAGCGGCCGAGCTCGTCACCACCCAGGAGGCCGAGCGCCGGGTGCTGGTGCTGGAGAACCCGAGCCTGCCGGGCCAGTCGCGCATCACCCGCAGCCTGTTCGGCGGCCTCCAGATCATCATGCCCAACGAGATCGCGCCGCCCCACCGCCATGTCGCGGCGGCGCTGCGCTTCGTCATCGAGGGCGAGGGCGCCTACACCTCGGTCGACGGCGAGCGCTCGTGGATGAAGCCCGGCGACTTCATCATCACCCCGTCCTGGACCTGGCACGACCACGGCAACCACGGCAAAGGGCCGGTGGTCTGGCTCGACGGCCTCGACATGCACATGGTCAATCTCTACGAGTCGAGCTTTCGCGAAGCCGACGAGAACCGGGACGCCGCCCACGAGCCGACCAAGCCCGACGGCGATTCGCTCGCCCGCTTCGGCGCCAACCTCGCGCCGATCGAGCACGGCCATACGGCCAAGACCTCGCCGATCTTCTCCTACCCCTACGACCGCACCAAGGCCGCGCTGCTGAAGCTCCGCGAAGCGGGGCCGGCGGACCCGCATTTCGGCTACAAGATGCGCTACATCAACCCGCTCGACGGCGACTGGGCGATGCCGACGATCGCGACCTGCATGCAGTTCCTGCCGGCGGGCTTCAAGACCGAGCCCTATCGCGCGACCGACTCGACGGTGTTCGTGGCGGTCGAGGGCAGGGGGCGCACCACCATCGGCGGCGAGACCTTCGAGTGGGGGCCGCGCGACGTGACGGTGGTGCCGAGCTGGGTACCTTATACGATCGCGGCCGACAGCGATGCCTTCATCTTCAGCTATTCCGACCGCGCCGCCCAGGAGAAGCTCGGCTTCTGGCGCGAGGAAAAGATCGCGGCGTAACGACCGTCGTACGGCTGGCACGTGGGCAACGCATCGCGTTGCCCACGTGCGGCCTTAGACGTGGGCATCGGCAACGCCGATGCCCACCCTACAAGATCGCCTCCAGCAGCGGCCGCCAGGCCGCCTCGTGCGAGCCGGCATGGTTTGCCATGCCGGGCCTCGTCAGCCAGCCGCGGCGGGGCGGGGTCTGGCTGTAGATGCGGCGCACCGGCTCCTCGCGCCAGGTCAGGTTGAAGGCGGCGAAGCGCGGGTAGAACTCCATCGCGTGGTAGGGCAGGTGATCGTGGACCCACCACGCCACCGCCTCCCAGTCCCCGGTCGCCTCGTAATAGGGGATCGCGGCGTTGACGACGATGCAGGCGGTCGCGCCCATCCGGCCGGCGGCATCGCGCTGGTCCCAGATATGGCCGGCGCGGTTGGCTTCGTTCCGGGCGCAGCTCAGGTTGTTCTCGTTGCCGTAGCGGTTGACCGGAGGGGCGCGATAGGCCGAGCGGATCGAGATGCGGCCGAAGCGATCGGACAGCGGCTCCAGCAGCTCGATGCAGAGCCGCGTGCCGGCGGCGATCGCGAGATCCGGGTTGTCGGGGATGTTGGGGATGCCGGCGAAGCTGGCGATCTCCGAATGGAGAAAGTCGCGCATGAAGAAACGCGGCGACAGCCTGACCCGGCCGAGCTCTTCCAGGCCCCGCACGCTCCCCGGCTTCCGCATTGCTTCCCCGCGTTCGTGAGGCGGCGCGTCCTCGTCCGCCCGCCGCCATCGGCTTAACATGCGCCATCGGCCCGGCGAACGGGCCAGCACGCCGGGGAACCATTTGCCGCCGCCGCCGTCCAATCGGACAGCGGGCGAGGATCGGGGCGTGGAGGAGGAGCCATGGACAAGCCCAAGGGGCCCGATTTCGGCGCGGGCGTCGCGCTCGCCGAGCTGGCCGACGGCCAGATGCTCGCCGGCCATGTCGGCGACTCGGCGGTGCTGCTCGCCCGCCGGGGCGACGAGCTGTTCGCGCTCGATGCCCACTGCACCCACTACGGCGCGCCGCTGGCGAGCGGGCTGATCGTCGGCGATACCCTGCGCTGCCCCTGGCACCACGCCTGCTTCAGCCTCCGCACTGGTGAGGCGCTGCGGGCGCCGGCGCTGGATTCGCTCGCCTCGTGGCGGGTCGAGCGGCAAGGCGAGACGATCTTCGTCCGCGAGAAGGCGCCGCCGCTGTCACGGCCGGCAATCGCCAAGGGTGCTGCCCCGGATGCGGTCGTGATCGTCGGCGGCGGCGCGGCCGGCAATGCCGCGGCCGAGATGCTGCGGCGTGAGGGCTATGACGGCCGCATTACGATGCTCAGCGCCGACAAGGACCTGCCGTGCGACCGGCCCAACCTCTCGAAGGGCTTTCTCGCCGGCAAGGCCGACGACGGCGCCAATACGCTGCGCTCGGCCGAGTTCTACCGCGACCACGGCATCGACGTCCGGCTCGGCACCCGCGTCGCCGCAATCGACACCGGGGCACGCCAGGTCGGCCTCGCCGACGGCGGCCGCGAGCCCTATGGCGCGCTCCTGCTCGCGACCGGGGCCGAGCCGGTCCGCCTCGACATTCCCGGCGCTGGGCTGCTGCATGTCCATTATCTCCGCACCCACGCCGACGCGCGGGCGCTGGTGGCCGCGGCGGCTGCCGCGAAGCGCGCCGTCGTCATCGGCGCCAGCTTCATCGGGCTTGAGGTCGCAGCCTCGCTCCGCACCCGCGGCCTGGAGGTGGCGGTGGTCGCGCCCGACAAGGTGCTGATGGAGCGCGTGTTCGGTGCGGAGGTCGGCAACCTGGTGAAGAGCGTGCACGAGTCGAACGGCGTCGTCTTTCACCTCGGGACCACCGCAACCGCGATCGAGAGCGGCGCCGTGGCGCTCGCCGACGGGACGCGCCTCGACGCCGACCTCGTGGTGATCGGCATCGGCGTGCGGCCCGCGACGGCACTTGCCGAGCAGGCGGGTCTCGCCACCGACCGCGGCGTCACGGTCGACGCCTTTCTCGAAACCAGCGTGCCCGGCGTGTTCGCCGCCGGCGACATCGCGCGCTGGCCCGACCGGCTCACCGGCGAGCGGCTTCGCATCGAGCACTGGATCGTGGCCGAGCGCCAGGGCCAGGCCGCGGCGAAGAACATCCTCGGCCGGAGCGAGCGCTTCGACGTCGAGGTGCCGTTCTTCTGGACCAACCAGTTCAATTTCGGGCTGCGCTATGTCGGTCACGCGCCGCAATGGGATCGCGCCGAGATCGACGGCGACTTGGCCGACCGCCGTGCCGTCGTCACCTATCGCCGCGGCGGCAGGCGCCTCGCCGTCGCCACCATCCGCCGCGATCTCGACGCCCTGCGGGCAGAGGCGGAGATGGAGGCGGAGATCGCGACCGCGTGACTCCGCTGGGCAGGCGCGCTCACCCTATTTTTGTTTGGCGGCCGCGACCGTCGCGGCGAGATCGCCGACGAAGGCGGGATCGGCATAAGCGCCGAGATCCGCGGGCCCGAAGGTCATCGGCACCGCGCAGGCCGCGCCCACATGGATGAAATCGGGCTGCACTACGAGGCCGCCTTTGGCCGCGTCGAGCCACAGGTCCACGCCATTGTCGAAGGATGTGTCGTCGGCGACGAAGTCCTTGCAGGCGTCGGTCTCGGGCGGGGCGACATAGCGGGCGCGGTAGAGCTTGACCAGCGTGGCAGATGCGGTCGCGCCATCGCGCGGCAGAAAGCCCGCCTTGAACACGGCGTTCCAGTCGAGCGCCTTGCCGTCCTCGAGGTCGAGAGTGACGGGGCTCGGCGCGTCCGTGGTCGGGTAGGCGGTCGCGCAGAAATAGCTCTGCCGCACGTCGATGGAGAGATAGCGCGCCGAGAGATAGGTCACGGCGATGGTCTCGCTGAAGCTGTCGGCCTCGGGCTTCTGGCGGGCCGCGCGAATCTGGTCGAGGCACTCTGCGCGCTGGCCGCGATCGGCCTTTTCCTGCCGGGCAAGCAACTGGTTGACCGCCCGCCTGACGGCAGCGCTCGTCCCCGTGACGATCCGGGGGTAGACGATCTTGCCCGCAGGGCTTCGCATCGGCCTGACCGTCAGGGGCGCGGCCGTGGCCGCCGCCGCGCCGAACAGCAGGGCCGCCGCCGCGGCCAGCGGGAGCACCCGCCGCGAGTTTGCGATCATGGCGCAAGTTCTACCACGTCCGGCGTGCCGCGCCGCCGCGGCGGGCATGACGCGCACACCAAATTGCGAATATCGTTCCCGCATGAGTCCGGAAACCTTCCACCGCGCGGTGCTCGCATTGCCGGGCGCGACGTTCGACGTCAAATGGGGCGCCGACCGCTGCTACAGCGTCGGCGGCAAGTTGTTCGCCGTGACCGGACCGCTCGGCGATCCTGATCCGCACTTCAGCTTCAAGGCTTCGGACATCAGCTTCGTGCTTCTGACCGAGCAGGGCATCGCGCAGCCGACACCCTATCTCGCCCGTGCGAAGTGGGCGCAGATCAAACCGGATGCCCTGCCGGACGACCAGCTCGTCGCCTATCTCGTCGAGGCCCACCGCCTGGTCGCCGCCAAGCTCACGAAGAAGGCACGCGCCGCGCTCGGGATGTAGGGCTCGGCGGCCGATCGGCAGAAGAGCCGACTACTGCCGATGCGGTAGCCGGGCCCCTTCAGTGGTACTGCAATCGTCGGTTTACGCCGTTGCGGCCTCGACGGCCTTTCGCAAGGATGCAGGTGAGCCGGTTGGGCCGCTCGGTGTAGGCGCGGCCCGCGAAAGCACAAGAAATCCGGCGAAGGGCACGTCGATGACTGCTGCGCAGCGGGGCGAATGGCCGTTTCTCGATTTTCTCCGCGCCACCTCCGCGCTGCTCGTCCTGTTCGGACACACCCGCAACTGGTTCTTCCTGAGCATTGCGTCGGTCGATCATCCCGGCCTCCTCCTGAAGGCGTTCTGGTTCCTGACCGTCGTCGAGCAGGAATCGGTCATCGTCTTCTTCGTGCTGAGCGGCTTCCTGGTCGGCGGCAGCATCGTCCGCGCCTGCGCCGCGGACCGCTTCAACCTCGCCGCCTATCTCACCGCCCGGTTCGCGCGCATCTACGTCGTGTTCCTGCCCGCGCTGGCGCTGACCTTCGTGATCTTCGCGGTGGGCGGGGCGCTGCTGCGCGATCCGGGCGGGGATGCGATCCGGCCGCTGTTCTCGGAGCGCCAGCTCGATTTCGGCGGGCTGCACCTGCTGCTCTGCCACCTCGCGGGCGTGCAGGGCTTTGCCTGTCCGGCCTGGAGCCAGAATCCGCCGCTGTGGTCGCTCGGCTATGAGTGGACGCTCTATCTCACGGCGCCCCTCCTGATCGGACTGTCGATGATGCAGCGCCCGCTCGCATGGCGGGTGGCCGGCGTCGTCCTGGTGGTCGCGATGCTGTTGGCGCTGTCGACCGATCTCGTCGACTGCCTGTTCTGGGTTTCGACCTGGTTCCTCGGGGTCGTGGCTGCCGTTCTGGCGAAGCGGGAGGTGCCGGTCCCGACCGCGCTCGGCGCCATCGGGCTCGGCGCGGCGGTGGCAGCGGTCGCGGTGGCACGGCTGCAATTTGCGCCGGTGCTCCTCACCCACGAGATCATCGCGCTCGGCGTCGCGCTGGCGATGTCCTGCCGCGGCATCATCGGCCTCAGCATCCTGCCGCGCTTCTTCCGCTGGCTCGCCGGCTTCTCGTTCTCGCTCTACGCGACCCACCTGCCGGTGGTGTTCCTGTCGATCGCGCTGCTGCAGAGCTGGGGCTTCCCCACCAACAAGGTGGCGCCGGGCCCTGTCCCGTTCGTCGAGTTCGGCGTGACCGTGCTCGCCGCGATGGTGGTTGCCTACCTCTTCTCGCTGGTCACCGAGCGCCAGACCGACCGGCTGCGGATGCTGCTGTCGCAGGCGCGAGGCCCGGCGCGGCCGGCGCTGGCTGCCGGCTAGGCTGGCGCCGCCTGCGGTCGCGCCAGCGCGAGCACATCGCCGAGCGCGGGTGCCGCGTCGAGGTCCAGGAACGCGCTGGCGAAGCGGGCGGCGCCTGCGCCCAGCACCGGCTCCGCCAAGGTCAGGAACTTGGCGCGGATGGCGTCGTCGTCCGGGAAGCTGCCGGGCTCGCCGGAGGGGTCCGGCACGAGCCGCTCGAACGTATCCGCCTTCGTCACGATGCGGACGTGGGCGCCGAAAGGATGATGGCGGCCGGCGAGGGCGGGGTCCTCCGCGACCGTCACGCGCTCGGCCAGCCGTCCGATCGCGGGATCGCCGAGCCGGGCGTAGTCGTCCCAGCCGAAGGCGCCCCGGTCGAGGGCGACCGCGGCCGTAAAGAACATCGAGAACTGGCCTTCGACCACGTTCCTGGGATGGCGCTTCAAGTCCGGCGGATCGGCGGTGAGCACGATGCCGTTCCTGTGCAGGCCGATCTCGACGCGCTCTACCGCGTCCGCGGACAAGGCATGCTCGCGACGGAGCGCGAGGAGGCCGTCGAGCGCGGCATGGGCATAGCGGCAGCACGGATAGGGCTTCACCCCGATCTTCAGAGTCTCGTAGTCGACGCCGAGGCCGGCGACGGCGCGGTCCGGGTCGGCGCCGTCGCTGTAGCCCCTGAGGAAGCCGTGCTGGCCTTCGATCGCCGCGGCGGCGCCGCGAAAACCCTCGCGGGCGAGCGTCGCCGCGATCAGCCCGTTCATCGCCGCCGCGCCGACCTGGAAGCGCTTGTTCCAGGCGCCGTTCTCGAGGAATTGCAGCGAGCCTGCGGCCTGGCTCGCGGCAATGCCGAACGCTGCGACCAGCCTTTCCGCGTCGAGTCCGAGCAGCTTTCCTGCCGCTGCGGCGGCACCGAAGGTGCCGGCCGTCGCGGTGGGATGGAAGCCGCGGGCGTAGTGCGCCGTCGGATCGAGGGCGAGGCCGAGCCGGCAGCAGACCTCGTAGCCGGCGACGATCGCGGCAACGACGTCGGCCCCGGCGGCGCCCGTCATCTCGGCTGCGGCGAGCGCGGCGGGCACCACCGGCGCGCTGGGGTGGAGCGAGCTTGCGGCGTGGGTGTCGTCGAAATCGAGCGAATGGCCGAGCGTGCCGTTGAGCAGCGCCGCGGCGGCAGCAGGATAGCGGCGGGCATCGCCCATGACGGTCGCCTCGCCCGGGCCGGCGAGGCCGAGCGCCGCCATCGCGGCCAGCACCGCCGGGGTCGATTCCGCCTCGGCCCTGGCGCGCACCGCGCTGCCGAGGAAATCGAGCGCCAACGCCGTGGCGCGCCGGACCACCGCCGGCGGCAGGCCGGCGAAGCTGACGGCGGCGACGTAGCCTGCGATGCGGGCGGTTTCCTCGGCCATGGCGGCTCCTCGGGACTCGCCTGAGGTCATCACGGATCGCCGGCGTGCGCTACCGCGATCGCCTTGCAGCGGCCCGGCGGGCCGGCCAAGGTGCGGCGATGTCCGATGCCGCGCTCGATCTCGACCCGAACAGCCTCGCCGCCCGTCTCTCGCCTGCGGCCCGGCCGGACGATCCAAAGGCGGCGGCCGCCAGGGTCGCCGCGCTTGCCGCCGATCCGGCGCTTGCGCCTCTCCTCGCCGCCGCTCCCGCCGTGGAGGTGCTGCTTGCCGCCGTCGCCGACGGCTCGCCGTTCCTGTGGCAGCTCGCCGCGGCGGCGCCGGAGCGCCTCGCCCGGCTATTGGAGGCGCCGCCCGAGGCGACTGTCGAGCGGCTGATGACCGCCGCCCACGGCGCGACCGCCGCGCCCGACGAGGCGACGGCGATGCGGGTCCTCCGGCAGGCGCGGCAGGAGATGGCGCTCGCCGTCGCGCTGGCGGATATCGGCGGCGCCTGGGAGGTGCCGGCCGTCACCGGCGCGCTGAGCGGCTTCGCCGACGCAGCTTTGCAGGGTGCGCTCGGCTTCGTCCTGGCCGAGGCGGCGCGCGGCGGCCCGTTCCGCCCGCAGAACCCGGCCGATCCGGCGGCCGGCTCCGGCGTCGTGGTCATCGCGATGGGCAAGGCGGGCGCGGGCGAGCTGAACTACTCGTCCGACATCGACCTCATGGTGTTCTATGATCCCGGCGTGGCGCCGCTCGCGCCGGGAATCGAGCCGGCGCCGTTCTTCGTCCGCGCGACGCAACGGCTGGTGAAGCTCCTCCAGGAGCGCACCGCCGACGGCTACGTCTTCCGCACCGACCTTCGCCTCCGGCCAGACCCGGCCTCGACCGCCGTCGCCATCTCGCGCGAGGCCGCGCTGTCCTACTACGAGAGCGTCGGCCAGAACTGGGAGCGCGCGGCAATGCTGAAGGCGCGGCCGGCGGCGGGCGATCTCGCGCTGGGCGAGGCGCTGCTGGCCGATCTCGCGCCTTTCGTCTGGCGCAAATATCTCGATTTCGGCGCCATCGCCGACGTGCACGCGATGAAGCGCCAGATCCACGTCCACCGCGGCCACGGCGCGATCGCGGTCGAGGGCCACAACGTCAAGCTCGGCCGCGGCGGCATCCGCGAGATCGAGTTCTTCGTGCAGACCCAGCAGCTCGTCGCCGGCGGACGCAACCCGGCGCTGCGGGTCCGCGGCACGGAGGCGGCACTGGTCCGCCTCCACGACGCCGGCTGGATCGACGCAAAGGCCCGGGACGAGCTGACCGAGGCCTACCGCCTTCTCCGCACCGTCGAGCACCGCCTGCAGATGGTGGCCGACGAGCAGACCCACACGCTGCCGGCCGATCCCGCGGCACTCGACCGCTTCGCGAAGTTCCTCGGCTTCGCCGGGCGCGACGCCTTCGCCGCCGTGCTGACCGGGCACATGGAGCGGGTTCAGGGCCACTATGCCCGCCTGTTCGAGGATGCGCCGCCGCTCGCCGCCGCCGGCGGCAGCCTGGTCTTCACCGGCGAGGAGGACGACCCCGAGACGCTGGGCACGCTGTCGCGGATGGGCTTTGCCGAGCCGAAGATGGTGTCGGCGCTGGTCCGCGGCTGGCACCACGGCCATATCCCGGCGACGCGCTCGGCCCGGGCGCGGGAGCTCCTCACCGAGCTGCTGCCCGCGCTGCTCGATGCGGTCGGCCGCACCGCTGCGCCCGACCAGGCGCTCCGCATCCTCGACCGGGTGCTGGCCCGGCTTCCGGCCGGGATCGAGTTCTTCTCTCTGCTGCGCTCGAACCCCGGCTTTCTCGGCCTTCTCGCCGACGCCCTCGGCACCGCGCCCCGGCTCGGCGAAATGGTGGCGAAGCGGCCGCACGTCCTCGACGCGCTCCTGGAGCCGGCGTTCTTCGCGCGGGTGCCCGACCGCGCGGAGCTCGCCGCCCGGCTGGCCGCGGCGCTGGCCGAGGCGCGGGGCTACGAGGATCTGCTCGACCGGGCCCGCATCTTCGGCCAGGAGCAGGCGGTCCTGGTCGGGTTCCGCGTGCTCGCCGGCCAGATCGGCGCCGACCGCGCCGGCTTCGCCTTCGCCGATCTCGCCGAAGCCGCCGTCGACGCCCTTTATCGCGCTGCGCTCGCCGAGCTGGAGCGCGCCCATGGCCGGGTGCCGGGCGCGCGGGCAGCGGTCGTCGCGCTCGGCAAGCTGGGCGGCCGCGAGATCACCGCCGCTTCGGACCTCGACCTCATCCTGATCTACGACCACCCGGACGAAGCCGTGCTCTCCGATGGGCCGCGGCCGCTTGCGCCGAGCCAGTATTTCGCGCGGCTGACGCAGCGGCTGATCGCGGCGCTCTCCGCGCCGACGGCGGAAGGGCGGCTCTACGAGGTCGACATGCGGCTGCGCCCGTCGGGTCGCTCCGGGCCGCTGGCGACGCGCCTCGCCGCGTTCGAGGCGTACCAGGCCGGCGAGGCCTGGACCTGGGAGCACATGGCGCTGACCCGCGCCCGCCCGATCGCGGGCGATCCGGCGATGCAGGCCGAGGTCGCGGCCATCGTCGCGGCGGTGCTGCGGCGGCCGCGCGAGCCGGCCGCGGTCGCCCGCGACGTCGTCGAGATGCGCGAGAGGCTGGGCAGCGAGAAGGGCGAAGACCAGCCTTGGGACCTGAAATACGCCAAAGGCGGGCTGGTCGACCTCGAATTCATCGCCCAATACCTCGAGCTGGCGCACGCGCACGCTCACCCCGCGATCCTTCACACCGGGACCGCCGCCGTGCTCCAGGCGGCGCGCGCCGAAGGCCTGATCGGCGAGGGCGACTGGGAGCTGCTCGGCGAGGCGACCCGCCTGCAGCACGACCTGACCCAGGTGCTGCGCCTCTGCGTCGACGGCCGGTTCGAGCCGGCCGAGGCCGGTGCCGGCCTCCGCGCGATGCTCGCCCGGGCCGGCCACGTCCCCGATTTCGCGACGCTGGAAGCGCTGCTGCGCGATACCCAGGCCGAGGTGCGGGCTGCGTTCGGCCGCCTGGTTGGCGGCAGTTGATCGCTCTTTCGGGAGATGCCGATGCTCGAACTCTACCACCACGGCTCGTCGGTCTGCGCGGCGAAGGTCCGCTTTGCCATGGCGGAGAAGCGGCTGCCCTGGACCGGGCATTACGTGGACATCCTCGCCGGCGAGCAATTCACGCCCGAATTTCTCGCAATCAACCCCAAGGCGGTCGTCCCGGTGCTGATCCACGACTGCACGATCATCCCGGAATCGACGGTCATCTGCGAATATGTCGAGGAAACCTTTCCCGAGAACCCGATCTATCCGGCGGCGGCGGTCGATCGGGCAAGGGTCCGCATCTGGACCAAGGCGGTCGACGAGGAGCTGCATCCCGCCTGCTCGGCGCTGACCTATGTCGTCTCACATCGCCACACCATCATCCGCAACGGCGTCGGCAGCTTCGAGGAATTCATGCAGGCTGGCGCGGCCGAGGGCACGGCGGCGCGCGCGCTCAAGTGGCAGTGGCTGCAACAGGGCATCGCCGCGCCCGGTGCGGCCGACAAAGTGCGCCTCTATGACGGCTATCTGCACAAGATGGAGGAGGCGCTCGGCGACAGCGCGTGGCTGGTCGGTGACGGGCTGACGATGGCCGACATTGCACTGGCGCCCTACGTGAATCGCCTCTCGGCGCTGGCGATGGAGCCGCTCTGGCGCGGCGGCCGCCTGCCGCGGGTCGAGCGCTGGTTCGATCGTCTGCGCGAGCGGCCGACGTTCAGGCCGGCCTTCGTCGACTGGATGCCGGCCGATCTCGCCGCTGAGATGCATGCCAACGGCGAGAGGTCGTTGCCGGAGGTCCGCGCAATGATTGCCGGATAGACACGGCCGTCGTTGCGAGCCAAAGCAGCGAAAGCAACGCAATCCGGGACCGAAGGCAACCGCGCTCACGGCCTGCGGATTGTCTTGTCGCTTTGCTCTACGGCGATGGCGAACCAGTCAGTGCGGGGCGAAGGTGTTCGAGCGCGGAAAGCCCTTCGGCGCGAGGCGGCCGGCATCGGCGCGGTTGCCGATCCAGTCGCGGAGGTCGTCGCCGGCGACCGTCCAGGTGCGGCCGGAGGAGTCGAGCCAGGTCAGGCCGTCGGCGAGCGCGAAGGTCTTGGCGTCGCTGACCCCGCCGTCCTTGTAGCGCTGGAGGCGCACGCCGCGGCCCCGCGCCATCTCCGCGACCTGGGCGAGCGCGAAGACGAGGAGCTTGCGGTTGTCGCCGACCAGCGCCACCATCTCGCCCTCGACCTTCACCGCGAGCTTCAGCTCGGCGCCGGTGTCGAGGTTCACGACCTGCCGCCCCTTGCGGGTCGAGGCGACGAGGTCGTCCTCGCCGACGACGAAGCCGCGCCCGCCGGTCGAGACCATCAGCCGCTTGGCGCCCGCGGCATAGGGGAACACCGCGGCGATGTCGGCGGCTTCGTCGAGGTCGGCGTGGAGGCGCACCGGCTCGCCCTGGCCGCGGCCGCCGGGCAGCTTGGCGCCGTCCAAGGTGAAGACCTTGCCGTCCGTCGCCACCACCAGGATCTTCGCCGTGGTCTCGGTGAAGAACGACCAGCGCAGCTTGTCCTCGGCCTTGAACTGGAGGCCGGACAGGTCCTGGACATGGCCGCGCAGCGCGCGGATCCAGCCCTTGTCGGACACCACGACCGTGATCGGCTCGCGTTCGACCAGGGCCTCGGCGAGGTCGATCATCGGCGTCTCGGCGGCCTCGGCGAAGCTGGTGCGGCGCTTGCCGAGCGGCGTCTCCGGCCCGAACGTCTTCCTGACCGCGGCGAGCTCGCGCTTCACCGCCGTCCATTGCCGCCGCTCGGAGCCGAGCAGCGCCTCGATCTCGGCCTTCTCGCCGCCGAGCGTCTCGTGCTCGCGGCGGATCTCGATCTCCTCGAGCTTGGCCAGCGAGCGCAGGCGGATGTTGAGGATGGCGTCGGCCTGGACCTCGGTGAGGTCGTAGCGGCGCATCAGCTCGGCCTTGGGGTCGTCCTCCTCGCGGACGATGCGGATGACCTCATCGAGGTTGAGGTAGGCGACGAGGAGGCCGCCCAGCACCTCGAGCCGCCGGTCGATCGCGGCGAGGCGGAAGCGGGCGCGGCGCTGGACGACGTCGCGCCGGTGGTCGAGCCATTCCCTCAGCGCCTGTGCGAGGCCGAGCACCTGCGGCACCCGGCCCTTCACCAGGACGTTCATGTTGAGCGGGATGCGGGTCTCGAGATCGGACAGCTTGAACAGGCTCTCCATCAGGAGATCCGGGTCGACGGTGCGCGCCCTCGGCTCCAGCACGAGGCGGATGTCGTCGGCGGATTCGTCGCGGACGTCGGCGAGGATCGGCACCTTCTTGTCGAGGACGAGCCCGGCGAGCTGCTCCACCAGCCGCGACTTCGGCACCAGCCACGGGATCTCGGTCACGACCGCGACCCAGGTGCCATGGCCGGCGTCCTCCTTGTGCCAGCGCGCGCGGGTGCGGAAGGCGCCGCGCCCGGTGCGATAGGCCTCGGCGATCGCTGCGCGCGGCTCGACCACGATGCCCCCGGTCGGGAAATCCGGTCCCTGGACGAAGGCGAGGAGGTCGTCGGTGGCGGCCTTGGGGTTGTCGACGAGGTGGGTCGCCGCGTCGATCAGCTCCGCGACGTTGTGCGGCGGGATCGCCGTCGCCATGCCGACGGCGATGCCCTGCGTGCCGTTGGCGAGGAGGTTCGGGAAGGCGCCGGGCAGGACGACCGGCTCGTCCTCCGAGCCGTCATAGGTCGGGCGGAAATCGACCGCGTCCTCGTCGAGCCCCTCCAGCAGGAGGCGCGCGACCTCGGTCATCCGCGCCTCGGTGTAGCGCATGGCGGCAGCGCCATCGCCGTCGACATTGCCGAAATTGCCCTGGCCCTCGACCAGCGGCCAGCGCTGGGCGAACTCCTGGGCGAGACGGACCAGGGCGTCGTAGACCGCCTGGTCGCCATGGGGATGGAACTTGCCGATGACGTCGCCCACGACGCGGGCCGATTTCTTGAATCCCTGGCCGGGGTCGAGACGAAGCTGCCGCATCGCATAGAGGATGCGGCGATGGACCGGCTTCAGCCCGTCGCGGGCGTCGGGCAGGGCACGCTGGGTGATGGTCGAGAGCGCATAGGCGAGATAGCGCTCCTC
>DASZVN010000014.1:0-2792 GCA_035547055.1 Hyphomicrobiales bacterium
CCGGCGGCCGGCGGGGCGTCGTCGCCCGCGCAGAGGCTCGCCGCCGCGGCTCCGCCCGCCGCCTCCAACACCGCGCCCGGCGCACCCGCGCCGGCGGGTTCGTCTTCGGCGCGCGCTGCCGGCGTTCCTGCTGCGACGGCCGCCGCGCCAGCGCAGGCTGTCGCACCGTCCGCAGCGGCCAGACCGGCGGCTGCCCCGGCATCGGGAGACCATCCGCCAAGCCCTACCGCCTCCGCCGCGCCGGGCCCTGCTCCGGGCCAGCCGGCGGTGGCCCCCCCGGCTCCCGGCACGGCTCCGCCAGCCGGGGCGGCGGCCAATCCTGCCCAGGCGGCGGCCAATCCGGTCATCGAGGAGATCGGGACCGTCAAGGTGGTGCGCGGCGACAGCCTGTGGCGCATCAGCCGCACCATCTACGGCCACGGCATCCGCTACACCGTGATCTACGCCGCCAACCAGGACCAGATCCGCGATCCCGACCTGATCTATCCCGGTCAGGTGTTCGTGATCCCGCCGGCGGCGCCCAAGCCGGGCGCCGCGTCGCCCGGTTGACGATTCAACGAAAATCGCGGCCGGATCTGGCAACTGCGACAGGGATTTCCACATAAGGCGGAGCAGCGCCGGCGCGGGCAGCCGGCCGCTCGCGAGGGATTGGCGGGTGGACACGCGAAGCCGGCGGGCGGCGAGCGGTGCGCCGCCATGGTCCATCGAGCCGCAGCGCACCCCCGATGACAGTTGCCCAGAGGCCGTGAACTCAGCGTGAGACGCCCCAGCCGAAGCTCCTCCTTTCGTCTCGCTCCCGGCGAGGGCCGCAAGACGCTCAGCACCGTCGTCGGCCTGTGGCCCTTCATCTGGCCGGGCGACCGGCCCGACCTCAAGCGCCGCGTGCTCTATGCCTTCGCCGCGCTGCTCGCGACCAAGGTCATCACGATCTTGGTGCCCTACAGCTTCAAGTGGGCGACCGACGCCCTGACCGGCGCCACCGGCGGCGCCCACCACCTCCATTTCGCACCGGGTAGCTGGGCCGCCGTCGCCGTGGCCTCGCCGGTCATCATGGTGGGGCTCTATGGCGCCGGCCGCATCCTGATGGTGCTGTTCGGCCAGGCTCGCGACGCCCTGTTCGCCAAGGTCGCGCTCCACGCCGTGCGCCGTCTAGCCAAGATCACCTTCGAGCACCTCCACATCCTGTCGCTGCGCTTCCACATGGAGCGGCGCACCGGCGGCCTGTCGCGGGTGGTCGAGCGCGGCACCAAGGGCATCGAGACCATCGTTCGCATGTCGATGCTCACCGTCATCCCGACGGCGGTGGAGCTGGTCTTCGTCTTCGCGGTGCTCGGCTATCAGTTCGACTGGCGCTACATGCTCGTCATCGCGGTCATGGTCACGGCCTATCTCTGGTTCACCTATGTCGCGAGCGAGTGGCGCATCTCGATCCGCCGGGTGATGAACGATTCCGACACCGACGCCAATGCCAAGGCGGTCGACAGCCTCCTGAACTACGAGACGGTCAAGTATTTCGGCAACGAAGGCTGGGAAGTCGCCCGCTTCGACCGCTCGATGGCGCGTTACGAGAAGGCGGCGGTCAAGACCTACATGTCGCTGGCCTGGCTCAATGCCGGGCAGGTGGTGATTTTCACCATCGGGCTCGCGGTGGTGATGGGCCTGTCGGCGCGCGACGTCATGGCCGGCCACAACACCGTCGGCGACTTCGTCCTCGTCAACGCCATGATGATCCAGCTCTACCAGCCGCTCAACGTCATGGGGATGGTCTATCGCGAGCTGAAGCAGGCGCTGATCGACATCGAATCGATGTTCTTCCTGCTCGGCCGCAAGGCCGAGATCGTCGACGCGCCCGATGCGAAGCCGCTCCGCGTCGCCGCCGGCACGGTGCGCTTCGACCACGTCAGCTTCCACTACGATCCCGACCGCGAGATCCTGAAGGACGTGTCGTTCGAGGTGCCGGCCGGGCGCACGGTCGCGATCGTCGGCGCTTCGGGCGCCGGCAAGTCGACGATCTCGCGCCTCCTGTTCCGCTTCTACGACGTCACCGGCGGCGCCATCACCATCGACGGGCAGGACATCCGCAAGGTGACGCAGGCCTCGCTCCGCGACGCGATCGGCATGGTCCCGCAGGACACCGTGCTGTTCAACGACACCGTGCTCTACAACATCCGCTACGGCCGGGTCGACGCGACCGACGCGGAGGTCCGCGAGGCGGCCCGGCTCGCCCAGATCGACGATTTCATCCGCACCCTGCCGCAGGGCTACGACGCCGAGGTCGGCGAGCGCGGGCTCAAGCTCTCCGGCGGCGAGAAGCAGCGCGTCGCGATCGCCCGCACCATCCTGAAGGGCCCGCCGATCCTCCTCCTCGACGAGGCCACCTCGGCGCTCGACAGCTACACCGAGAAGGAGATCCAGAACGCGCTCGAGCGGGTCTCGCGCGGGCGCACCACGCTGATCATCGCCCACCGCCTGTCGACCATCATCGGCGCCGACGAGATCATCGTGCTCGATCACGGCCGCATCGTCGAGCGCGGCACCCATGCCGAGCTGCTCTTGCGCGGCGGGGTGTTCGCCGGCATGTGGCGGCGCCAGCAGGAAGCCGACGAGGCCCGCCGCAAGCTCGCGGCCGATGCCGAAGTGGAGTCGGAAGCCGAGGCCGAGGTCGCCCTCGCGCCCGATCCCGACGCGCTGGCAGAGGCCGCGGCGGACGGCGCCGCCGACGAGGTCGAGACCCTGGCCGAGCGCCGGGTCGGCACGTTCTGATCGATCCGCCCGGCAAGGCCCCTCCGCCT
>DASZVN010000015.1:0-16306 GCA_035547055.1 Hyphomicrobiales bacterium
TGCCCGACCTCGCTTCAGCGCTCGATCGCGCCATCGGCAAGGTGCTCGACGACGGCCTCCGCACCGCCGACATCGCGGCGCCGGGCCAGAACAGCATCTCGACCGCCGAGATGGGCGGCGCCGTCATCGCCGCGCTGGAGAAGACGTTGGGGTAGCCTGTTCCCGTAGGGTGGGCATCGGCCTGCCGATGCCCACAACGTGGGCAAGCTTTGCTTGCCCACCCTACAAGCTCCGAATTGCCTTTCCCGCGAAATCGCTTATCTAGCCGCGCACGGACCGGGGGCAGACGCGCCGTCGGGCAGGACCAGTCGCAAATGGGCTATCGAGTTGCCGTCGTCGGCGCCACCGGGAACGTGGGCCGCGAGATGCTGAACATCCTCGACGAGCGGGATTTCCCGGTCGACGAGCTCTTCGCCGTGGCCTCCCGCCGCAGCCAGGGGGTCGAGGTCTCGTTCGGCGACGCCATCGTCAAATGCCAGGCGCTGGAGAATTTCGACTTCTCGAAGACCGACATCTGCCTGATGTCGGCCGGCGGCACCGTGTCGAAGGAATGGTCGCCCCGGATCGCCGCCCAGGGCGCCATCGTGATCGATAATTCGTCCGCGTGGCGCTACGATGCCGACGTGCCGCTGGTGGTGCCCGAGGTCAATCCCGAGGCGGTCGGCGCCTTCGGCAAGAAGCGCATCATCGCCAACCCGAACTGCTCGACCGCCCAGCTCGTCGTGGCGCTGAAGCCCCTGCACGACGCCGCCACGATCACACGCGTGGTGGTCTCGACCTACCAGTCGGTTTCCGGCGCGGGCAAGGACGCGATGGACGAGCTCTGGGACCAGACCAAGGGCATCTACGTCAACCAGTCGCCCGAGCCGTCGAAGTTCCCCAAGCAGATCGCCTTCAACGTCATTCCTCACATCGACGTCTTCATGGAGGACGGCTACACCAAGGAGGAATGGAAGATGGTGGCCGAGACCAAGAAGATCCTCGACCCGAAGATCAAGCTCACGGCGACCTGCGTGCGCGTGCCGGTGTTCGTCGGCCATTCCGAGGCGGTGAACCTCGAGTTCGAGCGGCCGATCTCGGCCGAGGAGGCGCGCGACATCCTCCGCGAGGCGCCGGGCGTGCTCGTCGTCGACAAGCGCGAGCCCGGCGGCTACGTCACCCCGATCGAGTGCGTCGGCGACTACGCCACCTTCGTCTCGCGCATCCGCGAGGACGCGACCGTCGAGAACGGCCTGTCGCTCTGGGTGGTCTCCGACAATCTCCGCAAGGGCGCCGCGCTGAACGCGGTGCAGATCGCCGAAAGCCTGGTGAACCGGGGTATGCTGCGGGCCGCGGCCTGAGTCGGCTGCAGGATCGAAGGGGCCCGGTCGCGCGTTGCCCGTGAGACCGGGATTGTGGGGAGAAATACCATGCGAACCGCCCTTCTGGCGGCCGTGGAAGCCGTCAGCCTCATCGTTGCCGCGCCGGCCTTCGCCCAGGGCCTGAGCTTCCCGCTGCCGGGCGAGGGCGCGCCGCCGAGCGGCCCGACGCAGGTCGAGCCGTACCGCCCCGCGGTCTCGCCGTTCCAGACGGAGAGCCTGTCGGAGCAGTGGAACCCCAAGACCAATCCGATCCAGGGCCGCGACAACCGCGGCAACTGCAAGGACGCGGCGACCAAGCAGTCCGAGCAGTCGCCGACCCCGCCGACCTCCGTCGCCTGCTACTGAGGCGGCGCGTCGGAAGCCCGCTCAGGCGCGACGTCCCGCCGAGGGGCGGCCTCGCGCATTTTCCGAGCGGGCTGGGTTGCGTGTCCCCGTCAGCGCCGTAATCCCTCAGCCGGGTCGCCTGCCGCGCAGGCGATCCGATCCTCTCCCTCCGAGAGAGGAAGGAAGCGCCGCGGCCCTTCACCTCCCTCCGGCGGGGAGAGGTCGCGCCGCCCGCGAATTCGCGTGCTCACTCCGAAGGATCGCAGATCGGGCAAGCCCGATTTGCATGGGGCGACCGGGCGAGGGGCGGGGCGGCCGAGATGGAGCACGACGGCCGCATCGTGCTCCAGGCCGGACGGAAAACGCGCTAGTTCCCGGCGGGCACGCGGGCCAGCACGGTGGTGTGCTGGCCGCCGGGGAGAGCGACGGTGACGAACCGGCTCTGGGCGTTGGCGGCGAACGCCTTGGCGTGAGCCCTGAGGATGCGCCCTTCCGGGCCGGCCGCCGCCAGCACCTGCTGCACGGTCGCATGGTCCTGCGCCGTGACCGGCAGGCGGTCGCCCTTCGCCGCGGCGGGCGCAACGTCGGAGATCACCGGGGTCGCGTCGGCGTGTCGCGTCTGATTGTAGAATGCGCCGCCGGCTGCGACCGCGACACCGACCACCGCTACCGTCGTCATGAAGCCGCGAATCATTCGGGCCTCCCGTTGTCCATCTGGCAAGTCAACGTGCGCGGGTCGGCTTCGTTCCACCTGGGGATGGGCCGACGATGCCCCGCGAACCGTGCCGACACCTTGCCCAACCGCCATGAATTTTCCGAGACGGCGGAAATCGGTAAGGCTTTCCGTCTTCGGAGACCTTCCCGCGAAGCGCCCCCAAGGTGAACGTGCGCCCGGCACGTGGCGACCATCGGCCGAGCCGATGCCCGCCGCGTGCCGTGCATCGCGTGCCCCGGACGGGGGCCGGCGTCGCTGCGTCAGGCGGCGGCGCGACGGTTGAGGCGCGACTCGGCGATGTCCGTCAGCGCCTTGTCGGTCGCCTTCTCCTCGCCGAGGGTCTTTTCGAGCGGCGAGACCGCGGACGACAGCCCGAGTTCCTTGGCCCAGGCGATCAGCGTGCCGTAGCGGGTGATCTCGTAGTGCTCGACCGCCTGGGCCGAGGCCAGCATGGCGGCGTCGCAGACCTCGCGGTCGGCGATGTTGCCGACGACGTGCTTGGCTTCCTTGAGGATGCCGTCGATCGCCTCGCAGTCGGTGCCCGAGGCTTCCTCGCCGATGGCGCCGAACACCTGCTCCAGGCGATCGACGTGGGTGCGGGTCTCGTCGAGATGCTTCCGGAACGCCGCCTTCAGCGCCGGGTCGGATGCCTTCTCGGCCATCTCGGGCAGGTTCTTCGCGATCTGCTGCTCGGCATAGTAGATGTCCTGCAACTGCAGCCGGAACAGATCCTTCATCGATTTCACGTCTTTGGAAAACAGGCCCATGGTTCCGCTCCTCGCCACGCGCCGCCGCTCGGCGGCCTTCAGCAGGGGAACGGTGCCGCACGGGCACCGTTCCACCCTGCGGTAGAGGGCAAGGACGACCACGGCGGGCAGCACAAGGCACCCGCCCGGCCCGCGCGGCTTGGTCGCGCGCAGCCGCTATCGTGAATGACGAAACTGGGAGAAAATCTTACTTCAGGTGCGCGGCGAGATACTTGTTCATCTCGAACATCGTCACCTTCTTCTTCCCGAAGATCGGCTCGAGCTTGGCGTCGGCCAAAATCTCGCGCTTGTTCTTCGGGTTCTGCAGGTCGTTCTTCTTGATGTAGTCCCAGATCTTGCTCACGACCTGCGGGCGGGGCAGCGGCGCCGAGCCGACGATGGCCGCGAGCTCCTTGGAGGGCTGCAGCGGCTTCTGCAGCGCCGGGTTCACCGCCCGCTTGGCGGGGGCTTTCTTCGCCGCGGGCTTGCTCGCGGAACTCTTGCTGACGGCCATGGTGTCCTCCGATGTGGCGCGCGCGCCTTCTTGGGCGATTCACCGTGCATGGACAAGTCGTCCGACGCAATATCCGCGAAGTTTTGCGCGCTCAGAAATCCGAGGCGATGCCCTTGCGCTCCCAGTCGCCGTAGCGGGCGGGATCGGGTCCGGCCGGCCCCGCGACCTCGCACGGCGGCGGCGGCGCGGCGTCGCGCGCGGCGCGCCGGGTGGCGGCCTCGGCCAGCGCGCGCCGGGCCTCCGGCGTCAGCTTCTTCTTCGATGCGGCGGGACTCTTCGCTTCGACCATCGCTCTCGTTCCCCGGTCCGGCCGGCTTGCCGCGGCCTCCTCGCCACGACCATATAGGCGCGATGCCGCATCAGCGCACAGGAACCGTCACGCCGGCGCCGGGCGCCCCGGGGCTCGCGCCCCGGCGGGCCGCGACCCGGCTCGTCGACGACGTGCTTCGGCGCCGCCGTCCGCTGGAGGAAGGGCTCGAGGCGGCGGACGGGCCGCTTGCCGGGCTCGACCAGCGCGGGCGGGCGCTGGCGCGCGCCATCGCGGGGGCCACGCTGCGCCGGCTCGGCACGCTCCGGGCCGCGCTCGCGCCGCATCTCCGCAAGTCGCTCCCGGACAGGGCCGGGCATCTCGACGCGATCCTCCTGACCGGGGCGGCCCAGCTTCTCCTCCTCGGCGTGCCCGACCATGCCGCAGTGGCCCTCGCGGTCGCGCAGGCGCGGGCATCGAAGCCGACCGCGCCGTTCGCCGCGCTGGTCAACGCCGTCCTGCGCAACCTCGCCCGCGACCGCGACGGCGGCCGCCTGCCGCCGGACGATCCGCTCGCCGACCAGCCGGACTGGCTGCGCGAGCGCCGGATCGCCGCCTACGGCGCCGCGGCCGCGGCGGCGATGGCCGCGGCGGAGCGCCACGAACCGGCACTCGACCTCACCGTCAAGTCGGCGCCGGAACTCTGGGCGACGAGGCTCGACGGCGTCGTGCTGCCCGCAGGCACCGTCCGGGCGGTGGCGCACGGGCCGGTGCCCGGTCTTCCCGGCTTCGCCGAGGGCGCCTGGTGGGTGCAGGATGCCGCCGCGGCGCTGCCGGCGCGGCTCCTCGGCGAGGTCGCCGGCACGCGGGTCGCCGATCTCTGCGCCGCGCCGGGCGGCAAGACCGCCCAGCTCGCGGCCGCCGGCGCCGCCGTCGTCGCGGTCGACCGTTCGGCCGCCCGCCTCGCGCGTCTCGACGAGAACCTCGCGCGCCTGCATCTGTCGGCCGAGACCGTGGTCGCCGACGCGGCCGAATGGCGCGGCGGGCCGTTCGATGCCGTCCTGCTCGATGCGCCCTGCAGCGCCACCGGCACCATCCGCCGCCATCCCGACGTCGCGTGGCTGAAGCGGCCGGAGGACGTCGCCGCGCTCGCCGCGGTGCAGGCGCGCCTGCTCGACGCCGCGGTCAGCCTGCTGAAGCCGGGCGGCACGCTGGTCTACGCCACCTGCTCGCTGGAGCCGGAGGAGGGCGAGGCCCAGGTCGCGGCGCTCCTCTCGCGCATGCCGGGCCTCGCGCGCCGTTCGATCGTGCCGGGCGAGGCCGGCATCCCGGCCGGGTGGATCAACCATGCGGGCGAGCTCCGCACCCTGCCGCACCATCTCCCGGCCGGCGACCCGCGCATGGCCGGCCTCGACGGCTTCTTCGCCGCCCGGCTGGTGAAGGACTAGCGGAACGTTCGGCCCGTCATGGCCGGGCTTGTCCGGGCCATGACGGTTCGCGCTGCCGAAAGCTCGTGGATGCCCGGCCCAGGGCCGCGCAGACCGAAGGCGTTAACCTTAACAATCGGTAAATTCACCAGAATGCAATTTGCGCGTGTCCGCGCGCGCGCCGCGCACTAACGTCCCCTCTGCGGCACGAATGAGGGTTCAGCGATGCTTGAAAGGCGCAAGCACGGCCGCATGCGCAGCTATCTCGGCGGCCGGATCAGCTACGGCAACGGCTCGTGCGTGGTGAATTGCCTGGTCCGCAACTATGCGGAGGAGGGGGCGCTGCTCGACCTTTCCAGCACCGGGACCATGCCGAGCGATTTCGATCTCGACATCGTCCGCAAGGACGTCCGGGTCCATGCGCGGATGGCGTGGCGCACCGCCGACCGCATGGGCGTGCGCTTCGTCGCCGCCACCGAGGCTGCCCCCATTCCGTTCGGCGTCGGCCGTCGCCTCCGCGAGCTCGAGAGCGCCAACGACGCCCTCCGCCGCCGCCTCGGCCAGCTCGGCGCCTACGAATGATCGCCGCCGCCGGCACCTGCCTCAGGATTGCGCTCGGCGGCCTCGTCCTCGTCTGCGCCGCGCTCTATGCGCTGAACGTCTATGCCGGCGGCCTCGCCTGCGCGGTGACGCCCGACGCCCGCGTGCTCGACAGCATCATGACGGCCGAGCGCAGCCTCGTCGGCGCTTTCCGCAGCCTGCCGTGACCTAGACCGGCCGCTCGCCGATCACGGTGGTCCGCACCAGGTGGCGGCGTTCGTTCTCGTAGTCGTGGATGCCGCAGTGCTGGGTGTAGCGGTTGTCCCAGACGATGGTGGTGCCCGGCTTCCAGCGGATGCGGCAATGGTACTGCAGCTTGTAGGAAAGCTGCTGCAGCATTTCCATGAACGGCTTGCTGTCGGCCTCGCTCCAGCCGACGAAGCGCTTGAAATAGGCCGAGGTGACATAGAGCGCCTTGCGCCCGGTCGTGGGATCGGTGCGCACCGCGGGCTGGGCGGTCTCGAGCTGGTCGTCGGTGAAATTGTGGCTCTCGCGCAGGCGGAGCTGCTTGTCCGTGTCGAGCTTGGCGTTCTTCGCCCAGAGGTCCCTGGCCGAGTAGAGCACCTTCAGCTCCGACAGCGTCTCCTTGAGGCCGTCGGAGAGGTGGTCATAGACGAGCTGCATGTTGGCGAACGCGGTGTCGCCGCCGTAGCGCGGCACGTCGAGCGCGCGCATGACGATGCATTTCGGCGGCGTCGGCATGAACGGGCTGTCGGTGTGGAAGCGCTCGAACGGCACCACCGAGACCGGCTCGTGCGCCTCGCGGCGAACCTCCTGCATGTCGGGGTGGCCGGGATAGATCGGCGCCTGCGGCAGCTCGGTGAGGTCGCCGAAATAGCGCGAGAACGCCTTGTGCTGCTCGGGCGTCAGGTGCTGGTCGCGGAACATGATGACGAGGAAATGCTGGAACGCCAGCATCACCTCGGCGCGCGTCTCCGGATCGAGCGGCTTCGACAGGTCGACGCCGGTGATCTCGGCGCCGCAGGCCCCGGTCAGCGGCTCGACGCCGATGCGGCGGAAGGCCGGCATCGGCCGCCCCGCGACGATGGTGCCCTGGGGCTGGTCGAGAACTGTGGCGGCAACGCTCATCCGAGCCTCCATCGCTGGTCGCCGGCGATGATGCGACCGGGTTGATGAGCCGTCAACGACAACAACCTCACGCGTAGGGTGGGTATCGCCTTGCGATGCCCACCCTACGCGTAGCTCCGGTGCAGAATCCGCTGTGCCTCTTGAGTTTCTTCGCGGGCGGACCTAAGTCGCGGCGGACGATCCCCTTCCGGCGGGAGCAGCCGACGGCCATTCCCGGTCAAGTCCCGGTGCGGCGCGACGAGCCGGCGCCGCCGCGCATCCGTGCGGCCGAGAGCGCCGACCTCGACGCGCTGGAGCGGTTGGAGCACCTCGTGTTCCCGACCGACCGGCTGTCGCGCCGGAGCTTCCGCCGCTTCCTCCAGCGCCCGAGCGACGCGCTCCTGGTCGCCGAGGAGGACGGCGCCGTGATCGGCTACGCGCTCCTCCTGTTCCGCGAGCGCACGGCACTGGCCCGGCTCTACTCGGTCGCCGTCGATCCCAAGGCGGGGCGCCGCGGCATCGGCCGCCTCCTGCTCGACGCCGCCGAGGCCGCCGCGGTCGAGCGCGGCTGCGTCTTCATCCGGCTGGAGGTGCGGGCCGACAATGCGCCGGCGCTCGCGCTCTATGCCGGCGCCGGCTATCGCCAGTTCGGCCGCTATGTCGGCTACTACCAGGACCAGATGGACGCGCTGCGCTTCGAGAAGCGCCTGGTCGCGCAGGTCCGCCCGCCGGTCAATCCGCCGCCCTACTTCGAACAAACACTCGACTTTACTTGCGGCCCGGCCTGCCTGGTCATGATTCTCGGCTGGGCCGACCCGCGGATCCGGCTCGACCGCACTCTCGAGCTGAAACTGTGGCGCGAGGCCACGACCATCTTCATGACCTCGGGGCTGGGTGGATGCGAGCCGTTCGGGCTGGCGGTGACGCTGGCCCGGCGCGGCTTGAAGCCGGAGCTCTATCTCAGCCACCCCGGGCCGTATTTCCTCGACGGCGTCCGCTCCGACGAGAAGCGCACGGTGATGCGCCTGACCCAGCAGGAGTTTCGCGGCGAGGCGGCGACGCTCGGCATCCCGGTCCGGGGCTCCGCGCTCGGCGCGGCCGAGCTGTCGCGCCGCTTCGACGAGGGCGCGGTCGCGATCGTCCTGGTCTCGGGCTACCGCATGTTCCGCAAGAAGGCGCCGCACTGGGTGCTGGCCCATGGCCATGACGGGCGCCACATCTTCATCCACGACCCCTGGGTCGAGGACGAGGACTTCGAGACCCCGGCCGCCGCCACCAACCTGCCGATCCCGGTCGCCGAGTTCGAGCGGATGGCGCGCTACGGGCGCGACCAGCTCCGCGCCACCATCCTCATCCGCAAAGGAAGCTTCACATGACCGGCTGGGTCGTGCTGGTCGATCAACTCAAGGACTTCCCCAACGCCGAGACGCCGCACAAGGTCATCACCACCCGTGACTACCTTGCCCGGCCGCGGCTGTTCGAAAGCCAGCGCCCGAAGGTCATCAACCTCTCGCGCTCCTACAACTACCAGAGCCGCGGCTACTACGCCTCGCTCCTCGCCGAGGCCCGCGGCCACCGCGTCATCCCGACGGTGGAGACCATGCTGGAGCTCAGCCAGCGCTCGCTCTACGAGCCGGCGCTGCCCGAGCTGGACGACGCGCTCAACAAATGCCTGCGGCGCGCGGCCCTGCAGCCGCAGGAGCCGCTGCGCCTCCTGGTCTGCTTCGGCATGACCGCCGACCCTGCGCTCGAAGCGTTCGGGCGGCTCTTGTTCGACTGGTTCCGCTGCCCTGCGCTCGAGGTTGTCACCGAGCCCGGATCCTGGACCACGATCGACCGCATCCGCGCCCGCCCGCCGACCCGGCTGGAGGGAGCCGACGCCGCCTTCTTCCGCTCGGCGCTCGACGAGCACACGAGGCGCGAATGGCGCTCGCCCCGGGCGCGCTCGGTCGCGAAATACGGCCTCGCGGTGCTCTCCGACCCGAAGGAGGCGCTGCCGCCGAGCTCGCAGAACACCATCCGCCATCTCGCCCGCATCGCCGAGCGGCTGTCGGTCGACGTCGAGCCCATCACCCGGCGCCAGCTTCACCAGCTCGCCGAGTTCGACGCCCTGTTCATCCGCGAGACCACCTCGATCGACAACCACACCTACCGCTTCGCCCGCCGTGCGGTGCACGAGGGCATGCCGGTGATCGACGACCCGGTGTCGATGATCCGCTGCACCAACAAGGTCTACCTGATGGAGCTGATGGCGACCAACAAGGTCGCGATGCCGCCCTCGGTGATGCTGGGCGAAGAGGACGACCTCGTGCGTGCCGCCGACACGCTCGGCTTCCCGCTGGTGGTGAAGATCCCGGACGGCTCGTTCTCGCGCGGCGTCCACAAGGTCGAGACCATGGCGGCGTTCAAGGAGGTCTACGACCGCCTGTTCGAGGAGACCGACCTCGTGCTGGCGCAGAAATTCATGCCGACCGCCTATGACTGGCGGGTCGGCGTGCTCGGCGGCGAGCCGCTGTTCGCCTGCCAATACATGATGGCGCGCGGCCACTGGCAGATCATCAAGCACGGGCCGGACGGCAAGTTCAACGAGGGCCGCTTCAAGACCTTCGCGCTGGAGCAGGCGCCGCGGGAGGTGATCGACCTCGCCGTCCGCGCCGCCGGGCCGATCGGGCAGGGGCTCTACGGCGTCGACATCAAGGAGACGCCGGACGGCCCGGTGGTCATGGAGGTCAACGACAATCCCAATCTCGAGCACGGCATCGAGGACGCCGTCCTGAAGGACGAGCTCTGGACGCGGCTCCTGAAATGGTTCGTCGTCCGGATGGAGTAGGGCGCAACGCCGTCATGTCCGGACTTGGTCCGGGCATCCACGCCTTCGCGGTGCCTTCCCAAAAGTCATGGGTGGCCGGGACAAGCCCGGTCATGACGATCCGGGGTTGCTCTCCGACCTGATCTTGCTCAACCGGACAGCCGTGGGACAGGCCCGGCCACGACGGGCGCCGGGGATTCCGGCTCACCCCTTTCCGCGCTCTTCCAGAAACGCCAGCACCATCGCCTCGTCGGCGTGGAGGCCGCGGCGGCGGCGCTTCTTCGCGGCGCGGTCCAGCGCCTCGGGCAGCGTGCCGGCGAGCCACGCCTCGATCACGACGGGGTGGACGTAGCAGCGCCGCGCGATCGCGCGGGTGTTGACCAGCCGGGCCGCGACCTCGTCGAGGGCGGCGTTGAGCTTGCGCCTGGCCTGGCCCTGGCTCTCGAACGGCGCCCGCGCCCGGAGCGACAGCGCCGCCTGGACGGTCCCGGCCCAGGTGCGGAAATGCTTGGCGGTGAAGCCGGCGCCGAGCAGGCCGTGGATATAGCCGTTCACGTCCTGCGAGCCGATCGGATGGTGGCCGCCGTCCTCGCCGACATACTGGAACAGGTGCTGGCCCGGGATGTCCTGGCAGGCGCGGACGATCCGGGCGATGCGGCGGTCGGCGAGCTTGAGCTGCCATTGCTTGCCGCTCTTGCCCTTGAAGGAGAAGCGCAGCGCGCTGGCGCCGACCGCGACGTGGCGGTTCTGCAGGGTGGTGAGGCCGTAGCTGCCGTTGGCACGGCGGTATTCGTCGTTGCCGACCCGGATCAGCGTCTCGTCGAGCAGGCGCACCACCGCGGCCACCACCTTCTCGCGGGGCAGGCCGCGGCGGCTGAGGTCGGCGTCGATCCTGCGCCGGATCGCCGGGAGCGCCTTCGCGAACTCGATCAGCCGGTCGAACTTGGCTTCGTCGCGAACCTCTATCCAGTCCGGGTGGTAGCGGTACTGCTTGCGGCCGCGGTCGTCGCGGCCGGTGGCCTGCATGTGGCCGCGCGGCGAGGGACAGATCCACACCTCCCGCCAGGCCGGCGGGATGGCGAGGCCCCGCACCCGCACGAGCTTGCGCTCGTCGCGGATCATGTCGCCGCCCCGGTCGAAATAGGCGAAGCCGCCGCGGAGTTTCCGCCGCGACCAGCCCGGCTCGGCGTCGCTCGCGTAGATCAGCCCGGCGCTTTCGGCGGCGGCTTCCGGGTCGAGATCGACGCAGGCGTCGCCCTGGACATCGAGCACGGCACTGGCCATGGCGGGGAACCTCCAGCCCCGACACAACGCGCCCTCGGCGGCGCAGGTTGCGGGCGGCGTTCCCGTTTCGTGCCGACCCTGCAACCGCGCCCCGCCATCGTTCACGCGCCCTGCGTGCGATGGTTGCATCTCGACGGCGGCCGGCCGGCGATGCCATCCTCCGCGCCATGAGTCCGCCCTATCCTCGCGATCTTCGCGGCTACGGCCGCGAGCCGCCCGACCCGCGCTGGCCCGGCGGCGCGCGCATCGCCGTGCAGTTCGTGGTGAATTTCGAGGAGGGCGGCGAGAACAACATCCTCCACGGCGACCCCGCCTCCGAGGCGTTCCTGACCGACGTGCTCGGCGCCCAGCCCTGGCCGGGGCAACGCCACGCCAATGTCGAATCGATGTTCGAGTACGGCGCCCGCGCCGGCTTCTGGCGGCTGTGGCGGCTGTTCGGCGAGCGCGGTCTCAAGGCGACGGTGTTCGGCGTCGCGACGGCGCTGAAGCGCAACCCCGAGATCGTCGCCGCGATGCAGGAGGCGGGCTGGGAGATCGCGAGCCACGGCCTCAAATGGATCGAGCACAAGGACATGAGCCCGGCCGAGGAGCGCGCCCAGATCGCCGAGGCGGCGCGGCTCCATGCCGAGGCGACCGGCAGCCCGCCGCGTGGCTGGTACACCGGGCGGAGCTCGATCGACACCATCCGGCTGTCGTTTGAAACCGACGGCGTGCTCTATTCGGCCGACTGCTATTCGGACGATCTGCCCTATTGGGTGAAGACCCCGAAGGGCCCTCGGGTGATGGTGCCCTACACACTCGACGCCAACGACATGCGCTTCATCAACCCGCAGGGTTTTTCGAACGGCGAGGCGTTCTTCGTCTATCTCCGCGACAGCTTCGACATGCTCTATGCCGAGGGCCATCGGGCGCCGAAGATGATGTCGGTCGGCCTGCACTGCCGCCTCGCCGGCCGGCCGGGGAGGGCGGCCGGCCTCGTGCGCTTCCTCGACCACGTCGCCCGCCACGACCGCGTCTGGGTCGCGACGCGCCTCGAGATCGCCGAGCACTGGCAGCGCCATCACATGGCGCTCGCCGAGACGGCGCGGGAGGTGTGATGCACGCCGTGTGGCATCCGCACTCCGTCATGCCCGGCCGTGGGCCGGGCATCCACGAGTTTGGCGCCGCCGCCACGGAAGAACGTCGTGGATGGCCGGGACCAGCCCGGCCATGACGGGCTCCCTCACGCTGGATACCCTGAACGCCATGTCCGCGGCGGATTTCGCCGCGGCGCTCGCGGGCATCTACGAACATTCGTCCTGGATCGCGGAAGGCGCGGCGGCGCGGCGGCCGTTCGCGACGCTGGCGGCGCTGCATGAAGCGATGCAGGCGGTGGTGCGCGAGGCCGGGCCGGAGCGGCAGCGGGCGCTGGTCGCGGCGCATCCCGACCTCGCCGGCAAGGCGGCGCGGGCGGGCACGCTGACCGCGGCTTCGACCGCCGAGCAGCAGGGCGCCGGGCTCGACCAGCTCCGCGAGGAGGAGTTCGCCGCCTTCCATCGCCTCAACGACGCCTATCGGACGAAATTCGGCCTCCCCTTCGTCGCCTGCGTCGGCCGCCTGACCAAGGCGAGCATCCTCCGCGAGATGGAGCGGCGGCTCGATCACGCCGCCGCAGCCGAGACCGCGACGGCGCTCGCCGAGATCGGCCGGATCGCGGCGCTTCGGCTGGACAAGGCGGTTTCCGCTCCCGACCGCCTGCCGGTCGCCGGGCGCCTCTCGACCCACGTGCTCGACACCCATCTCGGCAAGCCCGCCGCGGGGGTGGCGGTCGAGCTCGTCGAGCTCGATGCGGCCGGCCCGTTCCGCACCGTCGCCCGCGCCGCCACCAACGCGGACGGCCGCACCGACCAGCCTTTGATCGCCGGCCGGCCGGTGCCGATCGGTCGCTACGAGCTGCGCTTCGCCGCCGGCGCCTATTTCGCCGGGCGCGGCCTCGCGCTGCCCGATCCCCCCTTCCTCGACCTGGTGCCGGTGCGCTTCGCCGTCGCCGAGGCCGAGGGGCACTATCACGTGCCGCTGCTCGTCACGCCCTGGAGCTACTCGACCTATCGGGGAAGCTGACGGGCGGGGCCGCGGTGCCCCGCCCATCATGCCCGGACCTGGTCCGGGCATCCACGAGTTTGCAACGCCGTGACCGGAGGAAGCCGTGGATGGCCGGGACAAGCCCGGCCATGTCGGAGAGGCCTCATCCCGTTTGCAAAACCAGGAATCTCCGCGGATGATGCGCGGCGAGGTAAAGGCGAATGGCGCCGGTGCGTTTCCTCCTGAACGGCGAGCCGCGAACGGTCGAGGACGTGCCGTCGAGCACGACGGTGCTCGACTGGCTGCGCGGCCCGGCACGCCTCACCGGCACCAAGGAGGGCTGCGCCGAGGGCGATTGCGGCGCCTGCACGGTGGTGCTGGCGCGGCAGGAGAACGGCGCCGTGCGCTGGCGGCCGGTCAATGCCTGCCTGATGACGGTCGGCCAGCTCGACGGCGAGGCGCTCGTCACGGTCGAGGGCGTCGGCAAGGACGCGCTGCACCCGGTGCAGCAGGCGCTGGTCGAGACCGACGGCACCCAATGCGGCTTCTGCACGCCGGGCTTCGTCATGAGCGCCTTCGCCTACGCCGAGGGCGGCGAACCGGCGGAGGACGCTCTCATCCACGACGCCCTCGCGGGCAATCTCTGCCGCTGCACCGGCTATCGCCCGATCGTCGACGCCGTCCGCAAGGTCGCGGCCGGCGCCGGGCGCGGCGGAGCCGAGCGGTTGCACGCCCGCTTGGCGGAGACGGCGCCGAGCGCCGAGCACGACGGCGGCGGCCAGATCTTCATGGCGCCGAAATCGCTCGCCGAGCTGGTGCGGCTCCGCGCCGCCCGTCCCGATGCGATGCTGCTCGGCGGCGGCACCGATCTCGGCCTCGGCTTCAGCAAGGACCGCAAGGTGCCACCGGCGATCCTCTGGACCGGCCAGGTCGCCGAGCTGAAGCGGATCGAGGCCGGTGCGGACGCCGTCACCTTCGGCGGCGCGGTCACCTATGGCGAGGCCGAGCCGGTTCTCGACGACGCCTTCCCCGCCTTCGGCGCCATGCTGCGGCGGCTCGGCTCGCGCCAGATCCGCAACCTCGGCACCTTCGCCGGCAATCTCGGCACCGCCTCGCCGATCGGCGACACCATGCCCTGCCTGATGGCGCTCGGCGCCACGGTGAGGCTGGCCTCGGCCGCAGGCACGCGCACCATGCCGGTCGAGGATTTCATCCAGGGCTATCGCAAGACCGCGATGCGGCCGGACGAGGTGATCGCGGCGCTGACGATCCCGCGCCTTCAGCCGGGCCAGGAGTTCCGCGTCTACAAGCTGTCGAAGCGCTTCGATCAGGACATCTCCACCGTCATCGGGGCCTACGTCACCGCGATCGCCGACGGCCGGCTGACCCATCTCGCGGCGGCCTATGGCGGCATGGCGGCGCGCTCGTCCCGGGCGCGGCATGTCGAGGCAGCGCTGGTCGGAAAACCCTGGACGGCGGCGGCGCTGGCGGACGTCGATGCCGCCGTGGCGCAGGACTACCAGCCCTTGACCGACTGGCGCGGCACCGCGGGCTATCGCCTCCGGGCGGCGGCGAACCTGCTGCGCCGGCTCCAGATCGAGACCGCCGGCGGGGCGCCGGCCCGGCTGGAGGCGCTATGACCACCGAGGCCATCGCCCGCATCCGCGGCGGCATCCACAGCCGGGTCAGCCACGACAGCGCGACCGGCCACGTCACCGGCCGCGCGTCCTATCTCGACGACCTGCCGAGCGTGCCGGGCACGCTCGAGACTGCGCTGGTGCTGAGCCCGCATGCCCACGCCCGCATCGTCGCGATCGACACCGCCGCGGCGCGGGCGATGCCGGGCGTCGCCGCGGTGCTGGCCGCGGCCGACATTCCGGGCAAGAACGACATCGCCCCGATCGCGACCGCCGAGCCGCTCCTCGCCGCGGGCGAGGTGCTCTATGCCGGCCAGCCCATCGCGGTGGTCGCGGCGGCGACGCTCGACCAGGCCCGCGCCGCGACCAAGGCGGTCGCGGTCGAATACGAGGTGCGGCCTGCGGTCCTCACCGTCGAGGAGGCGCTGGCGCAGGAGCTCTACGTCGCGCCGCCGCAGGTCATGCGCCGCGGCGACGTCGACGCCGTCCTCGCCGCGGCGCCGCACCGTCTTCGAGGAGAGCTACGCTCCGGCGGGCAGGAGCATTTCTATCTCGAAGGCCAGATCGCGGCCGCCGTGCCGGGCGAGGCCGGCGACATCACGGTCACGAGCTCGACCCAGCATCCGACCGAGGTGCAGCACGCGGTCGCCCATGTCCTCGGCGTCCCGTTCAACGCGGTGACGGCCGAGGTGCGCCGCATGGGCGGCGGCTTCGGCGGCAAGGAGAGCCAGGCCTCGATCATCGCCGCCATCGCCGCGCTCGCGGCGTGGAAGACCGGACGCCCCGCCAAGCTGCGCCTGCCGCGCGACGACGACATGATTCTGACCGGCAAGCGCCACCCGTTCCTCTACCGCTACGACCTCGGCTTCGACGGCGAGGGCCGCATCCTCGGCCTCGACCTCCTGATGGCCGCGAACGGCGGCGCGGTGACCGACCACACGCCCGCCGTCGTCACCCGCGCGCTCTGCCACGCCGACAACTGCTATTACATTCCGGCGCTGCGCTTCACGGGCCTGTCCTGCAAGACCCACACCCAGTCCAACACCGCCTTCCGCGGTTATGGCGGCCCGCAGGCGATGCTCGCGATCGAGAGCCTGATCGAGGCCATCGCCCGGCATCTCGGCCTGCCGGTCGCGACCGTGCGCGAGCGGAACTTCTACGGCGTCGGCAGCCGCGACGAGACGCCCTACGGCATGAAGGTCGAGGACAACATCATCGAGCGGGTGGTGTCCGAGTTCGAGTCGGCGGCCGATCTCGACGCCTGGCGGGCCGAGATCGATTCGTTCAATCGCGACAACCCGGTCCTGAAGAAGGGGCTCGCGACGATGCCGATCAAGTTCGGCATCTCGTTCAACCGCCCGGCGCTGAACCAGGCCGGCGCCCTCGTCAACGTCTATACCGACGGCTCGGTGCTCCTGAACCACGGCGGCACGGAGATGGGGCAGGGGCTGTTCGTCAAGGTCGCCCAGGTGGTGGCCGAGACCTTCCAGATCGACATCGACAACATCCGCCC
>DASZVN010000016.1:0-8865 GCA_035547055.1 Hyphomicrobiales bacterium
CGACAGCATCGAGATGCCGCGGCTGACGCCGTCGGTCAGGATCTCGGCCTCTTCCTCGGGTCGCTGGGTCGCAAGCACGTAGAGGAGCGGCTGGTAGTGCTCGGGCTCGGGCACCGAGACGAGCGCCTCCGGGCCGAGCGCGGGATAGTCGATCAGTGCCGCATGATCGCGGGCGGCGACCAGGCGCTTGACCGCCTCGTTGAAGCGGGCGCCGAGGGCGCCGTCGGGGTCGTTCTCCTTGGCGCGGAAATTGTGCACGACGTTGCCGCTGCCGAGGATCAGCACGCCCTCGTCGCGCAGCGCGCCGAGCCGCCGGGCGATCTCGTAATGGACCGCCGGCGTGCGGCGGATGTCCTGGCTGAGCGGCACCACCGGCACGTCGGCCGCGGGATACATCTGGCGCAGCACGGTCCAGGCGCCGTGGTCGAGGCCCCAGCTGTCGAGATCGGCGCGGGCGCGCCAGGGCTGGAGCATCTCCTCGATCTTCCACGCGAGCCAGGGCGCGCCGGGACACGGGTAGTCGATCGCGTAGAGCGCATCGTCCATGTGGTAGAAGTCGTGGATGGTGCGCGGCCGCTCGCCGCGGATCGCGAGCACGCCCTTCGACTCCCAGTGCGCCGAGATCACCAGCACCGCCCGCGGCCGGGGAAAGCGTCCGGCGACCGCGCGCCAGGCCCGGGTGAAGGTGTTGTCCTTCACCGCGTCCGGCGGGCCGCCATGGCCGATGAAGAGGGCCGGCATCGGCCGCTGCATCTCACCCATCGTTGTCGAACCCTCGCGAAGAGGTCAGCAGTTGACCGCGGCGCGCCGGGCCGGCGCAAGGCTGGGCGTCGTCCCACGAGTTCGTGGGGGATTGCCCACTTTCTCTGCCCACTTTGCGACAGGCAGAAAAATCTTGACAGGCGGCGGCGCTTGGCGTCCCTACCATGGCAACAACAAGAGCGCGGAAGAGCCAGGGGAGGGGTCGATGTCCGCGGAGGAAATCCTCAAGGAAGTCAGTTCGTTCTGCCGTGAAGCCCATCTCGCGGAGTCGACCTTCGGCCGGCTCGCCGTCAATGACGGCAAGCTGATCGCGCGCCTGCGCAGCGGCGGCAGGGTCACCACCGACACGCTGGATCGCCTTCACGTCTTCATGAAGCGGCACCGGGCCGAGCGCGGGGTCGCGGTCGGCGACCGTCCGGTGGCGGTGGCGCACCAGGCGGGGAGGCGGAGCATGGCAGCAGCGGCAGCAGCGGCGGACGGCGAGCCGGAACGCGAGTTCCGCTTCTTCGACAACCGGCAGAAATATCTCCTCTTTGTCAACACCTGCAGCGAGAAGCAGGTGGTGGCCGGGCGGGTCTCCGACGAGCTCGCCAACATCCACCCGTCGCCGCCCTCGGTCAGGGTGTTTGACGCCGGCATCGGCGACGGCACGGTGCTGACCCGGGTGATGCGCTCGATGCACGCCCGCTTCCCGACCATGCCGTTCTACGTGGTCGGCAAGGAGATCAGCCTCGAGGACGTCCGCCTCGCGCTCGAGAAGATGCCGGACCGCTTCTACGAGCATCCGGCGACCGTGCTCGTCCTCACCAACATGTACTACGCCGAGGCGCCGTGGCTGACCGCGCGCGACCCGGCGGCGGCCCACACCACGGTGTGGAAGGAGGTGGCGCTCCACGGCAACAGCTCGCACGAGTTCGAGGAGCAGATCGCCGAGCTGCAGCCCTTCCTCGACCAGAACTGGACCGCCCATTCCAGCGCCAAGACCGGCAACCCGGTCTACGACCGGCCGGTGGTGCTGGTGCTCTACCGCGACGACCGCCGTTTCCTGCTCGATTCGGCCCTGCCGCGGCGCGGCCAGATCCGGGCCGACTACGACCTCGTCATCGCCTCGCAGCCCTATCGCGCCCGCGCCTCGACCGCGTTCAAGGCCAAGCGCGTGGTGGCGCCCCTGGCGCAGGCGCTGCGCCAGGGCGGGCGGCTGATCGGCATCCACTCCTGGGGCAACGATCCCGGCATGGAGATCATCCACGCGGTGTGGCCGGACGAGAACCCGTTCGTCACCGACCGTCATGCGCTGCTGAAGGCGGTCAAGCAGGAGCTCGGCTCGGCCGGGCGCGAGCTGACGTTCAAGGTCAATTCCGACGCCCGCTCGATCTTCCGTTACGGCATGCACGCGATGCCGGGCGAGATGAGCGGCGCCATCGGCACCTCGACCCTGTTTGCGGCATGGAACGCCGCGGTCTATGTCGCCCAGGTCGAGGACGAGCGCCTGTCCGAAGCGCAGAAGGGCGACGCCTATATCAAGGCGACCGACGCGGTGCTGAAGAAGCACGGCGGCCTGTGGTTCAACGACGAATCCTACGTGATTTCGAGAAGGCGAGACTGATGCCCTTTGCCGCCGCTGCCGCCGGCAGCGCTTTTCAGGATGCCCCGATGCCCCTAGCCGACCTTCTGGCCAACGTGTCGATCGAGACCTCGCCGCGCGACGGCGACGATGCGGCGCGGCTCGCCGAGATCGTCCCGGCCGGCTGCGAGGTCTCCATCACCTTCCTGCCGGGCGAGGACTATCGCCGCGTCATCGAGGTCGCCAAGCGCCTCGGCGGCCTCGGCTACACCCCGATGCCGCACATCTCGGCGCGGGCGCTGCAGAGCCGCGAGGAGCTCGACGACATGCTGGGCCGCGCCGTCGGCGAGGCCGGCTGCGACCGCGTGCTGGTGCTCGCCGGCGACGCGCCGAAGCCGCGCGGGCCGTTCGGCGCCTCGATGGACCTGCTGAAGACCGGCCTCTTCGCCCGCCACGGCATCAGGATGCTGGGCTTCGCCGGCCACCCGGAAGGCAACGTCAACGTCCCGACCGGAGAAATCCGCCAGGCGCTGCTCGACAAGATCGCCTTCGCCCGCGCCGAAGGGCATGAGCCGACCGTCCTCACCCAGTTCGCCTTCGAGGCGGCGCCGATCGTCGCCTTCGCCAAGGATCTCGCCGACAATGCCGGCGGCGTGCCGATCCATGTCGGCGTCGCGGGCCCCGCCAACCCCGCGACCCTGCTGAAGTTCGCGCTGCGCTGCGGGGTCGGCAATTCGGTCCGCGTGCTGCAGAAGCGGGCCGGTTCGATCGGCCGCCTCCTGGTCGACGCCGGCCCCGACGATCTCATCGCCGAGATCGCCGCGAGCGCGTCCGGCAACATCGTCGGCTTCCACTTCTTCCCCTTCGGCGGGATGAAGAAGACGGGCGCGTGGCTCGTCGCCGCCCGCCGCGGTGCCGCGGCATCGAAGAGCGAAAGCAGGAGCAACCCATGACCGCCGTGGACACGACGCGGCCGGCCGCGGCGCCCGCCGCGTCGGCGACCTTCCCGAACTACATCCTGACGATCTCCTGCCCGGACAGGATGGGCATCGTCGCGGCGATGTCGCGCTTCCTGGTCGACCACGGCTGCGACATCCTCGATAGCGCCCAGTTCGGCGACCGCTCCAACGGCCGGTTCTTCCTGCGCACCTCGTTCCTGTCGAAGCAGGGCGTCCCGCTCGAGCGCCTGCAGAAGGACTTCGCGCCGATCGCCAAGGACTTCGAGATGGAGGCGTCGCTGCACGACGCCAGCCAGAAGACGCGCACCCTCATCATGGTGTCGCGCTTCGGCCATTGCCTGAACGACTTGCTTTACCGCTGCCGCATCGGCGCGCTGCCGATCGACATCCCGGCGGTGGTCTCCAACCATCGCGACTTCGAGGATCTGGTCGGCTCCTACCACATCCCGTTCCGCCACATGCCGGTCACCAAGGACAACAAGGCCGAGCAGGAGAGTGCGCTGCTGAAGCTGATCGACGACGAGAGGATCGAGCTCGTCGTGCTGGCGCGCTACATGCAGGTGCTGTCGCCGCTCGTGTGCCGGCGCCTGCCCGGCCGGGTCATCAACATCCACCACTCGTTCCTGCCGAGCTTCAAGGGCGCGGCGCCCTACACCCAGGCCCACCAGCGCGGCGTCAAGCTGATCGGCGCGACCTCGCACTACGTCACCGAGGATCTCGACGAGGGGCCGATCATCGAGCAGGCCGTCGAGCGGGTGAGCCACGCGATGTCGCCGGAGGATCTCACCGCGCTCGGCCGCGACGTCGAGTGCCTCGCGCTGAGCCGCGCGGTGAAGTGGCACGCCGAGCACCGCGTCCTCCTCGACGGCCGCCGCTCGGTGGTGTTCAACTAGACCCCCCTTCGGCTCGCTGCGCTCGCCACCTCCCCGTTTCACGGGGAGGTGGGCGCGGTGGCGCGGGCTGGCTTTTCCCCCGGCCGTAGGCGGGGGGAGGGGGCCATGCCAGGCATGGTGGGGGGCGCGTCGCTTGACGCGGCGCCATGCGCCGGGAAGGGTCGCCGCGATGGCCGCCCCCACCGCCCGCCCGTTGCGCCTTGTCGTCCATGTCGGCCCGCACAAGACGGGCACGACCTATCTCCAGTCGAATTTCAGCCGCCGCGCGGCGGAGCTCAGGGCGCGCGGCTGGCTCTATCCCGCGCTCGGCGAGCGCATCGCCAGCGCCCAGCACGATCTCGCGGAGAGCGGCGCCGCGTTCCTCGCCGGACAGGGCCGGGCCGTGGACGAATTCCGCCGCGTGCTCGGCCGGGCCGACGCCGAGGGGCTGAACCTCCTCCTGTCGAGCGAGGGGTTCCGGCGCTGGCGGCCGGTGCACTACGACGCGCTCGCGGCGCTGATCGGGCCGCGGCGGCTGCATTTCGCCTACACGCTCCGCGACCCGCTCGACCGGCTCCATTCGGCCTGGGCGCAGCGCGTGAAGGCCGGCGCCATCGAGAGCCTGCCGCAATGGATCGAGCGCCACCGCACGGCGCCGCCGCGCTGGAGCCGGCTCGACCCCTTGACCGAGCTGCGCCCGCTGCTCGCCCGCGCCGACGCGACCTGCACCGTCCTCCGCTACGACGCGCTGCGGGACATGGGACGCGACCTTTTCGTCCACTTCCTCGACGCCGTGCTCGGGCTCGGCGGCATCGCCCCGGCGCGCCGGTCGGCCAACGAGCGGCTGCCGGTCGAGTTGACCGAGTTCCTCCGCCTCCTGGCGATCGAAAGCGGCCACGCGAAGGGCGACCGCCGCCGCGCGGTCGACCCCGGCTTCGTGCTGAGTCACCTGTTCAGATCTGGCGAGAAGCAGGCGATCGTCGCCGCCATGCAGGGGGCGGCGGGCGCGCGGCGAACGCTCGAGGTCGCGCGCGCGACGCCGCAGAGCCTCGCCGTCGAGGCGCGGCTGATCGCCCGGGCCGGGCGGCTGATGAGCCCGCCGCCGAGCGACGGCACGCTGTTCTCGCGCGAGCCGGTGCGCTGGACCTATTACGACGCGGCGGCGCTCAAGGAGAGCCCCGAGGTCGCCGTCCTCCTCGCTGCTGCGCTCCGCCGCAGCCGGCCGACCAACCCGGCCGTGATCGCCGCCAATCTCGGCAAGCGCACGCTGATCGGCTGGCGCATGGTGCGCAAGCGTTTCCGCGTCTGACCCCGGCGGGACGGAACTCGCGATCTATCCGGGGTTTGATGGCCGGGCCCCCTCCGGCTCGCTGCGCTCGCCACCTCCCCCGCTTCGCAGGGGAGGATTGAAGGGCGCACCGCCGGCGGAGATCCTCCCCCATCGCAGATGGGGGAGGGGGACCATGCGAAGCATGGTGGAGGGGGCTATCCAACGACGGAAGAAATGAACTACAGCGGGGCCTGGGCGGCGGCGGAAAGGGGGGCGCCCGCGACGGCAGCGGCGTGCGGGGCATGGCTCTTGCCGGCGAGCGCGAGGCCGCGGCTGTGGAAGGCGGCGAGGCCGGCGCGGTGGCCGACCGAGATCACCCCGGCCTGCGGCAGGCGGCGGGCCAGCAGGCGGTAGAGCTCGGCCTCGGCCGGCTCGTCGAGCGAGGCGGTCGCCTCGTCGAGGAGGAGCCAGTCCGGTTCGGCCAGGAGGGCGCGGGCGAAGCCGACGCGCTGCTGCTCGCCGCCGGAAAGCTGGTTGGTCCAGGGCGCCTCCTCGTCGAGGCGCGGCAGCAAATGGCCGAGGCCGCAGGCCTCCAGCACCTCGCGCACCGCGGCATCGGGAAAGGCAGCCTCGCCGGCCGGATAGGTCAGCGCGCCGCGCAGCGTGCCGAGCGGCAGGTAGCTCCGCTGCGGCAGCATCAGCACCGTCTGCCCGGCCGGGTGGATCACCTCGCCCGAGCCGAATTCCCAGGCTCCGGAGAGGGCGCGGAGCAGGCTGGTCTTGCCGCTGCCCGACGGGCCGGTGACGAGGAGCCGCTCGCCGGCGCCGAGGCGAAGCGCGTCGAGGCGCACCAGCTCCTCGCCCCCGGGCAGTTGCACCGACAGGTCGTGGGCGGCGAGCGCCGGGTCCGCCGCCTCGCGATAGGCGATGTGCGGCGCGGTCTGGCGGACCTCGATGCTGCGGTCGATCGACTGGCGGAAGCCGGACAGGCGGTCGATGATCGCCTTCCACGACGCGATCGAGGTGTAGGCGTTGACGAAGAAGGAGAACGACGACTGCACCTGGCCGAAGGCCGAGGCGGTCTGCATCAGCCCGCCGAGCTGGATCTGTCCGGAGAAATAGAACGGGCTGACCAGGATATAGGGGAAGACCACGGCA
Source organism: Hyphomicrobiales bacterium (assembly GCA_035547055.1). GTDB lineage: Bacteria > Pseudomonadota > Alphaproteobacteria > Rhizobiales > Methylopilaceae > DASZVN01. The sequence continues at coordinate 6,586 of DASZVN010000016.1, forward strand.
GCCTGGCCGTAGCCGGCGGTGAGGAAGGTCAGCTTCTTCTGCCGCGTCATGATGGCGTACCAGTTCGCCATCAGGCGGCTGAAGCGGGCGAACAGCCGCTCGTGCTCGGCGGGCTCGCCGCCGAGCAGCGCGATCTGCTCGGTGTGCTCGCGCACGCGGACGAGCGCGAAGCGGAAATCGGCCTCGTAGCGCTGCTGGTCGAAGTTCAGCCGGATCAGGAGGCGGCCCACGAGATGCGTCAGCCAGGTGCCGATCACGGCATAGAGGAACGCGCCCCACACCAGGTAGCCCGGGATATGCAGGCTGAGGCCGCCGATCAGGAGCGGCATGTTGGCCGAGAGGTTCCACAAGACGACGATGAACGAGCCGAGCGACACCACCGAGCCGAGCAGCCCCACGCCGATGTCGAGCGTGTTCGAGATGAAGCCGCGGATGTCCTCGGAGATGCGCTGGTCGGGGTTGTCGGTGGTGCCGCCGAGGAGGTGCATGCGGTAGTGCGTGCCCTCCGCCAGCCAGGCGTCGAGGTAGCGCGCCGTCATCCACCGCCGCCAGCGGATGGTGAGCCATTGCGTCAGGTAGAGCTGGTAGACCGCGGAGACGATGTAGGCGGCGGCGAGGCCGCAGAACAGGATGAGCTGGTGGACGAAGAGCGCCCAGTCCTTGTTCTGCAGCGCGTTGTAGAAGGTGTTGTACCAGATGTTCAGCGCGACGCTGAGGCCGACTCCGCCGAGCTGCAGGGCGATGATGACCCCGAGCAGAAGCCGCGCGCTCCAGCGTTCCTCTGAACGGAAATAGGGGACGGCCAGCGACCAGACGGTGCCGAGCGCCGTGATGAGCTTCGCCATGCCGTTCCTTGAGCTGCCCCGGCGCGAAGCTGCCCCGAGACGCGGCGCGGCGCAAGCGCGGGAGCCTGAAACCTTCGTAAGGTTCGGCGCGGACGCCGCGGCTGTCATCCCGGACGCCGCGCAGCCGCGATCCGGTCATGAACGCCGTGCCGTCCCGCGGATCCTGGCTCTCGCCTTCGGCTCGGCCAAGATGGCAGGCTCTGCCGTCATGCCCGGGCTCGGCCCGGGCATCCGCGAGTTTACGGCGCTGGGTCGGTCGGACGTTCGTAGGGTGGGCATCGGCAACACCGATGCCCACGTCAACACGGCTTGTTGAGCGCCATGAATGCGAAAGTCGGGCAAGCCCGCCCCTCGCCCGGAGCCCATGTGGGCAAGCTACGCTTGCCCACCCTACGGCTATGCGAGGCGTCAGCCTTTCCGGCCGCGGAGGCCGGAGCAGGCCGAGATCACGTCGGGGATGGCCGAGGCGTTCTGCGGCGCCATGATGTGGACGCCGGAGATGCCGGGGATCTCCGCGAGCTCCGAGATCACCTCGACCGCGATCGCCTTGCCCTCGGCGATCTGGTCCTTGGCGCCCTCCATGCGGGCGACGAAGCTCTCCGGGATGATGACGCCGAACAGGTTCTCGCGCATCCAGCGCGCCTGCTGGGCCGAGCGCAGCGGCGCCACGCCGATCAGGATCTTGAGCTTCGGCAGGATGCCGGCCTCGCCGAGGCGCTCGGCATAGCGGCGCACCACGGCCGCATCCATCGAGAACTGGGTCTGGGCGAAGTCGGCGCCGGCGTCGACCTTCTGCTTCAGGCGCTCCGGCTTCCAGTCCGGCTTGGGGTCGATCGGGTTGTCGGCGGCGCCGATGAAGAAGGCGGCCTTGCCGCCGACCTTGCGGCCCGACGGCAGCTCGCCCTTGTCGCGCATGCCGACCGCGGTCGCCATCAGCGCGGCGGAATCGAGGTCGAACACCGGCTTGGCGTCGGGCTGGTCGCCCTGGGTCGGGTCGTCGCCGCGCAGCAGGAGGAGGTTGTGGACGCCGAGGGCGGCGGCGCCGATCAGGTCCATCTGCAGCGAGATGCGGTTGCGGTCGCGGCAGGTCATCTCGAGGATCGGCTCGACGCCGTTCTGAACGCAGAGCGCGGCGGCGGCGAGCGGCGACAGATGGGCGCGGGCCGAGGCGCCGTCGGTGATGTTGACCGCGTCGGCGAGGCCCTTCAGCGGCAGCGCCTTGGACAGCAGGTCCTGCGGGTCGGCCGAGGTCGGCGGCACCACCTCCGCGGTGATGGCGAAGCGGCCGGCGGCGAGCGCGCCCGCGAGCCTGGAACCGCTGGCGACGGCGGGCGACTGCTCGTTCATGACAATTCTCCTGGCGAAAGGCGGCCGGACCCTACCCTGCCGCCGGCGGGCGGGACAAGCCGGGCCGGCGGGCAGGCCTTTCCTCCGC
>DASZVN010000017.1:0-9967 GCA_035547055.1 Hyphomicrobiales bacterium
GCCTCCAGCCAGACCGCGGTGAATTTCGGGGTCATCAGGAGGCCGTTGGTGAAGTTCTTCACCTTGGGCGTCGCGATGGTGACGCCCGGCAGGATGAACTGCGGCAGGTACATCGCCTGCTCGACCACGAAGCGCTGCAGCTTGGCGAAGGCCGCCTTGCGGGTGGCCCGATCCTGCGCGGTGGTGGTGGCGTCGAGCAGCGGCCGGTAGCCCGGCAGCTCGATCTTCGAGGCGTTGCGGAGCGCGGTCCTGGCGAACAGCGCCTCGTAGAACTGGCTCGGATCGGGATAGCCGCCAGTCGGGGTGATGAGGGTGGCGCCGCGCTTCTGCATCATGAAGTTCTGCATCGCCTGGGCCGGCGAGGCCGGCGCCACCTTCAGGCGAATGCCGGCACGGGCGAGCTGCGAGACCACCACCTCCTCGTCCTGCACCGCGGTCTGGTCGGGCCAGCCCCAGCCGCCGAGGTCGAGCCCATTCGCGTGGCCGGCATCGGCGAGGAGCTTCTTCGCCCGCTCGGGATCGTGGGTGTAGTAGCCCGCGGTCGCGGGGTCGGTCGCCCAGAATTTCCGCGTCATGATCGCGCTGGTCGTTTCGGCGAGATCGCGGTTGATCACCCTGTTGATGGCGTCGCGGTCGAGCGCGTAGTTCAGCGCCTGGCGCACCCGGACGTCGTCGAGCGGCGGGCGGCCGTAGTTCAGGAAGGCGCCGTAGACGCTCATCGACGGCTTGGCGGTCGCGATGACGTGCCCGGCCTTGTCGGCGGCGAATTTCTGCTCGACCCGCATGTTGAGCACGAGGTCGGACTGGCCGGCGAGCACGGTGCGCGCGGCGGTGTTCATCTCGTTGACGATGCGGATCGAAAGCCCGTCGAGATAGGGCAGGCCCGAACGCCAGTAGTTCGGATTGCGGGTCAGGGCGAAGCTGGCGTTGTCCTCCCAGCTCACGAACTTGAACGGGCCGGTGCCGACGGGGGCGCGGTCGACATTGCCGTTCTCCGCCGCCTTGACCGACTTCGGCGACACCATCAGCCCGATGCGGTTGGTCAGGATCGCCGGCAGCCCGGCGTTTGGCCGCACGAGGTGCAGCGTGACCTGGCTCTTGCCGGTGACCTCGGCGCCGGCGACGGTGCCGAGGTCGGCCTTCACGTTGGAGCGCGGGTGGGTCTTGTAGCGCTCGATGTTGAACTTCACCGCCTCGGCGTCGAACGGCGAGCCGTCGTGGAAGGTGACGCCGTCCACGAGGTCGAGCACCAGCGTCTTCGGATCGGCGAAGCGCCATGCCTTGGCGAGGCCGGGCTTCAGCTCCAGCGTGTCCGGGTCGAAGTCGATCAGCGCGTCGAAGATGGCATAGAGCACGTTGAAGTCGGGCAGGTTCCGACCCGTCATCGGATCGACCGAAGCCGGGTTGAACGGCATCGCGATGCGAAGCGTGCCGCCCTTGCGCGGCCCCGGCTCGGCCGCGCGCACGCGTGCCGGCAAGAGCAGCGCCCCGGTGGCCGCGGCCGTGCCCTTCAGAAGATCGCGGCGATCGATCCGAGCCTCGGACATCCTTTTCCTCCCTTGCGTCTTGCCTCCGTCATGGCCGGGCTCGCGATCAAGCTTGCGCAGATTGCGTAGACTTGTCGGCGTCCGGCCATCCACGACTTTCTTCGGCTGCGACTCGAACAAACCCGTCATCCCGGCCGAGCCGAAGGCGAGAGCCGGAATCGGCGGCTCGCACCTCGCCGGCCCCGGATCCCGGATCGCGCTGCGCGCGTCCGGGACGACAGGGCAGGCGCATCACCTCTCGGCCCCCGCCTTCCCCGCCGCCTGCATGGCGTCCCACACCTTGAGCGGGGTGAAGGGCGTGTCGAGGTGGCGGATGCCGAGCGGGGCGAGCGCGTTCATCACCGCGTTGGCGACGCAGGGCACCGAGCCGGTGGTGCCGGCCTCGCCGACGCCCTTGGCGCCGAGCGGGTTGTTCGGCGAGGGCAGGGAGCGGTCGTAGAGCGACACCTGCGGCAGCCAGTCCACCCGCGGCATCTGGTAGTCCATGAAGCTCGCGGTCAGGAGCTGGCCGGTCTCGGGGTCGTAGTAGCACTGCTCGCCCATCACCTGGCCGAGCCCCTGCATCATGCCGCCGACGATCTGCCCCTCGACGACCTTGTGGTTGTAGATCTTGCCGCAGTCGTCGACCGCGACGTAGCGCAGGATCGCGATCTCGCCGGTGTCGCGGTCGATCTCGACCTCCGAGACGTGGGCGCCGCTCGGCCAGGCGTTGGCGGTGTCGACCGCGAGCTCGAGGTCGAGCGGGTGGCGGCCGCCTCCGGCAAGCTTCTGCGCCAGCGCGTCGAAGCGGATGGTGCGGTCGGTGCCGGCGACGCGATAGGTGCCGTCGGCGAACTCGATGTCCGCCACCGCGGCCTCGAGCGCGTCGGCGGCGTGCGCCATGCCCTGGCGGATCACGGCGTGGGCGCCCTGGTGCAGCGCGACGCCGTGGCTGACCATCGAGCGCGAACCGAAGCTGCCGAAGCCCTGGAGCGGCGGCGATTCGAGGTCGTTCCAGCGGAGCTGGATGCGGTCCTTCCCGACGCCGAGGATCGCCGCGACGAGCTCGGGGAACGTGGTCTCGTGGCTCATGCCGGACGAGCCGGAATTGGTGAAGAGGTTGATCCGGCCGTCGCCGTCGAAGCGGACCGCGATCTCCTCCTTGCCGACCGCGCCCGAGGTCTCGATGAACACCGCAAGCCCGATGCCGCGGAGCTTGCCCCGCGTCGCCGCCTCGGCGCGGCGGGCCGCGAAGCCGGCCCAGTCGGCGGCCTCGAGCGCCGCGGCGAGGAGGCCCGGCGGGTCGGCCGAGTCGTAGGTCGAGCCGGTCGGCGTCTTATAGGGGAAGGCGTCCGGCGCCAGGAAATTGCGGCGCCGGATCTCGTCCGGGTCGAGGCCGGTGACGCGGGCCGCCTCGTCGACCAGCCGCTCCATCAAATAGGAGACCTGCGGTCGGGTCGCGCCGCGATAGGCGGTGGTCGGCGTCGCGTTGGTGAAGAACAGGCGGCTGAGGCCGTAGACGGTCGGGATGCGGTAGACGTTGACCGCGGTCGATTTCGGTGCCGCGTTGGTATTGATGAACGGGCCGACCGCCGAGCAATAGGCGCCCATGTCGCACAGCCATTCGACCCGGACGGCGAGGAAGCGGCCGTCGGCGTCGAGCGCCATCTCGCCGGTCATGACCGAGCCGCGGCCGTGATTGTCGCTGACGATGGTCTCGCTGCGGCTGCCGACCCATTTCACCGGCCGGCCGAGCCGCCGCGCCGCCAGCACCAGGCACGCATATTCGGGCGCGACCTCGCCGCGGACGCCGAAGCCGCCGCCGACGTCGCGCGAGTGGACGCGGAATTTCTCGGGCGGCTCGCCGGTGATGTGGGCGAGGGCGCGGGGATGGCCGCTGACGCCCTGGCTCGGCACGTAGACGTCGTACATGCCGCTCGCCGGGTCGTAGGCGGCGAGCCCGGCCTTGGGCTCCATCGGGTTGCCGGCGATGCGCTGGGCCTCGACCTCGACCCGCGCGACCTTGGCGGCACCGGCGAAGGCGGCCGCGGCCGCGGCCTCGTCGCCGTACTCGTATTCCAGCGCGACGTTGCCCGGCGCCACCTCGGCATGCAGCTCCGGCGCGCCCGGCGCGGCCGCCGCCTTGACGCCGACCAGCGCCGGCAGCGGGCGGAAGTCGACCTCGATCCGCTCGACCGCGTCCTGGGCCTGTCCCTCGGTCTCCGCCACCACCATCGCCACCAGCTCGCCGACGAAGCGCACCCGATCGCGCGCCAGGGTGGGCCGCGGCGGGTTCTTCAGCGGCTTGCCGTCGCGCCCGGGCGGCGCCATGCCGGGCGGCGCCGGCTTATAGCCGGCGGCGGCGAGGTCGTCCCCGGCCAGCACCAGGAGGACGCCGGGCATCGACCGGGCGGCGGCAACGTCGATCGCGGCGATCTCGGCATGGGCGTGGGGCGAGCGCAGGAAGGCGGCGTGGGCCTGCCCCGGCAGCGACCAGTCGGCGGTGTAGCGCCCGCGGCCGGTGATCAGGCGCAAGTCCTCGCGCCGCCCCTCGAATCGATCGCTCATGATGGCTCCGGATGCAGACCGGCTGGGTTATAGCCGGCCCGCCGCGTGGGACGAAAGTGTCGGACGGATGCCCGCCCGCCATCGCGCGCGACGCGTCGCAATCCAGGGTCGCCGGCGCCTGCAACTCTTGGATTGCTTCGTCGGCCGGCACGGGTCGGCGGTTAACCGTCTCGCGTGCATTCCGTGGAGCGCGAGCGCCGGCCGGTGGACGCATTTCGGCCAATCCGATAGACGAATTTAAGTCTTTCTTAAGCACGGGAGCCGGCCGGCGGCGCGGCGGCCCTCAGCCGAGCGGAGCCGATGTCCGGGCCGAGCCACCACCCGAGGATCGTCGAAGCGGCCGCCGGCACGGCACCCGCTTTCGCGGTTTCGGGCGACGGCGGGATGCTGGTCTGGGCCAACGCCGCCGCTGCCGGCCTGATCGGGATCGCGCCGGCCGAGCTGCCGCAGCCGCTCGCCACCGACGATGCCGCCGAGCGGCGCGGCCGCACCCTGGCCGGCCTGCCGGCCGACGGCGGGCCGCGCCTGGTGCGCCTCGCCTTGCCCGGCCGGAGCGGCGCGCCGGCCGCCTGCCGGGCCGAGCGCCTGACCCTCGACGGCGGCGAGCTGGTGCTGGTCACCGTCCTCGGCGCGATCACGGCGGAGCCCGAGGCGCCCGTCGCGGCGGATCGACCGGCCGCCGATCATCCCGCGCCCGACGAGCCTGCGGCAGATGTGTTCCAGCCCATGCCGCTGCCGCTGCGGCTGGTGTGGGAGTGCGACCGCGAGGGACGCATCCGCAGCCTCACCCCCGATCTCGGCGCGGCGCTCGGCAGCCCGACCCTGCCGCTGATCGGGCGGCGCTGGAGCGACCTCGCCCCCGCCGACGGCGACAGCCCGGGCCGCCTCGCCGCCGTGCTCGACGGCCGCGACACCTGGAGCGGCTTCGCCGTGCTGGTGCCGCTCGGCGACGGCCGCGTGGTGAGGGCCGAGCTCTCCGCGCTGCCGATGGTCGGGCGCGACCGCAGCTTCCTCGGCTTCCGCGGCTTCGCCGTGGTGCGCGAGCCGCCGCGCCCGCCACCGACCACGGTGGTGCCGTTGCGCGAGCCGGCCCGGGACCGCCGGCCGCGCCTTCTCCCCGACGAGGCGACCGCGCTCAACGAGATCGCCCGCGCGCTCGGCAACGACGACGACGCGCCGGCCGCCCCCGCGGCGGCGCCCCCGGCCCCGCTGCCGGACCTTGCGGGGCGCCTCAACCTGACGCCGCACGCCAATGTGCTCGACGTCCTCGACGCGCTGCCGTCGGCGCTCGTGATCCACCGCCTCGGCCAGCCGCTGTTCGCGAACCGCGCGCTGCTCGACCTCGCGCGGCTGCCCGACCTCGCCGCGCTCCGCGACCGCGGCGTCGACGGCCTCCTCGAGCATGGCGGCGGACCGGGCGCGCTCGCGCTCGTCACGGCGGACGGGACGAAGGTCCCGGTCGAGGCCCACCTCAAGACCGTCACCTGGGACGGCGCCGCGGCGAGCCTCCTCACGCTGAGGCCGGCCTTGGCCGCGCCGCCGGATCCGGCGGCCGAGGAGCGCCTCGAGGCCGCCGAGCAGCGCGCCCGCGAGCTCCAGGCGATCCTGGACACCGCCGCCGACGGCGTCGTCGTCGTCGACGGCGACGGACGCATCCTCTCGCTCAACAAGAGCGCGGAGGCGCTGTTCGGCTACGACAGCGAGGAGATGGAAGGGCGGAGCTTCGCGCTCCTGTTCGCGAGCGAGAGCCAACGGCCCGCGCTCGACTATCTCGCTGGCCTCCGCACCAACGGCGTCGCGGCGGTGATGAACGACGGCCGCGAGGTCCTGGGCGTCGTGCGGCGCGGCGGCATGGTGCCGCTGTTCATGACGCTCGGCCGCGTCGGCGAGGCGGCCGCCCCGCGCTTCTGCGCCGTCCTGCGCGACCTTACCCAGTTCAAGCGCGCCGAGGAGGATCTGCGCACCACCCGCGCCGAGGCCGAGCGCACCAGCGCCTACAAATCGGCCTTCCTGGCGCGGATCAGCCACGAGATCCGCACCCCGCTGAACGCCATGCTCGGCTTCGCCGAGCTGATGATCGAGGAGCGCTTCGGCCCGATCGGCAACCCGCGCTACCGCGACTATCTCCGGGACATCCTGAGCTCCGGCCGCCACGTCATCGGCCTGGTCGACGACCTCCTAGACCTGTCGAAGGTCGAAGCCGGCAAGCTCGACCTCGTCTTCGTCGAGGTCAGCCTGAACGAGGTCGTCGCCGGCGCGGTGGCGCTGCTCCAGCCGGAGGCCAATCGCGGCCGCATCATCATCCGGACCTCGCTCGCGCCGAAGGTGCCGGCGGTGATGGCCGACCTCCGCAGCCTCAAGCAGATCGTGATGAACCTGCTGTCGAACGCGGTGACGTTCACCCCGCCCGGCGGCCAGGTGATCGTCTCGACCGCGCCGGGCGACCGCGGCGAGGCGGTGATCCGCATCCGCGACACCGGCGCGGGCATGAGCGCGGGCGAGATCGAGACCGCGCTCGAGCCGTTCGGCCGGGTCTCGGCGACCGCGCGCGGCACCGGCCTCGGCCTGCCCCTGACCAAGGCGCTGGTCGAAGCCAACCGCGCCGCCTTCGCGATCCACTCGACGGTGGGCAGCGGGACGCTGGTCGAGGTCATCTTCCCCCCCACCCGGGTGGTCGCGGAATAGAAGCGGCGCATTAGCGTACCCGTCCCGATCGACGCGGCGCCCCCTCCACCATGCTTCGCATGGTCCTCCTCCCCCGTCTGCGACGGGGAGAATTCGCCGCGGCGCCGATCCTCCCCTGCATGCAAGTCGAGCCTGCTCGACTTGCGATCCCTAGAGGCGAACTCGCGAACACGCGAGTTCGCGCGGGGGAGGTGGCGAGCGCAGCGAGCCGGAGGGGGCCTGCACCGATCTTGGAATGACCTCGGTCTATCGCTCTGCGTCGGCGGCAAGGTCGGGGGCGGGCTCGGCGCGCTCCTTGGCCGGGCCTTCGCGCCGGGCCAGGTTGAGCGCGGTGTTGACCAGCCCGACATGGCTGAACGCCTGCGGGAAATTGCCGAGCATCATGCCGGCGGCCGGGTCGTACTCCTCGGCAAACAGGCCGAGCTCGTTGCCGAGGCCGAGCAGCCGCTCGAACAGCGCCGCCGCATCGTCGTGGCGGCCGGCGAGGACGTAGTTGTCGGCGAGCCAGAAGCTGCAGGCGAGAAAGGCGCCCTCGCCGGGCGGCAGGCCGTCCTCGCTGAGGCTGGTGTTGTAGCGGTGGACCAGGCCGTCGCGCATCAGGTGGCGCTCGATCGCCGCGATGGTGCCCTGCATGCGCGGGTCCGTCGCCGGCAGGAAGCCGACCAGGGGCAGTTGCAGCAGGCTCGCGTCGAGCAGGCTCTCGCCGTAGCACTGGCGGAAGCTGTTCATCGCGGGATCGAAGCCCTTCGCCAGCACCTCGGCCTTGATGGCGTCGGCGACCATGCGCCAGCGCCGGGCGAGGTCGCGCTCGCCCTCGACCAGCGCCATCGCGACGGCACGGTCGAACGCCACCCAGGCCATCACCTTGGAGTGGGTGAAGTGGCGGCGCGGCGCCCGAATCTCCCAGATGCCCTCGTCGGGCTCGTGCCAGACCCGTTCGAGATAGGGCATGACGACGGCGCCGAGCGCGCTCTGGCGGGCGTGAAGTGGCAGGCCGCCGCGGGCGGCCTGGTCGAGCGCGTCGGCGAGCTCGCCATAGACGTCGAGCTGGAACTGGCCGGCCGCGGCGTTGCCGATCCGGACCGGCTTCGAGCCGCGGAAGCCGGCGAGCCACGGCACCTCCCACTCCGGCAGGCGTCGCTCGCCGGCGATGCCGTACATGATCTGCATCTGCGCCGGGTCGCCCGCGACCGCGCGGAGCAGCCAGTCGCGGAACGCGTGGGCTTCCTCGTAATAGCCGAGCTTCATGAACGCGAGCAGCGTGAAGGTCGCGTCGCGGAGCCAGCAATAGCGGTAGTCCCAGTTGCGCGATCCGCCGATCTTCTCCGGCAATGATGTCGTCGGCGCGGCGACGATGCCGCCGGTCGGCGCGTAGGTCAGCGCCTTCAGCGTGATCAGCGAGCGCTTGACGATCTCGGTCCACGGCCCGACCGGGGGGCAGCGGTCGGAGAACTCGCGCCAGAATTTTTCCGTGCCCTTGAGCGCGCGCTGGCTGTCGCGCGGCGGCGGCAGCGGCCGGTGCGACGCGCAATGGGTGAGGGTGAAGCCGACCCGCTCGCCCGGCGCCACGGTGAACTCGCCGACCGTGTGCATGCCCGCGCCGCGAAGCTCGACCGGCGTGCGCAGCACGAGGCGGCTCGGCCCCGCGACCGCGGTCAGGGTGTAGTCGTCCCGCCGCGACACCCAGGGCACGGTGAGGCCGTAGTCGAAGCGTGCGGTGAAATCGGTCCGGAAGCGCAGCCGGCCGCGCTCGCCGACGACGATGCGCACGAGATCGGAATAGCCGTCGTTCGGCGGCATGAAGTCGATCAGGGTGGCGGCGCCCTCGGCGGTCTCGAACCGGGTCTCCAGGATCAGCGTGCCGTCGCGGTAGCGCCGGCTCGACCGGAACTCGCCCTTCGGCGCGATCGACCAGCAGCCGTTGTCGCGGTCGCCGAGGAGCGCTGCGAAGCAAGCGTCGGAATCGAACCTCGGCAGGCACAGCCAGTCGATCGAGCCGGTGCGCGAGACCAGGGCGGCAGTCTCGCAATCGCCGATCAGGCCATAGTCCTCGATGCGGGGATGGGGAGACTCGGGCACGCTCACAACTCCACGCCGGGCCGCCGGGCCTGGCGCCGGCGCCGCCGCCTGATGTGGGGCCGGGGCCGGGACTTGGCCATGCACGCGGCGGTTGGCCGTCCACTCCTCCTCTCTCACGGGAACCTTAGCGGACCGTAACCGGTTGCGCCGGCAGTCCGTTCGTCGGGAGGCTCATGCCATGGCCGTAGGCGAGGCCGGCTTTGCCGGCAGGACCGTCGTCGTCACCGGCGCGACGGCCGGAGTCGGTCGCGCGGTCGTGATGCGGTTTGCCCGCGCCGGCGCGCGCCTCGGGCTGATCGCGCGCGGCGAGGAGGCGCTGCGGGATCTCGAGGCCGCGCTGTCGCGCCAGGGCGTCCAGGTCGCGACGGCGGCGATCGACGTCGCCGATGCAGACGCCGTGTTCGCCGCGGCGGCGCGGTTCGAGGCCGCGCTCGGACCGATCGCCCTCTGGGTCAACGACGCCATGGTCACGGTGTTCGCGCCGCTTGGCGAAACGACGCCCGAGGAGTTCCGCCGGGTCACCGAGGTGACCTATCTCGGCTGCGTCCACGGCACGATGGCGGCGCTGAAGCACATGCGCCCGCACGGCGCGGGGCGGATCGTCCAGGTCGGCTCGGCGCTGGCCTATCGCGGCATCCCGCTCCAGGCGGCCTATTGCGGCGCCAAGCACGCCATCCGCGGCTTCACCGCCTCGCTCCGGACCGAGCTGATGCACGAGGAGAGCGCCATCCGCGTCTCAATCGTGGAGCTGCCGGCGGTCAACACGCCGCAATTCGACTGGGCGCGGACGCGGATGAGCCACGCGCCGCGCCCGGTGCCGCCGGTGGTGCAGCCGGAGGCCGCCGCCGCCGCGATCGCGCGCGCCGCGACGGAGGGCGGCGCCGAATATTGGCTCGGCCGCTCGACCCCGCTGGTGATCCTCGGCAACATGCTCGTGCCGGGGCTGGTCGACCGCTACCTCGCCCGGACCGCCTATGCCGCGCAGCAGACCGTCGAGCCGGTCCTGCCGGGGCGGCGCGACAATCTCGACCGGCCGGTGCCGGACCTCCACCGCGTCCGCGGCACCTTCGGCGCGGAGTCCCATGGCTGGGCACCGCTGTTGCCGGCGC
>DASZVN010000018.1:0-7632 GCA_035547055.1 Hyphomicrobiales bacterium
CGGCGGCGGCGCTGCCACGGCGGTCCGGGCGGGCGCCGGCGCCGGCGTTTCGGCGACCTGGGGCAGGCGGGCCTGGCGTTTCGGCCGCGCCGGCGCGGCGGCGCTGCTGTCGCCGGCGCTCGAGATGACGCGGATGCGCGCGAGGTCGGGGGCCGGCGCCGAGGTGCGGACGATCTTGGACACCGGGCGGAGCGCCAGCAGCACGGCCGCCACGACCACGACCAGGCCGGCGGAGCGGAGCAGAAGGGTGACGTTGATCGGCGGCAGCATGGCCGGCCGGGCCGGGCGGGGGGGCGCCGCTTCGCCGTCATCGGCCCGCGCCGGGCCGAGCGGGGCGAAGCGCGCTTCCAGATGGCGGCGGCTGCCACTTGGGCCGACGCCGCGCCCGCGCTGCCGGGCGGGCGTCGCCGAGTCGGAAGGAAGGCTGTCGCGGACCTTTGCCTTCGGCCGCATCATTGACTCCGCCATGAACCAGGATGGAGGTGCATTGCTGTTGCTTGATTGCCGCCTGTCAAGAACTATCTCCGTGGCAACACCATGACCGGATGGCTCCTCCGCCTGCCCATTCTCGCCTATCGCTATGGGCTGTCACCGTTTTTGCCGCCGAGCTGCCGCTACCAGCCGAGCTGCTCGGCCTATGCGGAGGAGGCGCTGAAGCGCCACGGCGCATGGCCCGGCCTGTGGATGGGGACGGCACGAATCTGCCGCTGCCATCCTTTTGGACCCGCCGGCTTCGACCCGGTACCGGACGAATTGCCGCCCGGCGCGGCCTGGTATAAGCCCTGGCGCTACGGCCGTTGGACCGGCCGCCACATGCGCTTCCGCGCCGACCGGGTGGGTTGAAACACCAACAACCGCCGGCGCCTCACACCAGACGCTTACCTGCGTGGTTTGCAGCGAGTGAGCGGAGGACTGTCCATGCCCATCCTGACCTTTCCCGACGGCAATTCGCGCGAGTTTCCCGTCGGCGTGCGCGGCAGCGACGTCGCCGCCGCCATCTCGAAGTCGCTCGCCAAGAAGGCCGTGGCGATGGCCCTCGACGGCCGCCTCGCCGACCTCGCCGACCCGATCGAGCACGACGCCAGGATCGAGATCGTGACCCGCGACGACCCGCGCGCGCTCGAGCTGATCCGCCACGACTGCGCGCACGTGATGGCCGAGGCGGTGCAGGGGCTCTTCCCCGGCACGCAGGTCACCATCGGCCCGGTGATCGAGAACGGCTTCTACTACGACTTCCAGCGGAACGAGCCGTTCTCGACCGACGACCTCGCCGCGATCGAGACGCGGATGCACGAGATCGTCGCGCGCGACCGCCCCTTCACCAAGGAGGTGTGGACGCGCGAGGAGGCCAAGCGCTTCTTCCGCGACAAGGGCGAGCTGTTCAAGGTCGAGCTGGTCGACGCCATCCCTGCGGGCGAGGACATCAAGATCTACCGCCAGGGCGACTGGCTCGACCTCTGCCGCGGCCCGCACGAGACCTCGACGGGCAAGGTCGGCGACGCCTTCAAGCTGACCAAGGTCGCGGGGGCCTATTGGCGCGGCGACGCCTCGAATCCGCAGCTCCAGCGCATCTACGGCACCGCCTGGGCCAGCCAGGCCGAGCTCGACGCCTATCTCCACCAGATCGAGGAAGCCGAGAAGCGCGACCATCGCCGCCTCGGCCGCGAGATGGACCTCTTCCACTTTCAGGAGGAGGGGCCGGGCGTCGTGTTCTGGCATCCCAAGGGCTGGACGCTGTTCCAGAATCTCATCGCCTACATGCGCCGCCGCCTCGCCGGCGACTACCAGGAGGTCAACGCGCCCCAGGTGCTCGACAAGGCGCTGTGGGAGACCTCGGGCCACTGGGTGACGTTCCGCGAGAACATGTTCACGACCGAGACCGAGGACGGCCGCGTCTTCGTGCTGAAGCCGATGAACTGCCCGGGCCACATCCAGATCTTCAAGCACGGCCTGAAGTCGTACCGCGACCTGCCGCTGCGCATGGCCGAGTTCGGCGCGGTCTCGCGCTACGAGCCGTCGGGTGCGCTGCACGGCCTCATGCGGGTGCGCGCCTTCACCCAGGACGACGCCCACATCTTCTGCACCGAGGACCAGATCGCGGCCGAGTGCCTGAAGATCAACGACCTGATCGTCTCGACCTATGCGGATTTCGGCTTCGAGGAGCTGGTGGTGAAGCTCTCGACCCGGCCGGAGAAGCGGGTCGGCTCGGACGCGCTCTGGGACCACGCCGAGGACGTGATGCGCCGGCTCCTCGACGACATCGCCGCGCGGTCCGGCGGGCGCATCAAGACGGGCATCAACCCGGGCGAGGGCGCCTTCTACGGGCCGAAGTTCGAGTATGTGCTCCGCGACGCCATCGGCCGCGACTGGCAGTGCGGCACGACCCAGGTCGACTTCAACCTGCCGGGCCGGTTCGGCGCCTTCTATATCGACCAGGACGGGCAGAAGAAGACGCCGGTGATGATCCACCGCGCCATCTGCGGCTCGATGGAGCGCTTCATCGGCATCCTGATCGAGAACTATGCCGGCCATCTGCCGCTGTGGCTGTCGCCGGTGCAGGTGGTGGTGGCGACGATCACCTCGGACGGCGACGCCTTCGCCGAGGAGGCGGCGGCGGCGCTGCGCGCGGCCGGGCTGCGCGTCGCGACGGACCTCCGCAACGAGAAGATCACCTACAAGGTCCGCGAACACTCGCTCGCCAAGGTCCCGGTGCTGGCGGTGATCGGAAAGCGCGAGGCCGAGGGGCGCACGCTCTCGCTCCGCCGCCTCGGCACCACCGAGCAGGAGAGCGCGCCGCTCGCCGAGGTGGTCCGGCGCCTCGCCGACGAGGCCGTGCCCCCCGACGTGCGGCGGGCTGGGGGCGGGGCGCCCCTGTAAGGCGGGCGGGCGCCGCTTGCCCGCGTCGACACGAGCTTGCTCATGTCGCGTATCGGGAGCGCAAGTCGGGCAGGCCCGGCTTGCGTCGTGGGCATCGGCCGGCCGACGCCCGCCCTGCAAAGGAAGTCGCGGATGGCCGGGTCGAGCCCGGCCAGGACGAAGGCGTGCGCCGGCCCTTACACGAACACCTCGTCGAGGAAGTTCCGCATCGCGAGCCAGGAGCGGCGGTCGGAGGCGGGGTTGTAGGCGAGGCCCATCTCCGGCTTGTTCGCAGTCGGCATGGTGAAGGCGTGCTTGGTGTTGCCGTAGGCGTGGAGCTGCCAGTCGGCCTTGGCCGCCGTCATCTCGTCGGCGAAGGCGAGGACGTCCGGCGGAGGCGCCAGCGGGTCCTCCCAGCCGTGCATGACGAGGATCTTCGCGGTGATCGGCGCCTGCGGCCCGATATTCGGCGCCTTCAGCACGCCGTGGAAGCTCATCGCCGCCTTGAGGCCGGCCGGCGCGGCGCGGGCGAGGTCGAGCGCGCAGAGGCCGCCGAGGCAATAGCCCATGATGGCGACGTTGTTCGGGTCGACGCCGGGATGCTTGAGCGCGGCCTCGTACGCGGCGAGGAGGCGGCGGCGCAGCATCGCGCGGTCGCCCATCAGCGCGCCCATCAGCGCCGAGTTGTCGCCGGCCGGGTTGCCCTTGATGCCCTTGCCGTAGAAATCGACGCCGAAGCAGGTGAAGCCGAGCGAGGCGACGCGGCCGGCGATCTGCTTCATGCCGTCGTGCAGCCCGGCCCAGTCGGGCGCGAGCAGCAGCGTCGGCCGGCGGCCGGCCTTCTCGATGGCGACACACCCCTCGAAGATCTCGACTTCGTCGCGGTAGTCGATCGATGCGATCTCAGCCATCCCTGGTCCTCCTCCTTGTTACGCTCGTCATGGCTGGGCTTGTCCCGGCCATCCACGACTTCCTTTCCGCCCGAGCCGCTTCAAACTCGTGGGTGCCCGGGCCGAGCCCGGGCATGACGAGGAGAGGCCGAGGCGTCCCTCACGCCATCGCCAGCGCCTTGTCGACACGGGGCGGCCGCTCCAGCCATTCGGGCACCGGTAGGCCCTTCTCGCGGAGGAACGCCGGGTTGAACAGCTTCGACTGGTAGCGCGTGCCGTAGTCGGCGAGCACGGTGACGATGGTGTGGCCCGGCCCGAGCTGCTTCGCGAGGCGGATCGCGCCGGCGAGGTTGATGCCGGTCGAGCCGCCGACGCAGAGGCCCTCGTGGACCAGGAGGTCGAAGATCAGCGGCAGCGCCTCCTCGTCGGGGATCTCGTAGGCGTCGTCGACCGGGGCATCCTCGAGGTTCGCGGTGATCCGGCTCTGGCCGATGCCCTCAGTGATCGAGTTGCCGTGGGCCTTGAGCTCGCCGTGGGCATAGTAGTTGTAGAGCGAGGCGCCGAGCGGGTCGGCGAGCGCGATGTGGATGTCGGGCCGGCGCTCCTTCAGGAACATGCCGGTGCCGGCGAGCGTGCCGCCGGTGCCGACGGCGGCGACGAAGCCGTCGACCTTGCCCTGGGTCTGCTCCCAGATCTCGGGGCCGGTGGTCTCGAAATGGGCGCGGCGGTTGGCGATGTTGTCGAACTGGTTGGCCCAGACCGCGCCGCCGGGCTCGGTCTTGGCCAGCGCCTCGGCGAGGCGGCCGGAGTAGCGGACGTAGTTGTTGGGGTTGCTGTAGGGCGCCGCCGGCACCTCGACGAGCTCCGCGCCGGCGAGGCGGAGCATGTCCTTCTTCTCCTGGCTCTGCGTCTCGGGGATGACGATGACGCTCTTGAGCCCGAGGGCGTTGCCGACCAGCGCGAGCCCGATGCCGGTGTTGCCCGCGGTGCCCTCGACGACGGTGCCGCCCGGCGCCAGCGCGCCGCGGTCGAGCGCGTCCTTGATGATGAAGAGGGCGGCGCGGTCCTTCACCGACTGGCCGGGGTTCATGAACTCGGCCTTGCCGAGGATGTTGCAGCCCGTCAGCTCGGAGGCCTGGCGCAGGCGGATCAGCGGCGTGTTGCCGATGGCCTCGAGAAGGTCCGCCCGAATCGTCATGCCGCCCGGCTCCGCTGTGTGCTGAAAGTCGCGGGACTTTAGTCCGCCGCCCGCCGCCGCCACAACCTCGCTCTGGCGGACGCGGCACGGCCGCGCGGCGTTCCGGCGAAGCTTCTGTGCAAGGCCTGAATCCTGGACTACGGTCGCCGTCGCAGGGCGAGGCGCGGCGGGCGGGCACCGCCGTCGCCGGGGGAAAGGCCGAGCGTGAGTCCGGGTGCGTCAGCATCGGCAGAGGGTGATCGGGCCGAGGCGGAGCGGCGGCACGAGCGCGAGCTTCTCGAGGGGGTGGTCGACCGCGTTCCGGCGATGATCGCGGTCTACGGCGCCGACCAGACCATCCTGCGCGTCAACGCCGCCTTCGAGGCGGTGCTGGGCTGGTCCTCCGCCGAGGCGAGGGGGCGCTCGCTGATGGAGGAATGCCTGCCCGATGCGGCGCTCCGCGCCGAGGTCGCGGCCTTCATGGAAAGCGGAGGCGGCGGCTGGATGGACATGCCGATGCGGACCCGCGACGGCCGCATCGTCGAGACCACGTGGGCCAATGTCCGCCTCTCCGACGGCGCCCAGGTCGGCATCGGCCTCGACATCACCGGGCGCAAGCACGCCGAGGACCGGCTTCGGCGCCAGACCCGGCGCCTCGGCGCGCTCTACCGCCTCGCGCGGAGCGTCGCGAGCGATCTCGACCTCGAACGCATCGTCCAGGTGGTGACCGACAGCGCGACGGAGCTCAGCGGCGCCCAGTTCGGCGCCTTTTTCTACAACGTGACCGACGAGCGCGGCGAATACTATACGCTCTACACGCTCTCCGGTGCGCCGCGCGAGGCGTTCGCCAATTTCGGCCTGCCGCGCAATTCCGCGGTGTTCGAGCCGACCTTCCGCGGCAGCGGGATCATCCGCGCCGACGACATCCGCCAGGACCCCCGCTACGGCAAGAGCCCGCCGCATTACGGCATGCCCCCGGGGCATTTGCCGGTCGTCAGCTATCTCGCGGTGCCGGTGGTGTCGCGCTCGGGCGCGGTCCACGGCGGCCTCTTCTTCGGCCACGAGCAGCCCGGGATCTTCACCGCCGAGGCGGAGGAGATCGTCGCCGCGATCGCCGCCCAGGCCGCGGTCGCGCTCGACAATGCCGGCCTCCTCAAGGACGCCCAGCGCGAGGTCGAGCGGCGGCGCGAGGCCGAGCAGCGCCAGCAGCTCCTGCTGCGCGAGATGGACCACCGCATCAAGAACCTGTTCGCCCTCGCGGGGAGCGTGGTCAGCCTCAGCGCACGCACGGCGAATTCGCCGCAGGAGCTGGCCGAGGCGGTGCATGCGCGGCTCGGCGCCCTTGCCCGGTCGCAGGCACTGACCCGCGCCCAGGCCCCCGCGGCCGCCGGCGCGCCCGAGACCGCCACCACGATGCATGCGCTGATCGCGACCATCCTGTCGCCCTATGCCGCGGCGGACGCCGGGACGCCGCGCACCACGGTCGAAGGCGCCGACATCGCGATTGGCGGCCCCGCGGTGACGGCCTTCGCGCTCCTCCTCCAGGAGTTCGCGACCAACGCGGCGAAATACGGCGCGCTCTCGGTACCGGACGGCCGCGTCGCGGTCGCCTGCGACGAGGCCGGCGACCGCTTCCGGCTACGCTGGACCGAGCGCGGCGGGCCGCCGGTCGCCCCGCCCGCGGAGGAGGACGGCTTCGGCACCTTCCTCGCCCGCGCGACGGTCGAGGGCCAGCTCGGCGGCACGATCGCGCGCGACTGGCGCCCGGAGGGGCTGGTCATCCGCCTCGACGTGGCGCGCGACCGCCTGCTGCCGCCGGCGGGCCCGGCGGACTGAGGCCGACGGCGCCGCTGGCGCTCCGCGCCACGCTCGAGGCGAAGATCGCCGCCGGCCGCTACCCGGTGAGGGCCCGCTTCCGCGTCAGCCGCCACCCCGTGCGCGAGGCGCCGAGGGCGATGCAGAGGGCCGGGATGCCGGTGCGGCTGCGCGGCTCGGGCACGGTGGTCGCGGCGCCGGCTTCCGTGCCCCTTGCGGCAGCGGGGGCGCCGCCCGACGACGAGGTCGGCACGCGGGGGAGGGTTGTGGTTGCCCTGCCGCGGCGCGGGACC
The DNA here is from genome assembly GCA_035547055.1 of Hyphomicrobiales bacterium. Lineage (GTDB taxonomy): Bacteria > Pseudomonadota > Alphaproteobacteria > Rhizobiales > Methylopilaceae > DASZVN01. The sequence goes on from DASZVN010000018.1 coordinate 7,032, forward strand.
TATGTAGGCCTCGCCAGTCCGCTCCGGCCAATCGCACCGGGCCCGGTCTCATTGGGAGGTCGTCGATGTCCTTTACGCTGCCCGCTCTTCCCTACCCCTACGACGCGCTCGAGCCGTACATGTCGCGGGAGACGCTGGAATACCACCACGACAAGCACCACAACGCCTACGTGACGACCGGCAACAACCTGCTCAAGGGTTCGGGCCTCGAGGACAAGTCGCTGGAGGACGTGGTCAAGGGCGCCTTCGGCAAGAACGCCGGGCTCTTCAACAACGCCGCCCAGCATTACAACCACACCCATTTCTGGAACTGGATGAAGAAGGGCGGCGGCGGCCAGCCCCCCGAGAAGATCCTGAAGAAGATCAACGAGGATCTCGGCGGCTACGACAAGTTCAAGGAGGACTTCGTCCAGGCCGGGACCACCCAGTTCGGCTCGGGCTGGTGCTGGCTCGCGTGGCAGAACGGCAAGCTCGCCATCACCAAGACGGCGAACGGCGAGAACCCGCTGGTCCACGGCGGCACGCCGATCCTCGGCTGCGACGTGTGGGAGCACTCCTACTACATCGACTACCGCAACCGCCGGCCCGACTACCTCAAGGC
>DASZVN010000019.1:0-2139 GCA_035547055.1 Hyphomicrobiales bacterium
GCGGCGGCCAGTTCGCGCAGATGCTCGGCAAGGCGCTCGCCGGCCTCGCCCTTATAGAGATCGCCGAGGCCGCCCGATGCGTCGCGCCCGACCGCTTCCAGCGCCTCGATCGTGGCGCGCGCGACCGCCTGGATGGTCAGCGTTTCGCCTTTTCGGAGGGCGGCGAGCGGCGCCAGCGCCGTGTCGAGCGCCGCGAGCACCTGCCGCGCCTCTTCGACCTCGCCGGCGCGGATGCGGCTGAACCAGGCCGACATATGCGGGTCGCCGGAAAGGCGGGCGAGCCGCGCCTCGAATTCCTCGGCCAGCCGGCCGATGTCCGGGCGGCCGGTGCCGCCGCGCAGCGCGACCAGTTCGACCGTTTCCGCCGCGCGGCGCACGATTGCACGCTCAATGCCCAGCGAGAGAAGCGGCTGCTTGAGGAAGGACAGGATCGCGACCGGATCGCCCGGCCGCATCACCGCCTCGACCATGGGCGACAGCAGGATGGCCGGCGGCGTCTGCGCCAGCGGGCGACCGGCGGAATCGTCGGCGACGATGCCGAAGCGCAGCAGTTCGGACGCGACGCGGCGGGCAAGCGCGCGATCCGTCGTGACCAGCGCCGCGCGATGGCCGGGCTCGGCAGCCGCGAGGCGCAGCACATAGGCGATGGCCAGCGCCTCGTCGCGCTCGTTCGGCGCCTCGATCAGCGTCACGTCGGCAAGCGCGCCGGCATCGACGGCCTCGGCGACGCGCCCGCGGTTGGAAGCCCAGGCCTCCGTCGATTCGGCCGGGCGCAGCGCTTCGGAGAGGATCGCCGCGCGGGCGGCGAGCGGCGGCGGAGGCGTCCCGATCTCCGTGACATCGCCCCGTGCGACGCCGAGCGCGGCGACCAGCCTTTTCAGGCCGAATTGCGGATGGCCATAGACCGAAGGCGAGGCGGAAGGCTCGCCGAGCAGCGCCCAGGCCTCCTCGTCCAGCCTTTTGTCGAGGCCGGGCAGCACGACCGCGCCTTCGGGAAGCCGCGCGATGGTCGCGAGCAGTTCGGCGGTGGCGGGAATGGAGCCGGTCGATCCCGCCGCGATAATCGGACCCTCGCCGCCGCCGCGCTTCAGGCGCGCGGCCTCGGCGCGGATCATGGCGTTGCGGTGTGCGGCCGGATCGGAGCGCTGCCGCTCGGCCAGCGCCTTCGGCCAATAATCGGTGACGATTTCCAGGAAATCCAGCGTGAGCCGCCACCAATCGGCGAGGTCGCGGTCGACCAGACCGGCAAGGCGCGTCCAGTCGGCGCCCGCCGTCTCCATCTCGTCGATCAGGCCGGCGAGGTCGCGCGACAGCCAGAGCGCATCGGCCGCCGAGGCCGGAACGACGACCTCCTCCTGGAAGAGCGCCGCCACATGCGCCGGCAGCCGGCTTTTCCATTTCTGCACCAGCGGGGCGAGCGCCAGCACGCGGTCGAGATCGGCGATCGGCGGGGCGATGTCGAGCGCGGCCGCGCCGGCCGGATCGATCAGCGCGAGCTCCTCGTCGAACTCGCCGAGCGCGCGGATCGTCGGCAGGATGGCCGAACCGCCGGGCGACTTCTCCACGAAGATCGAGCGCAGCGCGCGGGCGGCGCGGCGGGTCGGCAAATAGATGGTGACGGTGGAAAGCGCGAGCGGATCGCCGTCGGCGCGAAAGCCGGGCACCAGTTCGCCGGCGGCCAGCGCGTCGGCCAGCGTCGGCAGGAAGGGCGCGCCGGGCGGGATGGAAAAAACGCGCGCCGCTCTTTCCCGCGTCACGACACGCTGGCGGCGGCGATCGCCGCTTCGGCCTCGGTAATGGCTTCCGGCGTTCCGACGGTGATCCAGCGGCCGCGCATGCGCCAGCCGAAGAGACGGCCCTCGGCGGCGGTGCTGTCGAAATAGCGGTTCAGCGAATGCGGCTCGGCCGCCGCGCCGGCGAAAATGCGCGGATGGACGATCGCCGCGCTGGCATAGATCAGGCCGGCCGGATCGCGCCTCGCGCGCGCCAGCCTGCCGTCGGCGCCAAGCAGGAAGTCGGTCCCGCCCGAATGCCCCGTCGCCTTGTCCATCTCCGCCAGCATCAGGAGAATATCCATCCGCGCGTCGTCCCATGCAAGGGCGAGGCCGGAAAGATTGGGCGCGCCGTCCTCGACCCAGA
>DASZVN010000020.1:0-28355 GCA_035547055.1 Hyphomicrobiales bacterium
GACCTCTGCCACGATTGACCCTCCCGCGCCCCCGGCGCGACGGCCGGCGCCGGAGATCCTTCTGGGCCAAACTATCCCGCCCGCCGCCGCGGCCGTCCAGCGCTGTCTCGATCCGGGGCGCGCTGCGCCCCTCTCGAAGCCGGACGGCGCGCGCTGCGAACGCGATCGACGAGCGTGGCCGGATCGGCGGGCAGGAAGCCCGTGCTCCGCATCTGAAGTGCGGCGGAGCAGGAGCTTCAGCACGTCATTTCCGTTTTTTGTCGTTGTCCGCGTTTGGTGGCTCGGACGTAGCTCAATTTCGAAAGACCCATTGAGCTGTTCCCCCTCACACCGAGTAGTACATGTCGAACTCGACCGGGTGGGGGGTGTGCTCGAAGCGGATCACTTCCTGCATCTTCAGCTCGATATAGCTGTCGATGAAATCCTCGGAGAACACGCCGCCCTTGGTCAGGAAGGCACGGTCGCGGTCGAGGTTCTCGAGCGCCTCGCGGAGCGAGGCCGACACCGTCGGGATCTGCTTCAGCTCGGCCGGCGGCAGGTCGTAGAGGTCCTTGTCCATCGCCGGGCCGGGGTCGATCTTGCTGGTGATGCCGTCGAGGCCCGCCATCAGCATCGCGGCGAAGCCGAGATAGGGGTTCGCCGCCGGGTCCGGGAAGCGCACCTCGACGCGCTTCGCCTTTGGCGAGGTGGTGTAGGGGATGCGGCACGAGGCCGAGCGGTTCCGCGCCGAATAGGCGAGCAGCACCGGCGCCTCGAAGCCCGGCACCAGCCGCTTGTAGGAATTGGTGGTCGGGTTGGTGAAGGCGTTGATCGCCTTGGCGTGCTTGATGATGCCGCCGATGTACCACAGGCATTCCTGGCTGAGGTCGGAATAGAGATTGCCGGCGAACACCGGCTTGCCGCCCTTCCAGATCGACTGGTGGCAGTGCATGCCCGAGCCGTTGTCGCCATAGACCGGCTTCGGCATGAAGGTCGCGGTCTTGCCGTAGCTCTGCGCCACCTGGTGGATGCAGTACTTGTAGACCTGCATCTGGTCGGCCATCAGCACCATGCGGTCGAACTTCATGCCGAGCTCGTGCTGGGCCGAGGCGACCTCGTGGTGGTGCTTCTCGACGTTGACGCCCATCGCCGCCATCGCCGCCAGCATCTCGCCGCGCATGTCCTGCGCCGAGTCCATCGGCGGCACCGGGAAATAGCCGCCCTTGGTGCGGATGCGGTGGCCGAGATTGCCGCTCTCGTACATCGTGTCGGAGTTGGTCGGCAGCTCCGAATGGTCGAGGACGAAGCCGGTGTTGTAGGGCTGGGCGGCGAAGCGCACGTCATCGAAGACGAAGAACTCGGCCTCGGGGCCGAACGAGACCGTGTCGCCGATGCCGAGCGAGGCCATGTAGGCTTCGGCCTTCTTGGCGATGCCGCGGGGGTCGCGGTTATAGGGCTCGCCGGTGGTCGGCTCCATGACGTCGCACACGATCGACAGCGTCGCTGCGGCGAAGAACGGGTCGAGCGTCGCCGTCACCGGGTCGGGCTTCAGCAGCATGTCGGACTCGTTGATCGCCTTCCAGCCGGCGATCGAGGAGCCGTCGAACATCAGCCCGTAGTCGATCGTCTCCTCGTCGACGAACGAGACGTCGAAGGTGACGTGCTGCCACTTGCCGCGCGGATCGGTGAAGCGGAAGTCGACATATTTGACGTCGTTGTCCTTGATGAACTTCAGCACTTCGGCGGCAGTCTTCATGATGTCCTCGCGACGGGCAGCAGGCGAAAGGAAGGGAAGGGGCGGGATAGCGGTGGCGGGATCGGGCAGGTCAGATCGCGTCCATGCCGGTCTGGCCGGTGCGGATGCGGATGGCCTCCTCGACGTTGGAGACGAAGATCTTGCCGTCGCCGATGCGTCCGGTCTGGGCGGCCTTGCGGATCGCCTCGACCGCGCGCTCCAGCATGTCGTCGCCGAGCACGACCTCGATCTTCACCTTGGGCAGGAAGTCCACGACATATTCGGCGCCGCGATAGAGCTCGGTATGGCCTTTCTGGCGGCCGAAGCCCTTGGCCTCGGTCACCGTGATGCCCTGGACGCCGACCTCCTGGAGCGCTTCCTTGACCTCGTCGAGCTTGAACGGCTTGATGATGGCCTCGATCTTTTTCATCGTCCTTGCGTCTCCAGGCAGGGCGCGCCGCGGCACCGACCGGGTCGTGGTGCGGCCGGCCGCTTCTTTAGCAGCAAGCGTGCCAACAGGCGACAGGCGGAACCGGGCGGCGCTGGCGAGAAAATGAGCGGATGTGCCGAAACAATGGGCGTCGTCTTGCCAATTGTGCAAGCAGACTGCCTCTGATTTAGGCGGACGGCGGGGAAATGCGGTGATCGAGCTGCTGACGCCCAAGGAAATGACGGCAGCCGACGCGGCCGCGGTCGCTGCCGGCACGCCGGGCATCGCGCTGATGGAGGCCGCCGGACGGGCGGTTGCCGATGTCGTCGAGGAGGGCTTCCCGGCGGCGCATTGCGTCGTCGTGGCGTGCGGCCCTGGCAACAATGGCGGCGACGGCTTCATCGCGGCGCGGCTCCTGGCCGAGCGGGGCAGGGCGGTGTCGGTCGCGCTCCTCGGCGGCCGTGATGCGCTGAAGGGCGATGCCGCGGCCGCAGCGGCGCGATGGAGCGGTGCGACGGCGCCGTTCGCACCGGCGCTGCTCGACGGCTGCGACCTCGTGGTCGACGCGCTGTTCGGCGCTGGTCTCGGGCGCGACCTCGACGGCCCGGCCCGCGCGGCGGTCGAGGCGATCAACGCCGCCGGCAAGCCGGTGGTCGCGGTCGACCTGCCGTCGGGAGTCGACGGCGCGACGGGCGCGGTCCGCGGCGCGGCGATCCGGGCCGCGGCCACCGTCACCTTTTTCCGCCTCAAGCCGGGGCACATGCTGTTGCCCGGGCGGGCCCTCTGCGGCCGGCGCGTCCTGGCCCCGATCGGGATCGGCGAGGGCGTGCTGGCAGCGATCGGTCCCCGAGGCTTCGCCAACCGGCCGGCGCTGTGGCGCCGCGATTTTCCGGTTCCAGCGCCGGAGGGCCACAAATATGTGCGCGGCCATGCGGTGATCGCCGCGGGGGTCTGGTCGGCCGGCGCGCCGCGCCTGTCGGCGCGAGGAGCGCTCCGGGCGGGGGCGGGGCTGGTCACGCTGGCGAGCCCGCCGGCGCTGTTCCCGGTCCACGCCGCGGCGCTCGACGCGGTGATCGTCCAGTCGGTCGACGGCGAGGCAGGGCTCCGCGACCTTCTGGCGGACCGGCGCAAGAACGCGGTGCTGGTGGGTCCCGGCGCGGGGGTCGGGGCGGCGACCGCGGCGATGGTCCGTGCTGCGCTCGGGCCCGGCCGCGCCGTCGTGCTCGATGCCGATGCCCTGACCAGCTTCGCCGACGAGCCGGCGGCGCTGTTCGCGGCGATCGCGCGGGCGGGCACGGTCGTCGTGACGCCGCACGAGGGGGAATTCCAGCGCCTGTTCGGCGCACTCGAGGCGGTGAAGGCGGCGGACGGCAAGCTCGCCCGCGCCCGCGCGGCAGCGGCCGCAAGCGGTGCGGTGGTCCTGCTCAAGGGTGCCGACACCGTGGTTGCCGCGCCGGACGGCCGCGCCGCGATCGCCGACAACGCCCCGCCCTGGCTCGCGACCGCCGGCACCGGCGACGTCCTCGCCGGCATGGCGACGGGCCTCGTCGCCCAGGGGATGCCGGCGTTCGACGCCGCGGCCGCGGCGGTCTGGCTTCATGGCGAGGCCGCCGCGGCCTTCGGCCCGGGCCTGATCGCGGAAGACCTGCCGGCGATGCTTCCGCAGATCCTCGCCAGCCTCTTCGCCGGCTGGGGCGTTCTGGCGAAGCGCGAAGACCCGCTGAAACTGAAATAGCGGCCTCAGCCGGCGGCCGCGAGCGCGGCCTTGATCTTCTCGGCGTTGGCCGCCAGCACCTCGGGCTTCTCCATTCCGCCGGTATGGGGCGTCAGCGGCACGCCCTCGAACCGCGGGATGACGTGGAAATGGAGGTGGTAGACCGTCTGCCCCGATGCGGCCTCGTTGAACTGCATCACGATCACGCCGGGGGCGTCGAAGGCGGACTTGGCGGCACGGGCGATCTTCTGCACCACCGCCATCACCGGGCCGAGCTTCGCCGGATCGGCGTCGAGAAGATTGCGCGAGGCCGCCTTGGGCACGACCAGGGTGTGGCCGGGACCCTGGGGCATGATGTCCATGAAGGCGATCGCGACGTCGTCCTCGTAGACCTTGTGGGCCGGCAGCTCGCCCTTGAGGATCCTGGCGAAGATGTTGTCGGGCTCGTAGGCGGGCATCGGCGTCCTCACGGCTCTTCGGGTTCGGCCTTGAACGGGGTGTCATCGTCCATCGCCGTCTGGATGCGCATCATCTCGGCGCGCTCGCGGCGGAGATAGTCCGCGACCGCACGGCCGAGGCCGGGGTCGGCGAAGGCGTGGGCCGACCGGGTGATGGTCGGGCGGTAGCCGCGGGCGAGCTTGTGCTGGCCCTGCGCGCCGGCCTCGACGCGCTTCAGGCCGCGGGCCAGGGCGAAGTCGATCGCCTGGTAATAGCAGACCTCGAAATGCAGGAAGGGGTGGTCCTCGACGCAGCCCCAATAGCGGCCGAACAGGGTGTCGCCGCCGATGAAATTGAGCGCGCCGGCGACCGGCCGGCCGTCCCGCTCGGCCACCACCAGGAGGATGCGGTCGGCCATCGCCGCGTTGACGCGGCTGAAGAAGTCGCGCGTGAGGTAGGGCCGACCCCACTTGCGGGAGCCGGTGTCCTGGTAGAATTTCCAGAACGCGTCCCAGTCGCGCTCGGTGAGATCGCCGCCGGTGATCCAGCGGATCGACAGGCCGTTGGCGAGCGCATCGCGCCGCTCGCGCTTCAGCACCTTGCGCTTGCGCGACGACAGCGCGCCGAGGAAGCCGGCGAAGTCGCCATAGCCCTCGTCGGTCCAGTGATACTGGATGTCGAAGCGCGACAGATAGGGCAGCTCGCCCGCGGTCAGGTAGGCATGCTCCTCCTCCGGCTCGAAGGTGAGGTGGACCGAGGAGGCCTCGAGCTGGCGCATCATGCCGATGAGGCCACGGGCGAGCGCCTCGCGAGCAGCCGCGCTTCCGGTTCCGGGCCGGACCAATAGGCGCCGGCCCGTGGCCGGCGTGAACGGCACCGAGACCTGGATCTTGGGGTAGTAGGCACCGCCGGCGCGGGCATAGGCGTCGGCGAAGGCGTGGTCGAAGACGTATTCGCCCTGGGAATGGCTCTTGAGATAGCTCGGCGCCACCCCGAGAACGGCCCCGGTGCCATCCTCCACCACGAGATGGGCGGGCTGCCACCCGCTGCGCCCGCCGGTCGACCTCGAGTCCTCGAGCGCGCGGAGGAAATCATAGGCGATGAAGGGGTTGTAAGCCGCGCCGTCACCGGCCGGGTTGGCGCAGGCATCCCACGCCGCGGCCTCGATCTCGGCGATCGAGGACACCAGCCGGACCTTGAGATCGGCGACGGAAAGCGGGGCGGACGCGGGCATGGACTTGGTCGGCACGGGTGCCATCAGATACTCTCCGCCTGGCTCCTGCCAAGCCCCGTTCTCGTGACCGATCCGGTGGACGCGCTCACCCTCTTCGGCCTCGTCGCCGTTGCCCTGATGCTCCTGTTCTACGCGCTGGAGGGGAGGAGCCGCTGGTTCGTCCTGGCCTTTGCCGGCGCCTGCCTGCTCGGCTCGCTCTACGGCTTCCTCCAGTGCGCGTGGCCGTTCGGGCTGGTCGAGGCGATCTGGGCGCTGGTCGCGCTATGGCGCTGGCGAGCCCGGTCGGCGTCGCCGCCGGCGCGAAGCGCTTGATTCCGAGGCGGTCCGGGCGGAGCATCATGCGCCCTGCGCCGCCATGCTGCCATGACCGACACCGAGACCGCTCCGCCTCCGCCGCGCTTCGCCAACCTCACGGTCGGCGATCCCGCGCCCTGGTTCACCGCGCCGGCCAGCGTCAATCCTCATTTCGTGTTCGACACCGCGGCCGGCCGGGCCATCGTCCTCTGTTTCTTCCTCTCCGCGGCCGATCCCGTGGTCCGCGAGACGCTGGCGGCGCTTCATCACGACAACGGCCGCCTCGACGACGAGCGCGCCTGCCTGTTCGGCGTCACCATCGACCGCCGCGACGAGGGCAAGCTGCCCGAGCGCCTGCCCGGCATCCGCCATTTCTTCGACTTCGATCGTGCCGTCAGCCGCCGCTACGGCGCCGTCGCGGACGAGGACGCGAGCGAGGCCTCCGTCCGCGTGCGCCGCCTCTGGATCGTGCTCGACCCGCAGATGCGGCTCGTGGCGACGCTGCCCTTCGCCGGCCCCGGCGATGTCGAGCAGGTGTTCGCGATCCTCGACGGGCTGCCGCCGGCGGGGCGCTGGGGCGAGACCGACCTGCCGACGCCGGTGATCCTGGTGCCCAACGTCTTCGAGCCTGAGCTCTGCCGCGAGCTGATCCGCCGCTATGAGGCGGCCGGGGGCAGCGATTCCGGCTTCATGCGCGACGTCGACGGCAAGACGACGCTGATCGTCGACCACAGCGCCAAGCGCCGCTCCGACCACCACATCGAGGATCCGCCGTTCCGCCAGGTGCTGGCCGGACGCATCGCGCGCCGCCTCGCGCCGATGGTGCAGCGCGCCTTCCAGTTCAAGGCGACGCGGATCGAGCGCTATCTCGTGTGCTGCTACGAGGCCGCGACCAGCGACCATTTCCGCGCGCATCGCGACAACACTACTGCCGGCACCGCGCACCGCCGCTTCGCGGTCACCATCAACCTCAATGCCGGCGAATACGAGGGCGGCGACCTCCGCTTTCCCGAATTCGGGCCGCGGCGCTGGCGCGCGCCGACCGGCGGCGCGATCGTGTTCTCGTGCTCGCTCCTGCACGAGGTCGACCCGGTCCGCCGCGGCCGCCGCTTCGCCTTCCTGCCCTTCCTTTACGACGAGGAGGCGGCGAAGCAGCGCGAGCAGAACAACGCCTTCCTCGGCGAGGGCGTCGCGCCCTACAAGGCATGAGTCTCCGAAGACTCAGTGCCCGCCCATCTCGCTGAAGAGGACGCCGCCCTTGGCCTTGGAGTCGGGTGGGGTCTCGACGATCGAGACCGTCACCTGCTGCGCCGTGGCGCCGAAATTCTTCACCACCGCATCGGTGATGTCCTTGGCGAGGGCGCGCTTCTGGTCGACCGAACGCCCGGCGAGGGCATAGACCACGACTTCCGGCATTGTCGTTCCTCCTCGGATGATCATTCGCCCGCGATGGCGACGCCGAGCCGCCCCGCGAGGTCCTGCACGAACTGCCACGCGACTCGCCCGGAGCGGGCGCCCCGGGTGGTCGCCCATTCGAGCGCTTCGGCGCGCAGCGTATCCGGGTCCGGCTTCAGCCCGAAATGGGCGATGTAGCCGTCGACCATGGCGAGGTACTCGTCCTGGCTGCAGCGGTGGAAGCCGAGCCAGAGGCCGAAGCGGTCCGACAGCGATACCTTTTCCTCGACCGCCTCGCCGGGGTTGATCGCGGTCGAGCGCTCGTTCTCCATCATGTCGCGTGGCAACAGGTGGCGGCGGTTCGAGGTGGCGTAGAACAGGACGTTCTCAGGCCGGCCCTCGATGCCGCCTTCCAGCATCGCCTTGAGCGATTTGTAGGAGGTGTCGGCGAGGTCGAAGGAGAGGTCGTCGCAGAACACGATGAAGCGGAACGGCGCCCCGCGGAGCTGGCTCATCAGCTCGGGCAGCGTCTCGATATCCTCGCGGTGGATCTCGATCAGCTTGAGCGGCGGCTCGCCCGGCTTCAGCGCCGCGTTGATCGTGGCGTGCGCCGCCTTGACCAGCGAGCTCTTGCCCATGCCGCGGGCGCCCCAGAGGAGGGCGTTGTTGGCCGGCAGCCCGCGGGCGAAGCGCTCGGTGTTGGCGAGAAGGGTGTCGCGGGCACGGTCGATGCCCTTGAGCAGCGGCAGCTCGACCCGGTTGACATGCGCGACCGGTAGCAGCCGCCGGCGGCTCGCGCTCCACACGAAGGCGTCTGCGTGCGCGACGTCGGGTGGGAGGGGAGCCGGCGGCGCCGAGCGCTCCAGCGCGGCGGCAATGCGTTCGAGCAGCGCGGCGAGGGCAGGATCGGCCAAGGGGAGGGGTGCGGTCATCGCCGCGCTGCATAGCCGGGGCGCCGGGCGCTGTCCACGGCAGCCTGTCATCGGCCGGAGGCCCTCCGGAGGTCGGCCCGCCGCGACGGGTCACGCCACGTGGCTGTGGGGCATCTCGCACACGGTGGCCTCGTCGGTCTCGATCTGGACCGTGGTATGGGCGATACCGAAGCGGACCTGCATGGCACGGCAGACGCTGAGGATGAAGCCGTCGCCGGGGTGGCCGGCGGGCATCAGAAGATGGCAGGTCAAGGCGGTCTGCCGGGTCGACAGCGACCAGACGTGGAGGTCGTGGACGTCGCTGACGCCGGGCAGCACCTCCAGCGCCCGCCGGACCTCGTTCATGTCGATGCCGCGCGGCACCGCATCCATCGACATCGTCACCGACTCGCGGAGCAGGCCCCAGGTGCTCCAGACGATGACGCCGCAGACGACGAGGCTCGCCGCCGGGTCGACCCACTGCCAGCCGGTCGCCAGGATGACGAGGCCCGCGACCGCGACCGCCGCCGACAGCGCCGCGTCGGCCGCCATGTGGACGAAGGCCGAGCGGATGTTGAGATCGCCTTTGCGCCCGGCGGCGAAGAGGAGCGCGGTCGCGCCGTTCACGACGATGCCCACCGCGGCGACCGCGATCATCACCAAGCTCGCGACCGGGCTTGGATGGACGAGCCGGATGATCGCCTCCCAGGCGATGCCGCCGACGGTGACCAGGAGGACGATCGCGTTGCCGAGCGCGGCCAGGATCGACGCGCGGCCGTAGCCGTAGGTGAAGCGCTCGGTCGGCTGCCACCGGCCGGCGGCATGAGCGCCCCAGGCGCCGAACAGGCCGAGCACGTCGCCGAGATTGTGGCCGGCGTCCGCGATCAGCGCGATCGAGCCCGAGACGACGCCGAGCGCCGCCTCGGCGACGACGAAGGCGAGGTTGAGCGCGGTGCCGAGCGCAAAAGCGCTGCCGAACCGGTCCGGCGCATGGGAGTGACCATGGGCGTGCGCGTGGCGATCCTCGTCCCCATGGCCGTGATGGTGTTCGCCATCCGGGTGGTGATGGTGGTGATCAGCCATGCGCGCCTCAACTCGGCTTTTTCGGCCCGAAGGTGTCGAACAGCGCCTGCATCGCTCGGCTCTGCTGCTCGGCCAAGGCTCGCCCGAGCGCCATCGGATCGGATGCGGGCGCGTCGGGCTTCGTGCCCGGTGCGGCGGTCGCGCTACCGCCGGCGGGCGCCGACCCCATGCCCTTCATGAAATCAGCGAAGGCGGCAGCCGCGTCGGCCATCGTTTCCGGCGGCGTCGGTGGCGGCTTGAGTCCGCGGGCGAAGGCAGTCGCGGCATTGCCGAGGAAGGTCGCAGCGAGCGGCGGCAGGAGCGCCCGCATCATTTCGCCCGAGAGGCCGCTCGCCTTCGCCGCCTGCTCGGCAACCGCCCCCCGAAGCGCCTCGTTGCCGAACATTGCGCCGGCGGCGTCCGCGCCGCCTGGCTTGAAGCCGGCGAGCGCGTGCCGCTGCCAGGCCTGCATCAGTTCGGCCGCCGCGGCGGGATCGGCCATGCCACGCCGCATCGCCTCGGCGAAAGCCGGCATCAGCGCCTTGGCGGCGGCCTCGACCTGCTCGCGGCCCAGGCCGAAGCGCTTGGCGAGATCGTCGAAAGCGCCGTCCATCAGCTCGTCGAAACCGGCCATGACTCGATCCTCGGCAACGTCACGCCGAATCTAATCCACCCCGGCCTCGGCGTCATGGCCGGGAATCAGCCAGATCCTACGCATTCTCGGCCGCTTCCTCCTTCTTGGTCTCTTCCCGGGCGGCTTCGGCGGCTTCCGTGTTGAGGGCTTCGGCGCGGCGTGCCGGCTCGACCAGCGGCTCGGGCCGGATCGTCTTCTGGTGCATCAGGTCGAGGCCGGCATAGATGCCCTCGGCGCGCTGCAGCTCGAAGCGTTCGAGATCGCGCCGGCGGACGTCGGCCTCGATCGCCTGCGCCCGCTCGGCATCGAGGCCGAGCGTCTCGAGCGCGGTGCGGCCGAACAGGAGAGCGGACTCGTAGGTCTCGCGCAGCTCGTAGTCGGCGCCGGCGTCGAGCAGCGCCAGCGAGTGCACCCGGTCGAACGAGCGGGCCAGGATCTTGCCGCCGGGATAGTGGGCGTGAAGGTGCTCGACGATCAGGAGCGCGGCATCGGGATTTTCGACGCAGACGAGAAACGCCCGCATTCTCGCCGCGCCCGCCGCCCGCAGCACGTCGGGACGGGTGCCGTCGCCATAGTAGACCTTGAAGCCGAACCGGGCGGCATTGCGGATGCGGTCGGGATCGCCGTCGATCAGGGTGGTCTCGATGCCCTCGGCAAGGAGAAGCTGCGCGGCGATATGGCCGAAGCGGCCGAACCCGATCACCAGCACCTCGCCGCGCGCGGCGGCAAGCCCGTCGTCGATCCCGGTCGGGCGCCGGTGCGGGAAGAGGCGCGGCCGGATTTTCTCGATCGCCGCCGCAAGCACGGGCCCGACCAGCATCGACAGCACGCCGATCGCCGAAACCAGGTTTGCATTCTTGGACGCGATCACCCCGGCACCGGCCGCGACCGGCATCAGCACGAAGGCGAACTCGCTCGCCGGGACCAGGAGCGCCGCGATCCGTAGCGCGTCCTCGCGGCCGGAGCCGCCGCCGACCCGGCTGAGGACGAAGGTCACGGCGAGCTTGACCGCGATCAGCGCCGCGAGGCCGCCGGCCACCACCGGCCACGAGGCCGCCACGGCGCCGAGATCCAGGCTCATGCCGACGCCCATGAAGAACAGCGCGAGCAGAAGGCCGCGGAACGGCTCGACGTCGGCCGCGAGCTCGTGGCGGTAGCGCGACTGCGACAGCAGAAGGCCGGCGAGGAAGGCGCCCAACGCCATCGACAGGCCGGCAAGGTCGGCGACCCAGGCGGCGCCGAAGACGAGCAGCAGGGCGGCCGCGATCATCACCTCGCCGGTGCCGCTGCGGGCGAGCACGCGGAGGATCGGATCGGTCAGGTAGCGGCCGGTGGCGAGGATGGCGGCGAACGCCGCGAGCCCGGCGAGCGTCCGGAGCGCGCCGGCGAGCAGGTCGGGCGAGGGCGCGCCGGCGCCGCCGAGCAACGGCACCAGCGCCAGCGCCGGCACCACCGCGAAATCCTGGGCCAGCAGCACCGCGAAGGCGCGCTGGCCATAGGCGCGGGTGATGTGGCCGCGGTCGTCGAGGAGCCGGGTCGCGACCGCGGTCGAGGACAGCGCCAGGGCGAAGCCGGCGACCGCCGCGCCGCGCGGGGTCAGGCCGAGCCAGAACGCGAGGCCGCCGAGCACGGCCGCGGTGACGACGAGCTGGGCCAGGCCCAGCAGGACGATGTCGCGGCGCATCGCGACCAGGCGCGAGACGTCGAGCTCGAGCCCGATGACGAAGAGGAGGAGCACGACGCCGAGCTCGGCGACGTCGAGCGTCTCCTCCGGCTGCACGAAGATGCCGAGCGCGGCCGGCCCGATCAGGATGCCGACGGCGAGATAGCCGACCACCGCCGGCAGCCCGGCCCTCTTGAACAGCGGCGGCGTCAGCGCTGCCGCGACCAGAAAGATCAGGAAGGCCAGCGGCAGGCCCGAAGCGTGTCCGTTCATCGTCGGAGCATGGCATTGCCGGCAGCCGCCGTCATGCCGAACCCACCTACGGCCGGCAATTTTATCGAGCGCCCGCGTTGCGGCGACGGACGCGCGACCTGATCCCCTTCACTTCAGCGCGGCGAAGCCTTCGGCGAAGCCTTTCAACGAGACCGGGATGCCGATGCCTTCCTCGGGCGTCTGGAAGATGATGAAGGTGGCCTGCTTGCCGGTCGAGAGCTTCTTCATCAGGTCGTCCTCGATCACCGCCTCGGCGACGCAGCCGTTCGGCAGGCAGCGGACGAACTGGACGTGGCCGACCGAGGCGCCGTCGATTCGGAGCCCGAGCTGCGAGGGCAGCAGCACGCCGAGCGGCGCCAGCACGCGGATCAGGCGGCTCTTGCCGTCGACCGTCTTCAGCACGATCACCGACAGGCCGACCTGGGGCCGGTCCTCGGCGGTGACGCTCTGCACCAGGGCGCAGGTCTGCTCCTTGGCGCCGGGCGGGGTGTCGCAGCGAATCTGCCAGTCGCCATACTGGCCCTTGACCACGCCCTGGGCCGCCGCCGGCACTGCCCCGGCCGCCAGGGCGCCGAGTCCGAGGGCGAGCGCCAGCGCGAAGCGAGTCGAGGTCATGGGCCCGAGCCTCCCGGAAAGAAACGGCGCCCGCGACGCCGTGCCCCGCTCATCGGCGGCGGGCGGCAGGGTGTCAAGCAGGCACCGCCGAACGCTTCAATCTCAACAGCTTGACGCCGAAATTGCGGCCGCTTCGCGCCCTTATGCCGCACGAGCCGCCGGCGGGTGCCGTTGCGGCCCATCCGGCTTTGTGTTTGAAGGTCGTCCCGGTGCCGAAGGGGCGGCCGATGCGGCGGCCTGCGGCGCCGCCATCGACAGGAGAGCGATCCGGACATGAGGTTCCGTTTCGGCCTTGGCCTCAGTGCCGCGGCGGCCGCCGCCGCCCTCGCCGCATTCAGCGTTCCGGCGCTCGCCGAAGAGGGGCGGGCCGGCCCCTGGCAGATCTCGATGATCGACGGGGTGACCTCGATCGCCGAGCGGATGCACCAGTTCAACACCTTCCTCACGATCATCATCACGCTGATCACGCTGTTCGTCATCGTGCTGCTGGCGATCTGCCTGATCCGCTACAACCACCGCGCCAACCCGACGCCGTCCAAGACCACCCACAACGCGGTGCTCGAGCTGGCGTGGACGATCGTGCCGGTGGTGATCCTGGTGATCATCGCGATCCCGTCGTTCCGGCTGCTCTACGCCGAATACGACATGCCGAAGCCGGACATCACCATCCGCGCGACCGGCCATCAGTGGTACTGGAACTACGAGTACGAGAAGACCTCGCCGACCTCGCCGCAACAGGCCGCCGCCGAGATCGCGAGCGACAAGAACGCCGACTTCGCGTTCGATTCGGTGATGCTGAAGGACAACGAGCTGAAGGCCGGACAGCCCCGCCTGCTGTCGGTCGACAACGAGGTCGTGGTGCCGGTCGGCAAGGTGGTGCGCGTCCTCGTCACCGGCGCCGACGTGATCCATTCCTTCGCGATGCCGGCGTTCGGCATCAAGGCCGACGCCGTGCCCGGCCGCATGCAGGAGGTGTGGTTCAACGCCGACCGCGAGGGCACCTATTACGGCCAATGCTCGGAGCTGTGCGGCCGCGACCACGCCTTCATGCCGATCGTGATCCGCGTCGTCAGCCAGCAGGAATACCAGAACTGGCTCCCCGGGGCGCGCAAGCGCTTCGCCGAGAACGTGCCCGCGGTGCCGGCGGCGCGGCAGCTTGCCGACGCCCGCCTCGTGCCGGCGCGCTGAGCCACCGAGAGAAGAGCGGAGACGAGGGGTCATGGCCACGAGCGCAGCCGCCCACCACGAGGCCCACGCCCATCCCACCGGATGGCGCCGCTTCGTCTATTCGACGAACCACAAGGACATCGGAACGATGTACCTGATCTTCGCGATCATCGCGGGGCTCATCGGCGGTTCGTTCTCGATGCTGATCCGCGCCGAGCTGCAGGAGCCGGGCCTCCAGATCTTCACCGACCCGCAGACCTATAACGCCATCGTCTCCGGCCACGCGCTGCTCATGATCTTCTTCATGATCATGCCGGCGATGATCGGCGGCTTCGGCAACTGGTTCGTGCCGCTGATGATCGGGGCGCCCGACATGGCGTTCCCGCGCATGAACAACATCTCGTTCTGGCTGCTGCCGGTGTCGCTGGCGCTGCTCCTGACCTCGCAGTTCATGCCCGGCCCTGCGGGCGACGTCGGCGCCGGCACCGGCTGGACGCTCTATCCGCCGCTCTCGACCTCGGGCCATCCCGGCCCGGCGGTGGACTTCGTCATCCTCGCGATCCACATCGCCGGCGCCTCCTCGATCCTCGGCGCGATCAACTTCATCACCACGATCTTCAACATGCGCGCGCCGGGCATGACGCTGCACCGGATGCCGCTGTTCGTGTGGTCGGTCCTGGTGACGGCGTTCCTGCTGCTGCTGTCGCTGCCGGTCCTCGCCGGCGCGATCACCATGCTCCTGACCGACCGCAATTTCGGCACGACCTTCTTCAATCCGCAGGGCGGCGGCGACCCGCTGCTGTTCCAGCACCTGTTCTGGTTCTTCGGACATCCCGAGGTCTACATCCTGATCCTGCCGGGCTTCGGCATGATCAGCCACATCGTCTCGACCTTCTCGAAGAAGCCGGTGTTCGGCTATCTCGGCATGGCCTACGCGATGGTCGCGATCGGCATCATCGGCTTCGTCGTGTGGGCCCACCACATGTACGTCGCCGGCATCTCGGTGAACACGCAGGCCTATTTCGTGTTCGCCACGATGGTGATCGCGGTGCCGACCGGCGTGAAGGTGTTCTCCTGGATCGCCACGATGTGGGGCGGCTCGATCGAGTTCAAGACGCCGATGCTGTGGGCGATCGGCTTCATCTTCCTGTTCACGATCGGCGGCGTCACCGGCGTCGTCCTCGCCAACGCCGGCCTCGACCGCTATTTGACCGATACCTATTACGTGGTGGCGCATTTCCACTACGTGCTGTCGCTCGGCGCGGTGTTCGCGATCTTCGCCGGCTGGTACTACTGGTTCCCGAAGATGTCGGGCTACATGTACTCGGAGACGATCGGGAAGATCCATTTCTGGGTGACGTTCATCGGCGTCAACCTGACCTTCTTCCCGCAGCACTTCCTCGGCCTCGCCGGCATGCCGCGCCGCTACGCCGACTACCCCGACGCCTATGCGGGCTGGAACTTCGTCTCCTCGATCGGCGCCTACATTGCGGGCTTCGCAGTCCTGATCTTCCTCTGGGGCGTCGTCGACGCCTTCGCGAAGAAGCGGGTCGCGGGCAACAATCCGTGGGGCGCGGGCGCGACGACGCTGGAATGGACGCTGCCGTCGCCGCCGCCGTTCCACCAGTTCGAGACGCTGCCGCGGATCAAGTGACGGCGCCACGACCTTTTCTCGAAATCCGGCCGGAGCAGCCTGCTCCGGCCGCATTGATGCCGGACCGGACCTGAACAGCGAGATGGCCTTCGTCAGCGAAACCACGACCCGCCTTGCGCTCGGCCGCGCCGCCGCAGCTGAGCCGAGTCCGGCGGAGGTCAAGGACTTCGCGGCGCTGCTGAAGCCGGGCGTGATGTCGCTCGTGATCTTCACGGCGCTGGTCGGCCTGGTGGTGGCGCCGGGGCACCTCCACCCCGTGCTCGGCGCGATCGCACTGCTCTCGATCGCGGTCGGGGCAGGGGCCTCGGGCGCGCTCAACATGTGGTGGGACGCCGACATCGACGCCGTGATGAGCCGCACCAAGGACCGGCCGATTCCCGCCGGTCGCGTGCAGCCGGGCGAGGCGCTGACCTTCGGCCTCGTGCTGGCGACGGGCTCGGTGATCATGCTCGGCCTCGCCGCGAACTGGCTTGCGGCCGGCCTTCTCGCCTTCACCATCTTCTTTTACGCTGTGATCTACACGATGTGGCTGAAGCGGACGACCGCGCAGAACATCGTGATCGGCGGCGCCGCCGGTGCCTTGCCGCCGATGATCGCCTGGGCCGCCGCGACCGGGACGGTCAGCCTCGACAGCTTCGTCCTGTTCCTGATCATCTTTTTCTGGACGCCGCCGCATTTCTGGGCGCTGGCCCTGGTCAAGTCCGGCGACTACGAGCGCGCCGGCGTGCCCATGCTGCCGGTCGTTGCGGGACCGGACGAGACGCGGCGGCAGATCCTGATCTATTCGCTGATCTATGCGCCGCTCGGCGTGGTGCCGTGGCTGCTCGGCTTCGCGCCGCTCGCCTACGGCGTGACCGCGGCCGTCGCAGGCGTCGCCTTCCTGGTGCTGGCCTGGCGGGTGTTCCGCATCCGCGATGGCGCCCCCGCCGCGAAGGCGTCGATGCAGCTCTTCGCCTTCTCGATCCTGCACCTTTTCGTCCTGTTCGCCGCGCTCCTCGTCACCGTCGGGCTCGGCTTCGGGACGACATTGTGAGAGCGATGGCCGGCCCCGATGACGACCATGACGACGGCCTCGTTCTCACTCCGGAGCAGCGCCGCCGCCGCCGCGCCCGCAACATCGCGATCGCGGTCATCCTGCTCGTGGTGGTGGGGCTGTTCTACGCGATGACGCTGGTTCGGTTCGCGCCGCAACCGCATTGAGGGACGACGGGCCGCTGCTGCGGCCGGGGCAATTGGGAGAGCGAAGCAAGATGGCCGACGCCCACGTCAAGCATCACGACTACCATCTGGTCGATCCGAGCCCATGGCCGATCACCGGGTCCATCGGCGCGCTGCTCCTCGCGCTCGGCTTCATCTACCTGATGCACGGCGGCTCGGGCTGGTTCCTCGTCCCGGGCGTCCTGGTCGTGCTCTACACCATGCTGATGTGGTGGCGGGACGTCGTCCGCGAGGGCGAGTTCGAGGGCTACCACACCAAGGTGGTGCAGCTCTCGCTGCGCTACGGCATGATGCTGTTCATCGCCTCCGAGGTGATGTTCTTCGTCGCCTGGTTCTGGGCTTACTACAACGTCGCCCTGTTCCCCGGCGAGACGCAGGAGTTCGCGCGCACCGCGCTGACCGGCGGGCACTGGCCGCCCAAGGGCATCGAGACCTTCGATCCCTGGGAGGTGCCGCTCCTCAACACCCTGATCCTCCTGACCTCCGGCACGACGGTGACGTGGGCGCACCACGCCATGATCCATGGCGACCGCGCCAACCTGAAGAAGGGCCTGTGGCTGACGGTTGTGCTCGGCCTCTGCTTCACGGCGTGCCAAGCCTACGAGTACAGCCACGCGGCGTTCTCGTACTCGGGCCACATCTACGGCGCGACCTTCTTCATGGCGACCGGCTTCCACGGCTGCCACGTCATCATCGGCACCATCTTCCTGGCGGTCTGCCTCTACCGCGTCTATCTCGGCCATTTTTCGCCCAACCATCATTTCGGCTTCGAGGCGGCGGCCTGGTACTGGCACTTCGTCGACGTGGTGTGGCTGTTCCTGTTCGCGTCCATCTATGTCTGGGGCTATGGCGGCGCGCTTCCCGCCGGGGGCTGACCGAACCGGCGAGGATGGCTCGTCCGGCTGGTCCGACGAGGACTGGGGGACGCCAGCCTCGCCCTTCGCCGTCGGCTTCCGGGGGCGCTGCCCGCGTTGCGGCCGGGGCCATCTGTTCCGCGGCTACATCGACATCGCTGAGCGCTGCGAGGTCTGCGGGCTCGACTATTCCTTCGCCGATGCGGGCGACGGGCCAGCCGTCTTCGTCATCCTGATCGCGGGCTGCCTGGTGCTCGGACTGGCGCTCTGGATCGAGTTCACCTTCTCGCCGCCGTTCTGGGTGCATCTTCTGGTGTCGCTGCCCCTGCTCGTCGTGGTGTGCGGCGGGCTGCTCCGGCCGCTCAAGGGCGTCTTGCTCGCCCTGCAATACCGCAACCGCGCCGCGGAGGGGCGGCTCGACGAATGAGCGCCGCCGCGCCCGCCTGGCCGCGCCTGCTCGTCTGGCCGGGCCTCCTGATCCTGCTCAGCTTCGTGGTGCTGATCGGGCTCGGCACCTGGCAGGTGGAGCGTCTGCACTGGAAGGAAGGCCTGATCGCCGAGGTCACCGAGCGCACGCATCTGAAGCCGGTGCCGCTGCCGCCATCGGCAGACTGGGGCCGGCTCGACATCGACCACTGGGACTATCGCCCGGTCACGCTGCGCGGCCGCTTCCGCCACGACCTCGAGATCCGCGTCTATACCTTCATCGGCGAGCCCAAGGGCAAGCTCGGAGGGGCCGGCTATTGGGTGCTGACGCCGCTCGTCCTCGACGGCGGCGGGACCGTGATCGTCAATCGCGGCTTCGTGCCGATGGACCGGGCCGATCCCGCCACGCGCGTCAGTGGTCAGGTGCCGGGCGAGGTGACCGTGACCGGCCTCCTGCGCCGGCCTCAGGACCGCAACCTCTTCACCCCGGCCGACCAGCCGGCGAAGCGTCTTTTCTTCACCCGCGACCCCGAAGCGATCGCCGCCGACTACCACATCGCCGGCGCGGCGCCCTTCACCGTCGATGCCGACGCCACCCCGAACCCCGGCGGCCTGCCGCAGGGGGGCGAGACCACGCTCGACTTCCCCAACAACCACCTGCAATACGCCATCACCTGGTACGGGCTTGCCGCAATCCTCGTAGGCTTCACGGTCGCGCTGATCCTGAGGCGTGGCCGCGCGCATCCGCTTGCCTCCCCCTAGGCCGTTGACTACGCTTGCGAACTCTCACGGTCCGGCGATGGCGATCTCCTATCTCTCCACCCGCGGCGAGGCGCCGCTGCTTGGCTTCGCCGACGTGCTCCTGGCGGGGCTCGCCCGGGATGGCGGGCTCTATCTGCCGGTGACGTGGCCGCGCCTCGGCGGCGATGCCATCGCGGGCTTCGCCGGGCGGCCCTATATCGAGGTCGCCGCCGCGGTGATCGGCCCCTATGTCGAGGAGCCGCTCCGGAACGCGCTGCGGGAGATGATCGCCGCGGCCTACGCCGGCTTCCGCCATCCCGCGGTGACGCCGCTGGTGCAGACCGGGCCGAACGAGTTCCTGCTCGAGCTGTTCCACGGGCCGACGCTCGCCTTCAAGGACGTGGCGATGCAGCTCCTCGCCCGCCTGATGGACCGGGCGCTCGAGGCGCGCGGCGAGCGCGCTACCATCGTCGGCGCCACCTCGGGCGACACCGGCGGTGCCGCGATCGAGGCGTTTCGCGGCCGCGACCGCGTCGACGTGGTGATCCTGCACCCGCACGGTCGGGTCAGCGAGGTGCAACGCCGCCAGATGACCACGGTCGCGGCGCCGAACGTCCACGCCGTCGCGGTCGAGGGCACGTTCGACGACTGCCAGGCGCTGGTGAAGGCGATGTTCAACGACCATCGCTTCCGCGATCGCCATCGCCTCGCTGCGGTCAACTCGATCAACTGGGCCAGGATCGTCGCGCAGGCGGTCTATTACTTCGTGGCCGCGGCCGCGCTCGGCGGGCCGGGCAGGGCGGTTTCCTTCGCCGTGCCGACCGGCAATTTCGGCGACGTCTTCGCCGGCTGGGTCGCGAAGCGCATGGGCCTGCCGGTCGGGCGGCTTCTGGTCGCGACCAACAGCAACGACATTCTGGCGCGCGCGCTGGCGTCGGGACGTTACGAGACCACGGGCGTCGTGCCCACCACCTCGCCGTCGATGGATATCCAGGTGTCGTCGAACTTCGAGCGCCTTCTGTTCGAGGCGACGGGCCGGGATGCCGCGGCGGTCCGCGCCGCGATGGCGCGGCTTGCGCAGTCGGGTGCGTTCGACATCGCCGCGCCGACGCTTGCTGCGATGCGGGCGGAGCTCGACGCCGCCCGGGTCGACGAGGCTGAGGCCGCGGCGACCATCCGCGCGCTCCGCGCCGAGAGCGGCTATCTCGCCGATCCGCACACCGCCGTCGCGGTCGCGGCGTCGCGCAAGGTCGCCGGCGACCCGGCAGTCCCGCGGGTGGTGCTGGCGACCGCCCATCCCGCCAAGTTTCCCGATGCAGTCGAGGCCGCGACCGGCGAGCGGCCGGCGCTGCCGCCCCACCTCGCCGACCTATTCGCACGGCCGGAGCGGCTCAGCGTCGTCGCCAACGACCTCGCCGCGGTCGAAAATTTCGTTGCCGAGCGCTCGCGGGCGGCGCGGGAGGCGGCATGACCATCCGGATCACCACGCTCGGGAATGGCTTTCGGGTCGCGACCGACCCGATGACCGAGGTCGGCACGGCGGCGATCAGCCTGGCGTTTCGCGCCGGCGCCCGGAGCGAGCGCGAGGACGAGCACGGCCTCGCCCATCTCCTCGAGCACATGGCCTTCAAAGGCACGGCGCGGCGCAGCGCCCGCGATATCGCCGACGAGATCGAGGCGGTCGGCGGCGACCTCAACGCCGCGACCGGCACCGAGATCACGACCTACGAGGCGCGCGTGCTCGCGGCCGACGTGCCGCTCGCCCTCGATCTTCTCGCCGACATCGTCACCAGCCCCGCTTTCGATCCGGAGGAGCTGAAACGCGAGAAGGGCGTCATCCTCCAGGAGATCGGCGCCGTCGAGGACACTCCGGACGATCTCGTCAACGACCTCCTGCAGGAGATGGCGTTTGCCGGGCAGCCGCTCGGCCGGCCGATCCTCGGCACGCCGAAGACGGTGAAGGCGCTCGACCGCGACGCCCTGACCGGCTTCCTCGGCCGCCATTATCGCGGCGACGCCGCGGTGCTGGCCGCCGCCGGGGCCGTCGACCACGACGCCGTCGTGGAGGCCGCCGGGCGCCTGCTCGGGGGCGTCGCGCAGCCGGCGTCGACCGAGCCGGCGCCGGCGCGGTGGACCGGCGGCACCCGCCGCCTCGTGCGCCGGCTGGAGCAGGCCCATGTCATGATCGGCTGGCAGGGCCGCCCGCTCGGCGCCGACGACGTGCTGGCGCTGCAGGTCTTCGCCGCCATCGCCGGCGGCGGCATGTCGTCCCGCCTGTTCCAGGAGGTGCGCGAGAAGCGCGGCCTCGCCTATGCCATCAACGCCTTCCACTGGGGCTTCGCCGACACCGGCCTGCTCGGCGTCTATGCCGGCACCGCCGGCGACGACGTGGCCGAACTGGTGCCGGTGGTGCTCGACGAGCTCGTCGGCGTCGCGGCCGCGGTCGAGCCGCACGAGGTCGCGCGTGCCAAGGCCCAGATGAAGATGTCGCTCGAGCTCGCGCGCGAGCAGGCCGGCGCCCGGGCCGACCGGCTGGCCCAGCAGCTCTTCATCTTCGGCCGCCCGCTGCCGGCCGAAGAGATTCTGGCCCGCCTCGACGCCGTGACGGCGGACGACGTGCGCCGGGCGGGAACGGCCGCGCTCGCAACCGCGCCGGCGGTCGCCGGCATCGGCCCGGTCGCGGCGCTGTGGGACGGAGAGCGCGTGGCGGCGCGGCTCGGCGCCGCGGCGGCGGCATGACCGACGGGGCGGGGCGATGACCTTTCTCCGCACCATCGGCAACGGCGAGGCGCAGCCGCTCGTCGCCGGCAACGGGGTCTTCCTCCGCGCACCCCGTTTTACCGATTTCGACGAATGGGCGGCGCTCCGCAACGAGAGCCGGAGCTTCCTCCAGCCCTGGGAGCCGACCTGGCCGATCGACGACCTCACCCGTACCGCCTTCCGCCGCCGCGTGCGCCGCTATGCCGAGGAGCGGCGGCTGGAGCAGTCCTATGCCTTCTTCGTGTTCCGCCAGAAGGACGAGGCGCTCGTCGGCGGCCTGACGCTGTCGAACCTCCGCCGCGGCGTCGCCCAGACCTGCACGCTGGGCTACTGGATGGGCCGGCCCTATGCCGGGCGTGGGCTGATGTCGGCCGCGGTGCGCGCCACGATTCCCTTCGTGTTCGAGACGCTGCGCCTCCGGCGCATCGAGGCCGCCTGCCTGCCCGGCAACGACAGCTCGATTCACCTGCTGGAGCGCGTCGGCTTCACCCGCGAGGGGCTGGCGCGCCAGTATCTCTGCATCGACGGCCGCTGGCAGGACCACCTGCTGTTCGCCTTCCTCAAGGGCGACCCGATCCGCTGAGGGCTTCGTAGGGTGGCACGCTCCGCGCGCTCACGTCGTGGGCATCGACAGGCGCTGCCCACCCTACCGGCGCTGCCTTGCGTCTCTGCCTTGCCGTCGCCACGGGGCGCGGCTACCACAGGCGGCGCTTAACGGGGGAATCACGCGTGCGCCGGCTCGGCACCGTCATCAGCGGGTTCTTCGCCGCCCTGGCGCTCGTCCTCGCGGCCGCGCCGGCCGCGGCACTGCAGCCGGTCGCGGTGCCGGCCCATGTCGACGCGATCGACCTGACCCACGTCGCCGAGCGCTTCTCCGGCGAGGGCGACCGCATCCAGCTCACCACCGCGCCGGGCGCCGACGGCGTGGTCCGCCGCGTCGAGATCCAGGCGCAGAAGCCCGGCTCCGCGGTGGCCTGGGCAGTGTTCGCGCTCACCAACAATTCGGACGAGCAGATCGACCGGCTGCTGGTCGCCCCCCATTACCGGCTGGTCGGCTCGGGCGTGATATGGCCCGACCTCGGCGCCCGCCGCATCAACGACATCACCGCGAGCGAGGGGGTCAGGCCGGAGCGCCAGCCGGGGCAGGGCGCCGACATCTTCCGCATCACGCTCGACCCTGGCGCCACCGTGACCTACGTCGCCGAGCTCGGCTCGACCACGCTGCCGCAGCTCTATCTGTGGACGCCCGACACCTACAAGGACAGCGTCAACAACCTCACGCTCTACAAGGGCATCGTGCTCGGCATCGCCGGGCTGCTGGCGCTGATGCTGACGATCGTCTTCGTCGTTCGCGGCACGGTTATGTTCCCGGCGGCGGCGGCGCTGGGCTGGGCCGTGCTGGCGCTGCTTTCGATCGATTTCGGCTTCTGGGACCGCCTGTTCGACCTCGGCCCGCTGCGCGACGGCACCTGGCGCGCCGGGGCGGAGGCGATCCTCGCAGCGACGCTGATCGTCTTTCTCGTCGCCTACCTCAATCTCAGCCGCTGGCACGTCCGCCTCGTGCACATCGCGGCGGCGTGGCTGATCGGACTGATCGCGCTGGTCGGCCTCGCCATGGTCGATGCTCCGGTCGCGGCCGGGATCGCGCGAATGTCGCTCGCCGCAGTCGCGGTGCTCGGGCTCGGCATCGTGGTGTGGCTCTCGCTTCACGGCTACGACCGCGCGGTGATGCTGGTGCCGACCTGGTTCCTGCTCCTGGTGTGGGTTGCGGCGGCCGGGCTCACGGTGTCGGGCGTCCTCGCCAACGACCTCGTCGCCCCGGCGCTCATGGGTGGCCTCGTCCTGATCGTGCTCCTGATCGGCTTCACCGTCATGCAGCACGCTTTCGGCGGCGCCGGCCTCGCCTATGGCATCGGCTCGGACCTCGAGCGGCGGGCGATGGCGGTCGCCGGCGCCGGCGACATCGTGTGGGACTGGGACGTCGCCGCCGACAACGTCCATGTCGCGCCCGAGTTCGAGGACATGCTCGGCCTCTCCCGCGGCACGCTGCGCGGCGCCGTCGCCGGCTGGCTCGACGTGCTCCATCCCGCCGACCGCGACCGCTTCCGCGCCGCGCTCGATGCCGTGGTGGCCGAGCGCCGCGGCAAGATCACCGAGCCGTTCCGCTTCCGCCGTCGCGCCGGCCATTACCTCTGGATGCTGCTCCGCGCCCGCCCGGTGGTCGGCGACAGCGGCGAGGTGATGCGCTGCGTCGGCACGCTGATCGACGTGACCGAGAGCAAGACCGCGGAGGAGCGGCTGCTCCAGAACGCGGTCTACGACGCCGCGACCGGCCTGCCCAACCGCGAGCTGTTCCTCGACCGGCTGGAGGCCGCGCTCGGCTTCCCCGCTGGCGACCCCGGCTTTCGGCCGAGCGTCCTGATGGTAGACCTCGACGGCTATCGCCGGGTCAACGACCAGGTCGGCCAGCCGGTGGGCGACACCATCCTCCTCACCATGGTGCGGCGGATGTCGCGCCTCCTCAAGCCGCAGGACACCCTGGCGCGGCTCGGGGGCGACCAGTTCGGCCTGATCCTGCTCTCGGAGCACGAGCCGCAGGCGGTCATTGCCTTCACGGAGCGGCTGCGCAAGGCGCTCGGCATGCCGGTCGGCTTCGGCGGCCACGAGATCGGGCTGACCGCCTCGATCGGCCTTGCTCTAGCCGAGCCCGGCGCAGCGACCGACCGCGACGAGATCGTGCACGGCGCCGAGGTCGCGATGTACCAGGCCAAGCGCCTCGGCGGCGACCATGTCGAGGTCTTCAAGCCGGCGATGCTGACCTCGCGGACCGACCGCCTCCTGGTCGAGGGCGAGCTTCGCCGCGCGCTCGAACGGGGCGAGATCAAGCTCGACTACCAGCCGATCGTCCGCCTCGCCGACGCCAACGTCGCCGGCTTCGAGGCCCGTCCGCGCTGGGATCACAAGCGTTACGGCCGCCGGCCGGCGGCCGAATTCCTGGATCTCGCCGAGGAGACCGGTCTCAGCGTCGATTTCGGCCAGTTCGCGCTCGACGCCGCCGCCCGCCAGCTCGCCGCGTGGCAGCGCCTGTCGCCGCATGATCCGCCGCTCTTCGTCGCCCTCGCGATCTCGGCGCGGCAATTCGCCCGCCGCGAGCTGGTGCAGGAGGTCAAGGGCACGCTGTCGCGGGTGCTGGTGGCGCGCGGCTCGCTCCGCCTTGCCGTCGGCGAGAAGGCGGTGATGCAGAACCCGGAGCATGCCGAGGGCATGCTGACGCGGCTTCGCGAGGCGGGCGCCGGGCTCGCGCTCGATGGCTTCGGCTCGGCCCACGGCAGCCTGGTCTTCGTCCAACACTTCGCCTTCGACCTGCTCCGGCTCGACCCGCTGCTCCTCAGCAGCCCCGACCGCGACCAGCGCCGCAGCGCGGTGCTGGCGGCGCTGATCCGGCTCGGCGCGGATCTCGGGATCGACCTCGTCGCCGACGGTGTCGACACCCAGGCCGAGGCAGCGATGCTGTTCCAGCTCGGCTGTCAGCTCGCCCAGGGGATCGCGCTCGGCGAGCCGCTCGCGCCCGAGGCGGCCGAGCGGCTGATCGTGGCGCAGCGCCCCAAGGTCGCCGGCCGCCGCCCGCTGTTCGGCGCGCTCCGGGCGTAGGCTCCGAGGGTAGGCCGGCATAGCGTGAGCGTGAGGGGCAAGCGCAGCTTGCCCGCCGGCAGCCCGCCGCGGGCATCCGCATTGCGGACGCCCGCCCTACGAAGCCGAGCCGCTTACGGCCGCCAGTAGACGAAGCCCATGGCGTTGCCGGTGCCGGCTTCGGAGCGGTAGCACGGCACGTAGTCGACGACGGTCGGCTCGAAGCCGAGATCGGCCATCGCGCCCGCGACCGGCACCCAGTTCTTCACCTCCGAGGTGCCGGCCTGGAAGATCGCCTCGCCGAGCTCCGCCACGTCCTCGATCGTGCCCTTCTTCATGGCTCCGAGAAGGGTGCGGTCTACCTCCTCGTCGATGACGAAATGGGTGAGGCCGCCCGAGGCGATCAGCGCCACCCGGGTGTCGGCGTCCCAGCTCTCGATGGCGCGGACGATTGACTTGCCGAAATCGTAGCAGCGGCGGACGGTCGGCTGGTTCGGCGGGAAGAAGGTGTTGAGGATGATCGGGACGCTCGGCACCGGCTCGTCGTTCATGATCTGGCGGTAGACGAAGCCGAAGGCGTGGGGGGTCTCGCCGCCGGTCATCTCGGTCAGCGAGGTCACGTCGAACTCCTCGGCGATGGTCGACTTGATGATGTGCTCGCCGAGATCGGGCAGGCCGCGATAGGTGGCACCACCCGGCGGAATGTGGCCGGGCAGGCCGACGGCGATGCCGGGCGGGAGCTGCGCGATACGCTCCTCGCTCCACTCGTCGTTGACGATGTCCTTGCCCCAGAACACGCTGAAGGTGGGCTGTAGCGTCTTCTTGAAGATCTCGTACTGGTCGTTGCCGACGATCACCGCGACGTCGGGCTTCACCTCGGCGAAGACGCGGGCGAGCTCGGCGATCGCGGCGCGGCACTCGGCATGGCGGCGGTTCCAGACGTCCTGGGTGATCTCCTTGGCGAGATGCTCGTCCCTCCGCGCCTCGACCAGCTCGTCGAAGGTCCAGGTGCGGCCCTTGAAATGGTGGGCCTTGTTGGTCTTGTCGGCCGGCACGCGCAGGCCCCAGCCATCGGGCGGGGTCGACAGCATCGGTCCGTGCGACGTTCCCATTCCCAGCACGATCTTGGCCACTGAACTCTCCCTGGACTCGACCGGCCGCGGCCGGCATCGTTCGGGGCCGCAGCATAGGCGGCCGGCAGACGCTGCGCTATCGCGCGGTGAGAAGGGGGC
Organism: Hyphomicrobiales bacterium; assembly: GCA_035547055.1. Classification (GTDB taxonomy): domain Bacteria; phylum Pseudomonadota; class Alphaproteobacteria; order Rhizobiales; family Methylopilaceae; genus DASZVN01. Next base: position 26,060 of record DASZVN010000020.1, read on the forward strand.
CGACCTCAGGCCGGCGAAGCGACCCGTGGGGCGGCCCGGGGCGCGCAGCAGGCGCAGCCGCCGCCATGGATGCGCATCGACGACGCGCCGGTCGCGGGCGGCGGGCTCGCCGCCGCGCCGGCGCCGAGACGGGGCGCCGCCATCGACCGCGGCGCGGGAGCCGCGCATTCGGGGCAGGGCGTCGGGAGATCGGACTCGGCCATCGGCCGCCAGGCATTGAACGGCCCGCAATCTCCGCATGCATATTCGTAATTCGGCATGGCCTGGTTCCGGCGGCGCCCATGGCGCCTGTAGCTGCCTCATTCTACCAAATGGTGCCCCTCGAAGGAAACCCCGCAGGCCCGCGTGCTTTCCTGCGTTTCATGCTAAGCTGGCACGGTGAATCGTGCGGCCGGATGGGCTTCCGCCATGGACCAGATTCACCCGATCATCCCGTCGCCGGCGATGGCGCGCTGGTGGATGGCGATCCTTGCGGGGGTGGTGGCCTCGGCCGCGGCGATGGCCGTGCTCAGCGTTCCGCTCGACTGGGCCTACCGGGCGCTCTACAGCCGCCACGCCCCCCTGGGGGCCTGGTGGGGGGTGCGCTGGGCGATTACCGGGGCGGTCTGCGGCTTCGTCGGCGCCATCTGCGGCGAGCTCGCGGTCGGCAATGCCGACCTCAAGCGCTTCCACCGCCATCTGTTCTGGGCGATTCTGATCGCGTGGCTGGTCGGGGTGGCGCTGCTCGGGCTCTCCACCCGGGTGACGCTGGCCCGCGGCGTCACCGCCTTCGCCGGCTTCCTCGGCCTCCTGCTCGGCCTCGGCGTCGTGCTCAGGACGCGGCCCTGAAGCGGCCTATCCGTTCACCACGGTGACGACGGCGAGCGCGACGAGGGCGAGCCCGGCAAGCTCGCGCCAGCCCATCGGCTCGCGGAACAGCCGGAGCGAGACGGCCTGGGCGAACACGATCTCGACCACGCCGAGCGTCCTCACCTTGGCTGCGCTCTCGACCGCGAAGCCCAGGAACCAGAACTGCGAGGCGACTGCGGCGAGAAGCCCGGCGAGCAGCGCCGGGCGCCAGGCACGCAGCACCGCCCGCAGCGTCGCCGGCGCCCGGAGGCCGGTATAGGCGCCCATCGCCAGGGTCTGGAGCACGAGGCCCGCGGCGAGCGTCGTGGTCGCCGCGACCAGGTAGTCCGGATCGTCGAGCGCCTGGATCGCGCCGCGGAAGGCGACCGACGACAGCGCGAAACAGCTCGCCGACACCAGGCCCTGCACCACCGGCAGCGCGCGGCGGCCGGGCGTCATGGCGCGCGGCCACGATAGCAGCATCACGCCGACCACGGCGGCGATCACGGCAACGGCAACCCCGGCCGTCAGCGCGTCGCCGAGAAAGACGAGGCCGAACACGGCGACCTGCACCGGCTCGGTCTTCGAATAGGCGATGGCGATGACGAACGAGCGCTCGCGCATCGCCGCGAGAAGAAAGGCGGTCGCGGCGATCTGCATGAACGCGCCCACCACGAGCCAGCCCCAGAACGCCGGCTCCGGCGTCCGCGGCAGCCCGCCCCAGGCCGCCACCGCGGCGAAGATCACGATGGCGAAGGGGAGGCCGAAGAAGAAGCGCACCTCGGTCGCGCCAAGGGTGCCGACCCGCGCGGCCAGGCTACGCTGGAGGGCGTTGCGCATCGTCTGCGCCGCCACCGCGATCAGGGTGAATACGATCCAGATCCAGTCCGGCGCCGGCAGGGCTGAGGCCGTGCTCATCGTCTCCCCGTTTGACGGCGGCGGTCGCGGCCGATACCACGCCGCCGACCCCGCGACAAATCCGGGATGCCGCGCCGATGGCCGTCTACACCGAGGTGCCCGACGAGGAGCTGGCGGCGTTTGTCGACCGTTATCCGCTGGGCGCGGTGCTGTCGTGCAAGGGCATCGCCGAGGGCGTCGAGAACTCCAACTACCTGCTCCATACCGCGGCCGGCCACTACATCCTCACGCTCTACGAGCGGCGGGTCGAGCGGGCCGACCTGCCGTTCTTCCTCGGCCTGATGGAGCATCTCGCGGCACGCGGGATCACCTGTCCGCTGCCGGTGCACCAGACGGATGGCGCGCTCCTCGGCGAGCTGTGCGGCCGGCCGGCAGCGATCGTGACCTTTCTGGACGGCATGTGGCCGCGGCGGCCGAGCGCTGCCCATTGCGCCGCGCTCGGTGCGACGCTTGCGCGAATGCACCAGGCCGGCGCCGACTTCCCGCTCCGCCGGACGAACGCGCTCTCGGTCGGGCAATGGCGGGCGTTGGCGGCTGCGGCCGGGGAGCG
>DASZVN010000021.1:0-11836 GCA_035547055.1 Hyphomicrobiales bacterium
GCCACGAAGGCGGCCACCGTGTTGGCGTAGCTTTCGTGGGTGCTGGGCTTCCGGCCGATAGCCTGCGCCTCCCGCCACCAGTCCTCCACCAGCCCCTTTAGCGACACCTTCACGGGCAAGGCGGCAATTGGTTTGCTCGACGGCGTGACGGCCCACTCGGGGAAGCGCTGTGCCTTCGGGTCCGGCGAATAGTCACCCTCCGCGTTTCGGCGCCGGGCCTCCATGCCCTCCTTGAGCGCCAGCCAGAAGGCTTCGAGGAGGAGCCGGCGCGAAGGGGTGTCAACCGCGGCGATGCCCCTGCCGAGCAACAGGCGGTCCACGAGTGGGCCTAGAGTCGGCTCAAGGTCATCCACCTCACCCGAAGCGCGGAGGCCGTCCAGGTGGCGGAGCGTTGCCGCGAAGGCCGCTTCTTCCTCTCCGGGCATCGCCTCATCGTCGCGCACCCAACCGGCGGGTGTGTGAACGATTGACAGCGTCCGCTCTCGGGCAGCGCCATTGGCCCAAGCACGGTAAAGCTCGCCTGCCAGAGCCGTGGCTTGTCGGTGGTCTAGCGAAGCCGGCCTCTCCGCCCGCAATGCCCGCCACACGGTTTCCATGTAGGCCGCGGCGGCCGCCTGCCGCACCTTGGTCTCACCTGGATCGGAGGTCCGAAGGGAAACGCGGATGGTCTTCATAGTAGGGGTGACCGCGACTCGGGCGGCTGCGCCCGCTCCACGCGGGATGTTCAACACGCGGCCGACCGCGCGAGCCCGCACGTCCGCCGGGATGCGCTGCACGAAGTAGGACGAAGAAGACCCCGGACGCTTCACGGGACGGACCAGCCTAATGAGCATCGTTGCGCACCCTTGTAGCACAGTCGGGTTAGCGCAACACTCTGACTAGGCTTAACTTCTTGATCCCGCTGAGGGCGGGGAAGCAGTGGTGCCCAGGAAAGGACTCGAACCTTCACTCCTTGCGGAACACGGACCTGAACCGTGCGCGTCTACCAATTCCGCCACCTGGGCCCGGCGCTCCTCATAAGGGGCCGCCTTGCGGCGGTCAACGCCGCGCTGGACGGCCATTGACCGTTCGATTAGGTACGGCACCCATCGGCGGGAGAGGACGGCATGGCCCGGCTTGCGGTTTCGGATCGCATCGTCACGGTGTTCGGCGGCTCGGGCTTTCTCGGCCGGCACGTCGTCGGCGCGCTCGCCGAGCGCGGCTGGCGCATCCGCGTGGCGGTCCGCCGGCCGGAGCTCGCGTCCTATCTCAGGGTGCTCGGCGCGGTCGGGCAGATCAACGAGGTCCAGGCCAATCTCCGCCACATGGGCTCGATCCGCGCGGCGCTCGACGGCGCCGACGCCGCCGTCAACCTCGTCGGCATCGCCTACGAGCGCGGCCGCCAGCGCTTCGCCGAGGTTCACGTGGCCGGCGCCCGGCGGGTCGCCGAAGCGGCCGCGGCGGCGGGCGCCACGGCGATGGTCCATGTCTCCGCGCTCGGCGCCGAGGCCGACGCGCCCTCGGCCTATGCCCGCTCCAAGGCGGCGGGCGAGCGGGCGGTGCACGCGGCCTTTCCCGACGCCGTGATCGTGCGGCCCTCGCTGGTGTTCGGGCCGGAGGACCAGCTCTTCAACCGTTTCGCGGCGATGGCCCGCCTCAGCCCGGCGATGCCGCTGGTCTGCGGGGCGAGCCGGTTCCAGCCGGTGTTCTGCGACGACGCCGCCAAGGCGGTGGCGCTCGCGCTCGAAGGCCGGGCCGCGCCCGGAACCGTCTACGAGATCGGCGGACCCGAGATCCGCACGATGGAGGAGATCGTCCGCTACACGCTCGCCGTCACCGGGCGGCGGCGGCTGGTCGTGCCGGTGCCGACGTTCCTCGCCCGGCTGGTCGGCCGCATCGGCCAGCTCCTGCCGACGCCGCCGCTCACCGCCGACCAGGTCGCCCAGCTCGCGGTCGACAACCTCGTGTCGAGCGCGGCAACGGGTGCCGGCCGCACCCTCGACGGGCTCGGCATCCGCGCCACCGCGATCGAGGTCGTGGTGCCGAGCTACCTCTACCAGTATCGCCGCACCGGCCAGTTCGACCCAAGCGTGCCGGCCGAGATCGACGCGCCGGGGAATTATCCGGTGCCGTGAGGCGCCGCGCGTCGATTGGAGGCGCGCAGCGGGATCACGTCGGCCGGGGGCGCGGCCAGCAGGGCCTCGACGGCCGCGATGAGTTGCTCCGGCCGGAACGGCTTGGCGAGGAGCGGCGCGTCGCGGAACCCCGCCGGCAGGGCTTCGCGGCCATAGCCGGTGACGAAGGCGAACGGGGTGCCGGCGCGCGCCAGCGCCGCGGCGAGATCGTCGACCCGGCGGCCATGCAGGTTGCCGTCGAGCAGCGCCGCGTCGAAGCCGCCCTCGGCGATCAGCCGCGCTGCGGCCTCCACGGTCACCGCCGGCCCGAGGACGGTGCAGCCCGCGTCGGCCAGATGCGCCTCCATCTCCAGCGCGACCAGCGGCTCGTCCTCGATCACCATGATCCGGCGGCCGGCGAGCACACCGGTCTCGACATTGGCCGACGGCACGCCCTCGCCCTCGATCGAGGCCTGCAGGGAGTTCTCCTCGCCGAGGAGCGGCAGCGAGATGTCGCACGCGATGCCGTCGGCGCCGTAGCGGATCGCGGCCTCGCCGCCGCTCGCCCTGGCGGTGCGCTCGATCAGCACGGTGCCGAAGCCGTGCGCTTGCGGCGCGTGCACCTCCGGAACGCCGCTCTCGCGCCAGCTCAGCCGCAGCTCGCGGCCCTGGCCGCTGTGCACGGCCCATTCGACCGCGAGACGGCCGCCGGGGCTGGCGAGCGCGCCGTATTTGCGGGCGTTGGTCGCGAGCTCGTGCAGCATCAGGGCAAGCTGCACGGCGGTCCGCGAATCGAGCATCACCGCGGGTCCCGCGGCCCGGATGCGGTGGTCGGCCTCGTCGCCGAGCACGACCTGCTCGCGCACCAGGTCGCCGACGTCCGCACCCTGCAATCGCCCCTTCACCAACAGATCGTGCGCGCGCGACAGCGCCTGGACCCGGCCGTTGAAGCTCTCCACGAACTGCACCGGGTTGTCGGCACGCCGCATCGACTGGCTGGCAATGGCCTGGATCATCGACAGCGTGTTCTTCACCCGGTGGTTCAGCTCGTCGAACAGGAGCCGCTGCATCTCCTCGTTGTGTTTGCGCTGGGTCACGTCGCGCGCCACCTTGGAGGCGCCGACGATCGTCCCGCTGCGGTCGCGCACCGGGGAGACGGTGAGGGAAATGTCGAGCCGCCGGCCGCCCTTGGCGATGCGGATGGTATCGAAGTGGTCGATGCGCTGGCCGGCACGGAGCTTGGACAGAATCTCGGCCTCCTCGCCGAGAAGCTCGGGCGGGATGATGCGGGTGATCGACTGGCCGATCATCTCGTCTGGCTGATAGCCGAAAATGCGGGTCGCGCCGGCGTTCCAGCTCGTGACGATGCCTTGAAGCGTCTTGCTGATGATGGCGTCGTCCGAGGAGGAGACGATCGCCGCGAGCCGCGCCGCGCCGATGTCCGCGTCGCGCCGGTCGCTGAGGTCGACGAGGAGGTTGATCGCGCCGGTGATCCGGCCCTCCGGGTCCCGCAGCAGCGTCGGATAGGGGGCGAACGGGATGCGGCTGCCGTCGGGCCGCTCGGCCACCGCCTCCGCGCCGCGGATCTCACGCCCCTCTCTGAGAGCCAGGGCCAGCGGGCATTCGTCATGGGCCATCGGCCGGCCGTCGGGCCAGAACAGCTTCCACGAGCCGCACCACCGGCTGGCGCCGAGCGCCGGCCGGTGACCCCAGAACGCGGCTGCGGTGTCGTTGTAGAACGTGAGGAAGCCGTCGCGATCGGTCGTGTAGATCGCAACCGGCAACGCCCGCAGAAGATCGGTTGGAGAACTCATCGGAACAATCCCGCCCAACCCCCGCCTAACGCGCGAGGCGGCGAAAAGCTTCACGGCGTTTCGCTCCCGACGGCGCGAACCGCAGACAATTTGTTTGGGGCCGGACAAAAATAGGCCCCCTGTTGCCGAGGTGCAACGCGGCTGGCGCCGCTCCCGGCTCATCCGCTTTGCTTTTCGCCGCGCCATGACGGAAAAGAGCGGCCGCACCAGCCAGCCGGACAGGGGGAAGGCATGAAGCTCGCATCGTTCCGCGTCGATGGACGCGACAGCTACGGCGCCGTCGTCGGCCAGGAGATCATCGATCTCGGCAGCCGCCTCGGCCGCTATTCCGACCTCAAGGCGCTGATCGCCACCGGGGCCTTCGCCGAGGCGGAGGCCGAGGTGAAGAAGGGCAAGCCCGAGCACCGGCTCGACGCGGTGACGTTCCTGCCCGTGATCCCGCGCCCGGAAAAGATCTTCTGCGTCGGCCTGAACTACGAGGAACACCGGGTCGAAAGTGGCCGCGAGCCGACCGAGAAGCCGGCGATCTTCATGCGCACCGCCAACAGCCAGGTCGGCCACCGCCAGCCGATGATCCGGCCGCGCGAGTCGACCGATCTCGACTACGAGGGCGAGATCGCGGTGATCATCGGCAAGGGCGGCCGCCGCATCTCCGAGGCGGACTCCTGGAGCCACATCGCCGGCTATTCCTGCTACAATGACGGCTCGGTGCGCGACTGGCAGCGCCACACCGCGCAATGGATCCCCGGCAAGAACTGGGTCGCGACCGGCGGCTTCGGCCCATGGATGGTGACCGCGGACGAGATCCCGGCCAAGACCGTCCTGACGCTGACGACGCGGCTGAACGGCACGGTGATGCAGCACGCCTCGACCGACATGATGATCCACTCGATCCCGCGGCAGATCGCCTATCTTTCGACCTTCGCCGACCTCGAGCCGGGCGACGTCATCGTCACCGGCACGCCCGGCGGCGTCGGCACCCGCCGCAACCCGCCGGTCTACATGAAGGACGGCGACACCGTGGAGATCGAGGTCGACAAGGTCGGCGTCCTGGTCAACCCGGTGAAGGCGGAGAAGTGACGTCGGACGGCATCGGCAACGCCGATGCCCGTTTTTCGTGGGCAACGCGTCCGCGTTGCCCACCTACGGGTGACCGCGCGTCCCGACGCGGGCGCGGATGCGCTCCAGGGCAGCATCGCGAAAGCCGAGCGTCTCGAGATGCTCGACCGTGCGATCGAGATAGTCCCGGCAGCTCCCGAGCGCACCCCTCGCCTGCCCCACCATTTCCGCGACCCGCTCCTCCGGCAGCGCGACGAAGCGATCGTGGGCGCGGTTGGCGGTGAAGGTGATGGCGCGCACCGGCCCGGTCGCGGTCGCCGCCTCGACCCAGCGGGCGTGGTAGACGCCCGACAGCATCTCCCGCCGCCACACCAGGATCAGCTCGTCGGCCACCTGGCGCTCGCTCAGGCGGTAGGCGATGCCGCGGCAGCTTCCGCCGCGGTCGAGCGCCAGCATCAGCCCAGGCACCTCGGGCGAGCCGCGGCCCGAGATCATCCACAGGCAGAAGCGGCGGTGCCAGCCGTGGATCAGCCCGACCCGGCGCTCGGCGAACTCGAAGGCGGGGTTCCAGATCAGCGAGCCGTAGCCGAACACCCAGACCGGCTCGCCCGGCCGCCGGCCTGCCAGCGTGGCATGGAGCGAGGCGTCGAGCTCGGCGTCGGTGCGGAGCTTCATGCCGGGCTGGCGGGCTCGCATCTCGTCGAGCACGCGCGGATCGCGCAGCCGCTCGCGGGTGATCTCGTAGGGCTGTGTGGCGATGTCGTCGGCGCGGCTGCGGGCCGCCGACTCCTCGCCATCCAGCACACCGTGCGCAATTGATGCCGTCCCGGCTCCCTTCATCGCGTGACCCGAATGCCGAATCGCCGTCCGGCAGGATAGCGCATCGCGATTCTCCTGCGACAAGCGCCGCGGTTGACCGCCGCGACCGCCGGGTGTGGACTTTGTCCCATTCTCTCGGGGGCCGGGCGCGGCCGGTGCGGGAGAACCCGGTGCGCGGGCTCTTCCGGACCGTCTCAACGGACGCCAGGAGGCAGCCATGCATGTGACGGCAAGATCCCTCGGCATTCTCGTCGCCGGCGCAACCTTCCTCGGCGCGGCGGCGCCGACGCTCGCGGCGACGCGGCACATGGCGCGGAGCCCGAGCTGCTCGGCGCGGCTGGCCGCGATCCGGGCGGCCTGGGAGCGCATGCCGGCGAGCGACACCAAGAACCAGGTCGCAGCAGCCTACAACCAGGCCAACCACGCCCGCCAGGCCGGCGACCAACGCGGCTGCCTGGCTGCGGTCGCGCAGATCCGGTTGCAGCGCTGAGCGGCACCTTCCCCCCGCCGCGGCGGCATGTCACAGTCGCCGCGGCCGCGTCGCGGAGCGCGGCGGTCACGGCGGGGGAAGCGGATGTCGTCGATCAAGGCGGGGATGGCGGTTGTTGCGGCCGCGGCGATGGTAGCGGTGCCCGGGGCGGCGCTCGCCGCCGGCATGGGCAAGCCCGGTCTGTGGCAGGTCACCACCACCATGGGCAGCGACATGGCCAAGATGATCCCGCCCGAGGCACTGGCGCAGATGAAGGCGCGCGGCATCAGCCTGCCGTCGTCGCGCACCATCACCACCAAGCAATGCGTCACGCCCGAGCAGGCCGCCAAGGGACCGCCGACGGTCCAGGGCGATTGCCGCGCGGAGAACGTCCGCATGGGCGGCGGCGACTACAGCGCCGACCTCGTCTGCCACGGCCGCGCCAGCGGGAGCGGCCATATCCACGTGGTCTACGATTCGAGCGAGCACTATCGCGGCGACATGACCATGCACATCAGCGGGCAGGGTCATGCGATGAACATGACCAACCATTTCGAGGCGCACTGGCTCAAGGCCGACTGCGCCGGGGCCGACTCCGCCGGCGGCATGATGGGCGCGCGCGGCGGCGTGGCCGGCGGCCCCGGTGGCGGCAGCATGATGATGCGCATGCGGCACTGAGGGGAGTAGCCGCCTCACCTCTCAGCTGCTGAGACCGAGGACCGTAAGAAGGGCATCGTCGAGCAGTCGCATCGAGTCGGGCTCGAGAGAGCCAATTCGGGCGCGAATCCGCGGTCGGCGCAGAGCCGCGATCTTGTCGACCATGACCTGCGAGCGAAGGCGTAGCCCGTTCCCGTCGGTCGGATCGACAACCGGCCGCATCATCGGTGTTTCGACCACTTCCGATGATAACGGGCAGACGATGATCGTTGTGGAATCCTGTGCCGTCAGGTCCGCCTGGACGACGATGGCAGGTCTGGGCTTTCCGAGGTCGCCCGGCGCGACGACGATCACCACGTCGCCACGCGTGACGTCAATCCCAGTCCGTGACGGCATCGAGCCACTCGTCCAGCGCTGCGTTCTCCGGATGAGTGGATAGCATCGCGGCTTCGCGCCGAAGCGCCTCGCGCACTTCCGGCTTGCGGAGATCGGGAACCCAAAACTGGATGGGCCGGTAGCCGGCCGCACGCAACCGGGCGCGGCGTTGCCGCATCCGCTGCGCCGAACTGCTTCCCTGCTTCGCTGCCGACTTCATCTCCAAGCTCCATACGTAACATGTGACGACTTGGCGCCCAAGGCAAGCCTTCCTCACCCGTCCATCTTCAGCGCGGCGATGAAGGCCTCCTGCGGGATCTCGACCTTGCCGAACTGGCGCATGCGCTTCTTGCCCTCCTTCTGCTTGTCGAGGAGCTTGCGCTTGCGCGTGACGTCGCCGCCGTAGCACTTGGCGGTGACGTCCTTCCGGAGCGCGCGCACGGTCTCGCGGGCGATGATCTTGCCGCCGATCGCGGCCTGGATCGGCACCTGGAACAGGTGCGGCGGGATCAGCTCCTTCAGCTTCTCGCACATGGCCCGGCCGCGCAGCTCGGCCCGGCCGCGGTGGACCAGCATCGAGAGCGCGTCGACCGGCTCGCCGTTCACCAGGATCGACATCTTGACGAGGTCGCCCGGACGCATCCCGGTGATGTGGTAGTCGAAGCTGGCATAGCCCTTCGAGATCGACTTCAGGCGGTCGTAGAAGTCGAACACCACCTCGTTCAGCGGCAGGTCGTAGACCACCATCGCGCGCTTGCCGACATAGTTGAGGTCGACCTGGCTGCCGCGGCGCTCCTGGCAGAGCTTCAGGACCGCGCCGAGATACTCGTCCGGGGTCAGGATGGTCGCGCGGATCCAGGGCTCCTCGATCTCGGCGATCTTCACCGGGTCGGGGAAGTCGGCCGGGTTGTGGAGGTCGATCGCCGTGCCGTCGGTCAGGCGGATCTTGTAGACGACCGAGGGCGCCGTCGCGATCAGCTCGAGGTTGAACTCGCGGGCGAGCCGCTCCTCGATGATCTCGAGGTGGAGCAGGCCGAGAAAGCCGCAGCGGAAGCCGAAGCCCAGCGCCGCGGAGGTCTCCATCTCGTAGCTGAAGCTGGCATCGTTCAGGCGGAGCTTGCCCATCGCCGCGCGTAGGTCTTCGAAATCGGCGGCATCGACCGGAAACAGGCCGCAGAACACCACCGGCTGCGCCGGACGGAAGCCGGGCAGCATGTCCGCGGTCGGCTTGCGGTCGTCGGTGATGGTGTCGCCGACGCGGGTGTCGGCCACTTCCTTGATCGAGGCGGTAAGGAAGCCGAGCTCGCCGGGGCCGAGCGAGGCGACGTTCTCCATCTTCGGCGTGAACACGCCGACCCGGTCGACGTCGTAGGCGGCGCCGGTGCCCATCAGGCGGATGCGCTGGCCCTTGGCGAGGCGGCCGTCGACGATGCGGACCAGCACGACCACGCCGAGATAGGCGTCGTACCAGCTATCGACCAGGAGCGCCTTCAGCATCGCGTCGGGATCGCCCTTCGGCGGGGGCAGGCGGGTGACGATCGCCTCCAGCACCTCCTCGACACCGAAGCCCGTCTTGGCCGAGATCTCGACCGCGTCGGAGGCGTCGAGGCCGATCACCTCCTCGATCTGCTCCTTGACCCGCTCCGGCTCCGCCGCCGGCAGGTCGATCTTGTTGAGGATCGGGACGATCTCGTGGTTGTTCTCGATCGCCTGGTAGACGTTGGCGAGGGTCTGAGCCTCGACGCCCTGGCTGGCGTCGACCACGAGGAGCGAGCCCTCGCACGCCGCGAGCGAGCGATTGACCTCGTAGGCGAAGTCGACGTGGCCGGGGGTGTCGATCAGGTTCAGCACGTAGTCGCGCCCGTCGCGGGCGCGATACGACAGGCGCACCGTCTGTGCCTTGATGGTGATGCCGCGCTCGCGCTCGATCTCCATCGAGTCGAGCACCTGCTCGGTCATCTCGCGCTCGCTGAGCCCGCCGGTCATCTGGATCAGGCGGTCGGCGAGCGTCGACTTGCCATGATCGATATGAGCGATGATGGCGAAGTTGCGGATCAGGTCCTGGGGGCCGGCGGTCATGGCGGCGGGGCATAGCCCGCCCGCAGAGCGGCGGCAAGGCGAGGCGGCCCCTTGCGCCGGCCGCGCCGAGAGGCGAGGTTGCGCCCGCCGGCGCACGGAGAGCGGAATGCGTTACCAGGGGTCGTGCCATTGCGGGCGGATCGCCTTCGAGGTCGAGGCGACGCTCGACAAGGCGATCGAGTGCAACTGCTCGCACTGCCAGCGGAAGGGCTACCTCCTCGCCTTCGTCCCCCGCGAGGCCCTCGCCCTCTCGACACCTGAGGACCGGCTCGCGACCTACACCTTCAACACCCACCGCCTGAAGCACCGCTTCTGCCCCGATTGCGGCTGCGCGCCCTTTGCCGAAGGCGAGCGCGCGGGCCAGGCGATGGCCGGCGTCAACATCCGCTGCCTCGAAGGCATCGACCTCGCCGCGATCGAGCGCGTCGCGGTCGACGGCCGGAGCCGCTGAACCCGATGCCGACGCTGCCCCGCCGCCAATGGGACGAGATGAGCTGGGAGGAGATCCACGGCGCCGACACCTCGGGATGGATCGCGGTGCTGCCCGTCGCGGCGATCGAGCAGCATGGGCCGCACCTGCCACTCGGCGTCGACCGTTACATCATCCGGGGCTATATCGATGCCGCCCTGCCGCTGATGGCGGCCGACCTGCCGGTGTCGTTCCTGCCGCTGCAGGCGGTCGGCAAGTCCGACGAGCACCTCCACTTTCCCGGCACGCTGACGCTCGCCCCCGAGACCGCCATCGCCGCCTGGACCGAGATCGGCGAGAGCGTCGCCCGCGCGGGCGTGCGGAAGCTGGTGCTGCTGAACTCGCATGGCGGCAACGTCTCGGTCATCGACATCGTCGCCCGCAACCTCCGCGTCCGCGCGGGCATGCTGGTGGTGACCGCGAGCCTCCACCGCTTCGGCTATCCCGAGGGCCTGTTCACCACCGCCGAGACCGCCCACGGCATCCACGGCGGCGACATCGAGACCTCGCTGATGCTGGCCTTCCGGCCGGACCTCGTGCGCGCCGAACGCACCGCCGATTTCACCCCGGCCTCGCTGGCGATGGCCGAGCGCTACCGCTGGCTCAGCGCCGACCGCCCGTTCGGCTTCGGCTGGATGAGCCAGGACCTCCACCCCTCCGGCGCGATCGGGGACGCCAGCCTGGCCAGCCGCGAAAAGGGCGAAGCAGCAGCAGCCCACGGCGCCCGCGCCCTGGTCGAGCTGCTGCACGACGTCCGCCGCTTCCCGCTCGACGCGCTGCCCAAGGGCCCGCTCGGCTGACGCTTGCGCATTGCGTCCCGCCCATCGGTGTTCCAGATTTCGGCCGGCCGCGAGGCCGGCGGGAAAGCGCGCCGGCCGATCGTGCCCAGGGAGCACGCCATGGACCAACGCACCGCCGCCGCTGCCGCCGGGTTCGACCCCGACCGCCTCGCTGAAATCCCGCGCGGGCTCCAGGGCGTCGTCGACGCGGGCGACCTCTCGGGCATCGTCACCCTGCTGTGGCGCCGCGGCGAGGTCGCCCAGATCAACACCATCGGCCGCCGCAACGTCGAGCGGAACCTGCCGATGGAGCGGAACAGCCTGTTCCGCATCGCCTCGATGTCGAAACCGATCACCTCGGTCGCCGCCCTGATGCTGATGGAGGAGGGCCGCTTCAAGCTCGACGACCCGATCGCGACATGGGCGCCCGAATTCGCCGAGATGCGCGTCCTCGATGCCGAGGACGGGCCGCTCGACAAGACCCACAAGGCGACCAAGCCGATCACCTTCGACGACCTCTTCACCCACCGCTCCGGCCTCGCCTACGCCTTCACCACGACCGGGCCGATCGCCGAGGCCTACGGCAAGGCGCTCGGCGACCCGCTGGCGAGCGGGCTCGACCCGGACGAATGGATGCGCCGCCTCGCCGCGCTGCCGCTCCTGTTCGAGCCGGGGGACCATTTCCACTACAGCCACGCGACCGACGTGCTCGGCTTCCTGGTCGGGCGGATCGCGGGCAAGCCGTTCCGCGACGTCCTGATGGAGCGGATCTTCCAGCCGCTCGGCATGGCCGACACCGATTTCTGGGCGCCACCGCAGAAGCGCGACCGGCAGGCAGTGGTCTATCGCCTCGACGAGGCCGCCCACACGATGTCGCCGGTCGCCTTTCCCGAGCTGACCGCGCCGCCGGCGTTCTGCGGCGGCGGCGGCGGGCTGATCTCGTGCGCCGACGACTATCTCCGCTTCGCCCGGATGCTGCTGAACAAGGGCGAGCTCGACGGTCGGCGCTATCTCAAGGCCGAGACGGTCGCGCTGATGGGCACCAACCGGCTGACGCCGAAGCAGCGCGAGATCCCCTTCCTCGGCGGCATGTCGAACTGGAAGGCGCAGGGCTTCGGCCTCGGCGTCTCGACCGTCACCGACCCGGTGGGAATCCTGGAGCTCGGCATCGGCTCGACCGGCTCGATCGGCTGGCCCGGCGCCTTCGGCACCTGGTGGCAGGC
>DASZVN010000022.1:0-2870 GCA_035547055.1 Hyphomicrobiales bacterium
CGGCGCGCGGTCTCGGAGACGTTGCGGCCGCAGAGCTCGTAGACCCGCTGGATGTGCTCCCAGCGCACGCGGTCGGCCGACATCGGGTTCTCGGGCGGGGCCGGCTTGCGGTCGGGCGCCGCCATCAGCGCCTGGTCGATCTCGTCGGCGTCGGCCGGCTTCGCCAGATAGTCGATCGCGCCCATCTTCACCGCGGTCACCGCGGTCGCGATGTTGCCGTAGCCGGTCAGGATGATGCCGCGGGCCTCGGGCCGGCGCTGCTTCAGGGCCGAGATCACGTCGAGCCCGTTGCCGTCGCCGAGCCGCATGTCGACCACCGCGAAGGCGGGCGGATGGCTCTCGACCTCGGCGAGGCCGTCCTTGACCGATTCGGCGATCGTCACCTGGTAGCCGCGGGTCTCCATCGCGCGGGCGACGCGCTGGAGGAAGACGCGGTCGTCGTCGACGATCAGGAGCGACCGGTCGGCCTGGCTCTGCGTGCCGGTCTCTTCCACGGCTGTCATCATTGGGGGGTTCCTGCCGGGGTGCCGCGCGGCGTTTCACCACACATCTGGGGCGGATGCGGCGCGACACAAGGGCGCGGGTCCGGGTCAGGCCGCTCCGGCATCGAGCGCGGCGCGGGGCCAGCGCACCGTGATCTCGGCGCCGGAGGCCGGCGCGTTGGCGAAATCGACCGCGGCGCCGGAGCGCTCCAGCAGCGTCTTGGCGATGAAGACGCCGAGGCCGAGGCCGGATTCGGCGTCGCGCTCGACCTGGCGGGTCGGCCGCGAGGTGACGTAGGGCTCGCCGAGATGCATCAGCACCTCGGAGGGGAAGCCGGGCCCGTCGTCGCGGACCTTGACCTCGACGGTGTCGGCATCCCAGCGGGCCTCGACCTTGACGGCGTTGCGGGCGAAGTCGACCGCGTTCTCGACCAGGTTGCCGAGGCCGTAGAGCAGGCCGGGGTTGCGCCGCACCACCGGCTCGGGCCGGCCATCGGGGCCGCTCGTCGTCACCGCGATGGCGATGCCGAAATTGCGGTGCGGCGCCGCCACCTCTTCGAGCAGATGGGCGAGGGTCATGCGCTCGTGAGGCGCGCCCTCCTCGTCGAGCGAGGTCAGGGTCTTCAGGATGTCGCGGCAGCGGTCGACCTGCTGGCGCAGGATCTGGATGTCCTCGGCGAAGGCCGGGGCGAGATCGGGGGCGTTGGCGATCTCCTTGACGATCAGCGCGATGGTCGCGAGCGGGGTGCCGAGCTCGTGGGCGGCGGCGGCGGCGAGGCCGTCGAGGGCGGAGAGGTGCTGCTCGCGCTGGAGCACGAGCTCGGTCGCCGCCAGCGCCTCGGATTGCTGGCGCGCCTCCTCGGCCACCCGCCAGGCGTAGACGCCGATGAAGCCGACCGCGAGCACGATCGCCGCCCACACCCCGGTGAGGTAGAGCAGCGGCAGGCGCAGCGTCTCGCCCGCCTGCCACGGCATCGGCAGGTGGAACAGGGCGAGCGCGCTGGCGCAGAAGACGACGAGGGCGCCGATCAGGGTGGTCGGCACCGGCGGCAGCGTCGTCGCGGAAATCAGGACCGGCGCCAGGAACAGGACGACGAACGGGTTCTGCAGCCCGCCGGTCAGGTAGAGCAGCGCCGCGAGCTGCAGCACGTCGAAGCCGAGCAGGACCGCGGCGCGCGGCACGTCGAGCCCCTGGCTCGGGCGGAAGCGCAGGGCGAGCAGGATGTTGAGCACCGCCGAGGCGCCGATCACCGCCGCCGCCGAGTGCAGCGGCAGGCGGAAGCCGAGGACGAGCGCCACCACGATCACAGCGACGCTCTGGCCCACGATCGCGAGCCAGCGCAGGCGGATCAGCGTCTGCAGCCGGAGCCGCCTGGCGGCCGGCGCCAGCGTGAAATCGGGGGAGTGGCGTGGGGCCATGCTGCTTCGGTTTCCTTCTGCTGCGCTTCGGCCCCTCACCCGGTTGCATGCTGTCGCATGCGACTCGACCTCTCCCCGGCCGGGGAGAGGTGAAGGAGCAGCCGGCGCATTTCACCTCTCCCGGAGGGAGAGGTCGAGTCGCGAAGCGCCCGGGTGAGGGGTTACGGCGCTTGGAAGTTGTCCCGCGTCGACGCGAAGATTTACGGCAGATCCGGCTCTTGGGCTCCAGCGAAGCGCAGGAAAACCAGGCGGCTGTCGCCGATCGCGCGCTCGTCGAGGACGGCGAAGCCGTCCGGCGGGGCGAATGCGGCGTCGGCGGCCTCCTCGACCACGGCGAGGGCGCCGGGCGCGAGCCAGCCGCCGGCGGCGGCCGCCTCCAGCGCCGGCCGGGCGAGGGCTTGGCGATAGGGCGGATCGAGGAAGGCGAGGTCGAATGGCGCGGCGGGGCAGGGGCCGAGCCGGGTCGCGTCGCGCCGGAACAGCCGGGTCGCGCCGCCGAGGCCGAGCGCCTCGACATTGTCGCGGATCAGCGCGCGGGCGGCCGCCCCCTGGTCGACAAAGAGGCAGAAGGCGGCACCGCGCGAGATCGCCTCCAGGCCGAGCGCGCCGGTGCCGGCGAAGAGGTCGAGCACGCGGGCGCCTTGCGCTGGCGCGTCATGGGCATGGGCGAGGATGTCGAACAGCGTCTCGCGTAGCCGGTCCGACGTCGGGCGGACGGCGCGGTCGGCCGGCGCCTTGAGCGCGCGCCCGCGAAACCGCCCGGCGACGATCCGCACGGCTCAGCGCCGCTTCGCCGTCATTGCGAGGAGGCGCAGCCGACGAAGCACTCCAGGGGCCGCGAGCGCGGCGCCGGCAAGTCGGGCCTGCCCGACTTGCGCATCGTAATGGCGAACATGGGCAAGCCCATGTTCGTCGGCTCCTGGATTGCCTCGCTTCGCTCGCAATGACGGCAGCATCGTTCGCATGGCT
>DASZVN010000023.1:0-4962 GCA_035547055.1 Hyphomicrobiales bacterium
TTGGCGCAGGCGGCGGCGTCGGCCAGGCTCTCCGACGAGGTGAAGCGATAGGGCAGCATCACCGCATGGACCTGCGCCGGCCCGAGCGCGTCGGCCGCCATCGCCGCGGCGAGCGCCGAGTCGATCCCGCCGGAGAGGCCGAGCAGGACCCCGGGAAAGCGGTTCTTCCGCACGTAGTCGCGCAGGCCCAGCACGCAGGCGCGGTAGTCGGCGGCGTCACCTTCGTCCGCCACCGCCATCGGGCCGCAGGTGCAGCGCCAGCCGTCGTTGCCGCGCTCCCAGATCGTCAGCTCCACCACCTCGGCGAAGCTCGCCATCTGGAAGGCGAGGGCGCCGTCCCCCTGCAGCCCGAACGAGCCGCCGTCGAACACGAGCTCGTCCTGGCCGCCGACCTGGTTGACGTAGATCAGGGGCAGCCCGCTCTCGACCACCCGGGCGGCGGCGATGTTCTGGCGCAGCTCGGTCTTGTTGCGCGAGAACGGCGAGCCGTTGATCGCGATCAGGATCTCGGCGCCGGTCTCGGCCAGGCACTCGGTGACCTCGTTCTCCCAGATGTCCTCGCAGACCGGGGCGCCGAGGCGCACGCCGCGCCAGGCGATCGGGCCGGGCAGGGCGCCCGGGGCGAACACCCGCTTCTCGTCGAAGACGCCGTAGTTCGGAAGCGCCACCTTGGCGCGCACCGCCTGGACGCGGCCGTCGTCGAGCAGGACGACCGCGTTCTGCGCTACGTCGCCTTCGCTCCAGACCGTGCCGATCAGGACTGCCGGCCCGCCGTCGCTGGTGTCCTTGGCGAAGCCTTCGACCGCCGCGCGGCAGGCGCGGCGGAAGGCCGGCTTCAGCACCAGGTCCTCGGGCGGATAGCCCGAGACGTAAAGCTCCGGAAACACAACGAGATCGGCGCCGAGCCCGGCCGCCTCGGCGCGGGCCTCGCGGGCGCGGGCGAGGTTGCCGGCGATGTCGCCCACCGTCGGGTTGAGCTGGGCGATCGCGATCTTCAGCGTGTCGGGTTCGGCCATGGCGCGAGCTTCTACCCGGCGCCTGGCCGGCCGGCAAATGTCGTCAGTTCAGGCGCTCGCGGCGGGTGCGGAAGGCGCCGTCGGCCCCGACGTCGAAATAGGCCGCGATCTCGGGGTGGCGCAACGGCTCGCCCGATTCATCGGGAACGAGGTTCTGCTCCGAGACATAGGCGACGTATTCGGTCTCCGCGTTCTCGGCGAGGAGGTGGTAGAACGGTTGGTCGCGCGCCGGGCGCACCGCTTCGGGAATGGAAAGCCACCATTCCTCGCTGTTGCTGAAGGTCGGGTCGATGTCGAACACCACGCCGCGAAAGGGAAAGCGGCGGTGACGGACGACGGCGCCGAGGCCGAACTTGGCAATACGCATCTTCATTCGCTGGGATATGGGTCCGGGGCCGCGCGACTTAAGCGGCGCCGCCCCTGCGATGTCAACGGCGCCGCCGCCATCGTCCCGGGGTCGGCGAAGGGTCCCAGCGGCGATGGGCCCACATCCATTGGGCGGGGTCCTCGCGGATCCAGCGCTCGAAGACGGCGTGGAGCGCTGCCGTCGCCGCCATGATGTCGGCGTCGCGGTCGGCGGTTCTCGGCACCGGCACCGGCTCGGCTTCGACCCGGAAGCGGACCCCGCCCTCGCGTACCGTGCGCGCGGCAACGAGCGGCAGGTCGAGGCTGCGGGCGACCATCGCCGGCAGCGGCGTCGACGGCGCCGCATGCCCGAAGAACGGCACCGCGATGCCGCGCATCTCGCGCAGATCGGCGAGCATGACGATTGGGTGGCCCGCCCGTGCGTGCGTGAACAGGCGCCGCGGCGAGCCTTCGCCCTTGCCGAACAGGCCGTCGACGTAAATCCTGTGGCGCAGGGCGGCGATCCGGGCATCGAGCAGCGGGTTGTCGAGCGGGCGATAGATCCCGGCCGTCCGGCAGCCCCCGGCGGTGAGGGGCCAGGCGGTCAGCTCCCAGTTGCCGTAGTGCATCGAGGCATAGACGCCCCGCCCCCTGGCTTCGGCGAGGATCGCGAGGCCCGTCGCGCCCGGCTGCACCCGCCCTTCGTCGATGATGCGGTCGATCAGGAGGCCCTCGGCCATCACCCGCCCGAGGTTTTCCCACATCGCTCGTGCGATGCGCTCGCGCTGCGCCGCGTCCATCTCGGGGAAGGCCCGGGCGAGATTCTCGAGCGCCCGGGCATGGCGGCGCGTCCGCGGGGCGGCCAGGCGCCAGAGCCTGCCGCTGAGCGCCGAGGCGCGGTCGGGCCCGAGCAGCCGTACCAGGCCTTCGAGGGCGCGGAAAAGGCCGTATTCGAGGCGATGCCGGAGCCTTACGGCGAGCCGCCGCGGCGCGTCAGGCGCGTCGGGATCGGGGGTGGCCGGGCTTGCAGACATGTCGGGTGTCGCCGTGGCCAAGCCCAGGTCAGGCGGCTGGGCGCAGCGCGGCGCGCATCACCGCGCGGCGGAGCGGCAGCAGCCCGCCGACGAGGGCGAGCCCGAGGCTGCGCCCGGCCTGGACCGGCAGCGCGTCGGCGAGGAGCGAGCGGTTCAGGAGGTCGAGCGCGAGCACCAGCGGCCGCACCTCCAGCGCCCGGGCGCGATCGTAGCCGGCGAGGACATCGGCGCCGCCGGGGTCGCGGCCCCGCCGGCGTGCCGCGATGACGCGATCGGCCAGGACCGCCGCGTCGCGCACCCCCATGTTGAGGCCCTGCGCGCCGATCGGCGGCACCACGTGGGCCGCCTCGCCGATCAGCGCGATCCGGCGCGCGGCATAGCGCTCCGCCGAGAGGCCGCCGAGGGGCCGCACCCCCCGCGCCGCGCCGGGCACCATCGCGCCGAGGATGCCGTGGGCGCGCCGCGCAAGGTCGCGTCCCAGCGTGTCGTCATCGGCGGCGGCGAGCGCGCGCGCCTCCCGCGGCCGCATCACCGCGACGATCGAGGAGCGCAGGCCGGGGAGCGGCACCAGGGTGAAGGGACCGGCTTCGGTGTGGAACTCGGTCGAGACGTCGTCGTGCGGCCGGGCGTGCTCGACGCTCAGCGTCAGCGCCGCCTGGGGGTAGGTCCAGCGCCTGGCGCCGATCCCGGCGGCGTCGCGGCACAGCGAGGCGTGGCCGTCGGCCCCAACCACGAGCCGCGCGCGGACCGTGGCTCCAGCGATGCCGGTGACCGCGACGCCGTGCTCGTCGGGGGATACGCCCGCCACCCGCTCGCCCAGGCGCACGAGATTCGGCATCCGGGCCGCCTTGGCGCCCATCGCGGCGAGGAGCGGCGTGTTCTCGAAATTATGGCCGAAGGCGTCGAGGCCGATCTCGGCAGCCGCGAACGTGACCTCCGGCGCGCGCAGCAGGCGGCGCGTGGCGTCCACGATGCGGAGCCGCCGGAGCGCGCCGGTGGTCGGCGCCAGCGCCGGCCACAGCCCGGCCCGCGCCAGCACCTGCAGCGAACCTTCCATCAGCGCCGTCGTCCGCGGATCGTCCGCGACCGGCGGGGCGAACAGCGCCGTCGCGATCCCCGCGTCGGCGATCAGCATGGCGGCGAGCAGCCCGGTCGGGCCACCGCCCACCACTGCGACTTCGACCTCCGTTCGACCGGCCACGGCTGCTCCCGCTCGTCGTCGCCGGCGAGGGAAGCAATCCGCGGCGCAAAGCGCAAGCCGACCGTCAGTGCGGCATCGTCGGCGGCGCGTCGACCGTGTAGGGCGTTTTGGGCTCCTGCCCGGGCGGCAAGGCCTCGGGGGTCGGCTTGCCGGGGTCGCCGAGCGACTTGATGAAGCGGTAGAGCGAGCGGGTGTCTGACTCCGGATACATGTTGATCGCGAACCAGGGCATCGGCGGGCGCGTCTTCAGGGTCTTCAGATACTGGACCCACTCGTCCTCGCTCATGCCCGCCGCTTTGAGACGGAGGTTGATGGCGTAGGTCGTGCCCCAGGGGCCGCGATGGCCGACCGCCACCCCGGTCAGCCAAACCTTTTCCGGCACCTGGCCGTTGGCCTCGGCGAAGCCTGCGGTGTGGCAGTCGTTGCAGCCACCGACGATCGAGATGTAGCGCCCGCGGTCGACCGAGACGTCGCCCTGGGTCGCCTGCGCCGCGGCCGCCGCGCCGCCGACGGCAAGGAAGCCGGCACCGCCGACGGCCGCCAGAACGGCTCTGAAATGGCTCATTTTCCTCCCCTTGGGTGAGATTCGAATTTGAACAAGGAGAGGCTAGATGGGCTTTCCCAACCGGGGAAGCTCTTTCCCGACGTTGTCCTTGCCTCCTTGGGAGTAGGCGGTGCGGCGGAGCGCTTCCGCGCGGGGGCGGCCTCGCCTATGGTCCCGCGCGCGCAGACAGGGGGAAGGATCATGGTCGCCGCCATCCGCATTCGCCAGACCGGCGGGCCGGAGGTTCTGTCCTACGAGGATGTCGAGCTGCCGCCGCCGGGCCCTGGCGAGCTTCGCGTCCGTCAGACCGCGATCGGCGTGAACTTCATCGACGTCTATTTCCGCACCGGCCGCTATCCGACGGCGCTGCCCTTCATCCCCGGACAGGAGGGTGCGGGCGTGGTCGAGGCGCTCGGCGAGGGCGTGACCGGGTTCGCCGTGGGCGACCGCGTCGCCTTCGCGGCGACGCTCGGGAGCTACGCCACCCACCGCAACATCGCCGCCGACCGCGCTGTGCCACTTCCGGCCGCGATCGCCGACGAAACCGCCGCGGCGATGATGCTGAAGGGCATGACGGCGCAATATCTCCTGCGCCGCACCTTCAAGGTCGAGCGCGGCCAGACCATCCTGGTCCACGCCGCGGCGGGCGGCGTCGGCCTGATCCTCTGCCAATGGGCCGCCCATCTCGGCGCGACCGTGATCGGCACCGTGGGCTCCGAGGAGAAGGCGGCGCTGGCCCGCGCCCACGGCTGCCACCACACGATTCTCTATCGCGAGCAGGACTTCGTGGCCGAGGTGAAGCGCATCACCGGCGGCGAGAAA